>JBDTZW010000369.1:0-9529 GCA_040004905.1 Acidobacteriota bacterium
CCCTTGCTTGCCGCCAAAGCCGCTGCACCGCCTACCAATATTCCTCCCAATGCTTCTCTGCGCGTCATTTTGTTCATGATTGTCTCCGTTTGATCTCAAGTATAAAAGTTCGGATCAATAGATGTTGATCCCGAACGAACTTCGTCTAAAGAAGAGGCTGGAAAGTTTCAAATCTCTTTCCGCCGACTAGTTCGCATTCTAAAAGCTTTTTCTTTTGCGAACAACATATCCTGGTGCTATTGTGTGCGTGATTTTTGAGACCTTAAGCTGCCCGCCTTGATTTGTGAGAAGTGCCCGAAGGGCGGGATGGTAGAAAGCCTCACCCGAGCGAACCGCCTTCGACGTGCGTTACCGTACATACGGCCGGACTGCGAAAGCATATTGTCTTGGTAATCGCTTAATGGATTATTGATGGAACGCTCTAAGGTCTAGTTATTTACTCATACATCGGAGGGAATAGACAATATGGGTCTCTTTAAGATTGGTGACAGGGTAACTCTCGAATCCGGCGGGGATTCGATGATGGTGTCGGACGTTCGGGGCGAAGAAGTCCGTTGTGACTGGATGAGCCACGACACGCATTTGTTCCAAACTATTTTCGCGAAAAAGGTCGATCTCGTGACGTCCCCGAACGATGGGGGAAGTTCCCGAGGACTTTCGGCGATCGAGACGCAAACCGCCGCTAATATAACAGAGGTGTGGTGAGAACAGGTTCTTCGAATCGGTCCCAAACGTTACCGAACACTCGACCGATCTCGTGCGAGCGGTGACAAAAGACATCCGAACTTTGCGATCATGCCTCCTCTGCCTCCAGGCAGAGGAGCGGCACACATTCCCTCGCCCCTTCTCAGGTCCCCACTTTTACCGTTTCACCCGATCGAATCGCCCTCCACATTGAACGCGATTCCAGTTCGATCGAATGTAAGACTAACGAGTTCTGCGGTTTTAAACGTATCCCAGCACCTCAAATATCCTGGACCTGTCCGCCACGGGAAAAGCTTCCGAATCGACGCACCACGGGCAGACCGCATCGACGTCATGCGAATACGTTTCCGGTTTTAGCAGATCGGGATTCTCGGCAAGTTTCCGCTGAACGTCGTTCCAGGTTTGGCCAAGATCCGGCAGGTCGCCGCTCCGTTTGTATTCGCTCCACAGAGCGGCAGCCTCGATCGAATCGCCGACTTCCAGAAGCCGCGTAAAACTCCGTACGTATTTCGGATCAATGGTTTTGTTTTCGATGACGATGTCGATGATCGCCAGCAGACGTGCCATCAGGTCTTCGATCGCTACCACGGCGGCATCTGTGTCGCCCAGCTGCGTCCTCGACGCCCGTTCGGGCACCGACGGCGATCGGGCCGAGAATATATCCACGCGAGTCGCGGTCTCGGGCTCGACAAGCTGAATAAAAACATTCCCCTTCTCCCGTGTCGGATGAAAATGATTTATCAAAAAGTCCTCGGCGATGCCCGCCCCGATACCACCCGTAACTTTCGCCAATACAGTATCGATATCGTTTAATCGTCGCCCTCGGGTCGCAACGCCCCTGCGCAGTAGTTGCCACTCGACCGCAAAGCTCCCCGTAACTGTAACTCGTTCGTCAAGGTGCCTCGCAAGCATGGCTAACACCCGCCTAAATCGCTCCGCATCATTCGCGAAAGGATAGATCTCCGAAATAACCGGCATGGTCCGATTATACGCCGTTCGAGGGCTAACGCCGTCCCTGCGTACCCGCACCAACGACGATCTCATCATGACAGGCGACAAGGTTTCCGAAATGCTCCAGGCGTTTCGAGCCTTCATCGGCGAAAACCAGATGATGACCCATCTCGTGATGATGGCCGTCCGCCTTAAACTTGAATTGGATTATCAAGAATGATTCGGGATAATACACAAACTTTGTTGCTTCTGCGGAATCATCCGCTCAATCATAAGTTAGGCTGCTGAAAAGTATTACCTACTGGGGGACTCGATAATGAAATTCAACTTTCTGGTTACAGTACTTATTGTTTCACTCGCAGGTTGCACCACTACCTCTCCTCCTGTCATTGGTACGGCCGAACACGAGCATTTGTCCGAAGTGGCCTGCGTGGACGTGCCGCGGGGCGAGAAGCGACCGGAGTTTGGCTGTTTCAACATCGGCACCGTAACGGGACTTCATTTCAGTCAAGCGCCTGTCTACTGGCATTTGAGCGCATTTTCAAGCATGGAGGCTGCGGAGGCTGCCAAGAGTGCGGCGGGGATTGTGGTGGAAGAAGAGGGGCGAGTGTGGCTCTCCGAATTCGGGCCCCAAAACACTGCTCTGCGGGGAGGTGAAGCTATCGCCATCGTCGGGCCTTTAGAGCTTCCTGCTGCAAAGGGCTACAGTGCGGTTCTGTCGTACGCTGTCATGCGGCCGGGCGACAGTTCGAGGGTGCATACACACCCGGGCCCCGAAGGCTGGTATGTGCTTGCGGGAGAGCAGTGTCTGGAGACTCCGTCCGGCGCCGAAAGGTCTGGGCCGGGCGGAACGATGACGGTGGGACCAAATATTCCAATGGAACTGAACATCACTGGTACGACGATCCGGCGGGCGTTCGCCTTGGTTATCCATGATTCGGAGCAGCAGAGGGGCATACCCTCGGACTGGAAACCGTCCGGAGCCTGTAACCCGTAAGGACCGTGCGCCCGACGCAGCGCCGTAACGTGACGGCCTAACAAATCATTTGCGACGTGCGGGCGAAGCAGCGATTTTCTTATCCACGGCCCTTTTTACCCTTAACCTGCATGATCGCGGTTTTCGCCCCACGTCATTTCGGCCTCCATCTTTGCTCCCAACATGTAGAGAACGGATGGCTCGAAGTGTTTAGTGATCTTGGTAAAGATGTCTGTTTCTTCTTTCTCGACGTGATGGCGCGTAAATTCCATAAACACCTTCAACTTTTCTTCGAATTGTTCAGCGTCGGATCTCAATGAAGATATCTCTTGCATAAACACCTTAATTTTGCGATGTTTTTCGATCCCCTCGTTTACCACCGCGCGAAGGTCTTCTTCGCCGGTTTCCAGCATGTATCGGTAAAGGATCATTTCCTCAAGGTGTGCGTGGGCCTCGATGACTGCGCGGATCTTGACAAACAATGCCTTACGAGTCTGTAAGTCGCTCCCCTCGACCTGTTTGAACAACGCCTCTAACTCCTCGTGTTCAACTATCAAAAGCGTGAGTGCATTCATGATCCCTCATTTACTGTCCGCGTCGGTCTGTACCGAATCGAAACAGATACCTGCCTCTCACAAGCGCCGGGAGCAATCAATATGCCAACGGTTGAAAGGCACTTTGACAAGGTGGGCAAGACCAAGATCGCGCTCCTCGCGACCGCCTCTGCTCTTCAGTTCGGATTAACCCGCCAGTTTCAGATAAAGGCCGAATTTCGCACAAAGGCAAATCTCGGGGTATTTCGAGAGGAATACGCGGCGATCAAATGGCTCCTGGCTCCTAAACTCTCGGAAAGGCGCGACGCGGTGGAAGCTATACTCTAGGTAGAGCGACGCCCACACCTTACACCCGATTGCCGTTTGATCTAATGTAATGCAAAAGGCCTCGCTTCAGAAACGGGCGAAGCTTTCTTGCATGGCTATATATATTTAGAGAGTTATTGGCATTAGAATAGGCATCATGGACAAAAAGCAACATTGGGAAAATGTTTACCAGACTAAGGCCTCGGATCAGGTTAGTTGGTTTCGCGAGCATCTGGACACTTCGATAAAGATGATCGTCGGTACAGGTGTTGGCAAAGAAGCGGCGATCATCGATGTTGGCGGCGGCAATTCGACGCTGGTTGACGATCTGTTGGACAACGGCTTTGTGGACGTGGGCGTTCTGGATATCGCCGGCAAAGCTATCCTCGACAGCATGCAACGTCTGGAATCGCGTGCGGCGCTAGTAAACTGGATCGAGGCCGACGTTACAAAGGTGGATCTGCCCGAAAACCATTATGACGTTTGGCACGACCGTGCCGTTTTCCATTTTCTGACCGACGCCGAAGACCGCCGCAAGTACGTTGACCTCGTAATGCGTTCGGTAAAGATTGGAGGCCACATCATCGTTGCCTCTTTCGGAGTCGAAGGCCCCGAGAAATGCAGCGGCCTTAATGTCGTCCGCTACAGCCCCGATACGATGCACGACGAATTCGGCGATTCGTTCGACCTGGTCAATAGTGTCGAGGAAACGCACAACACTCCCTTCGGCACGACGCAGGAATTTGTCTACTGCTATTGCCGTAAGCTGAATCTCGAAGGCTAACCGATGGCACGCGAACACAGTCATGCACCTACGAATTTCGGACGAGCTTTCGCGATCGGCGTCACTTTGAATCTTGCCTTCGTGATTCTCGAGGTTATCTACGGCCGACTTTCTAATTCGCTCGCCCTTGACGCCGTTCCCGAAGGCATCGACATCGTTGCTGTCAAGCAATACCTTGCCGATCTGCCGACATGTTTCGACGTTCACGATCTACATATTTGGGGAATGTCCGCGACCGAAACCGCTCTGACTGCTCACATCGTGATTAAAGAAAAGATCTGCGACGACGAAATGCTTGCGAAAACGGCGGACGAATTACATCACAAATTCGGCATCGAACACACGACATTACAAGTAGAGTTCGGAGATCCAAGTTTTCCGTGCCGATGCGGTCTGGTTTAAATTATGAACGCCGAATTGCTCTTATCACGATCTGCCCGTGCCGCCAGTGTTCGCCGGGGTGTCCTGCTTGAATATTTCACGATTGGGTGGAATGTGCTCGAAGGTCTGGTTGCCGTTGGTTCAGGCATCGTAGCTGGCAGCCCTTCTCTTGTCGGGTTCGGCTTCGATTCCTTTATCGAAAGCACATCGGGCGTGGCGCTGCTCTGGAGGCTTCGGGTCGACGACGAGCATACACGAGAGCGACGTGAGCGGATCGCCTTGCGGCTTGTCGGAATTTGTTTTCTGCTTTTGGCTGCTTACGTGCTTTTCGACTCGGTAAAAACGCTCCTTTATCGTGAATCACCCGAACCTAGCAACGTGGGTATCGCAGTTACGGTAGTCTCGCTAGTCGTTATGCCGGTTCTCGCCTTTAAAAAGCGTGAGGTTGCCGGGCAGATAAAAAGCAAAGCACTCCAAGCAGATTCTCGCCAAACTGATCTCTGCGTCTACCTGTCAGCGATCACACTCGGGGGGCTTGCATTAAACGCCATGTTTGGTTGGTGGTGGGCCGATCCGGCCGCTGCCCTAGTAATGGTGCCAATAATAGTCAAAGAGGGAATCGGTGCCCTTCGCGGCGAATCTTGCGACGACTGTTGCTAGCCCAAAAAGGCTCCTGCCACCAATAGCTAGTGGCGAGATTCTTGTGATTTTTAAAAAGATGCTCTTTTTCACCGAGAGCGAATCGCCCCACACGTTACTCCCGATTGCCGTTTGATCAAAGGTAATAGAAAATGCATTGCTATATATTCGACTAATCAGACCTTTAGATTCCGAATTCCGATCGAATGAAATCCTTCACGCCTTCACGGCCTCGAATATTTAGCCAAAGGTCGCCGTTATTCTTCCCGACGGTCATTTCGAAATCGAAGAATGGACAGCAAGCTCTTTCGAAGGCGACAAATTCCGCGACCTTTCTGATATTCTCCGAATCGGACTCAAAACGAAGTCCAAAACCATCCGGCAGCTCTTTTACTTCTTTTTTTGTTGCAAGAAGTTCTTGCGTAACAACCTTATAACGATCTCGTTCCGTGGCATTCAGGGCCTTGGGGTTACATGCGAATGGGATTTCTACGTCGGTTGCTCTGGTATTCATAGCAGGCGATCCTGGGATGCAGCTGTCCACTTCTGAGGTGATTCGGGCAAAGATATTTGTGCAAGTTGCGAGGAGCAGGCATCCGACGAGACACACGCTCAGACAAAGAAACGCACATTTCCAAAATGAAAGCTTAAACATTATTTCCTCCGGTCAAGTTTTACTGGGTGACATGGCACCGAAAAATCGAGTTTCTCTATAGGTGGACATCCGGGTTGTTCCGGAGTTCCGCAGTTACAGGAAGTTAAAAATGATCGCAGCTGTTGCCGCATCCCGACCAAGGCATCTATCCGTTCCGCTATATCCCGAAGCTTCTTTGCGGCAAGGTCTCGTATTTCATTGCCATTAGATCCGTGTTCGTGCAACGAGATCAACTGCTTTACCTCGGCAAGCGTATATCCCAATTCCTGGGACTGTTTTATAAACCGAACGACTTCGACGGTCGCTGGCGAATATGAGCGATAACCCGCTTGGGTTCGCGGCGGCTTATTTAGCAGACCGGATCGCTCGTAAAACCGTATCGTCTGGGTATTAACGCCTGCTTGCTCTGCAACTTTTCCTATCTGCATCGGATTGCTTCGTTCCTGTTACGATTATAGTCTGCACCTTATACATAGGTATAAGGTCAAGTAACAATTGCCATTCGTGCGAGAACGGCTATTCGTTCGACCGAACAAAAAAAGCGTCGGCGTTGCGTGCCGACGCTCTTTCTTTGTTGCAAACCGAAACGCTAACCCTCTACTGAAAGCGTTTCGTGGTGATCGAGAAAAAATCAGTAAACCCGATCACCGGAGAAACCTGGGAGGTTTCTCAAAAGTTGCGGTCTAAGCCCACCCACTAGGCCGAAACCGCAGAAGATGTCAGGGCGACATCTTGCCGGATAATTTACCGCAAAGATATTTACTCGTCAAATGCTCCGGCAATCCTTCGTAAAATCGCTTGTCAGCGTTCTTATTCGATGATATGGTTTGGATGATTTTAGAGAAGATGCTCGTTTCACCCGAGTGATCGCCCTACACCTTACTCCCGATTGCCGTTAAATCGAATGTAATCCAAAGGCGTTCATTAGGTGGTTTTGCGGCTCTTAGCAATTTATGGAGCGGCTCTTAAAGACATTCCTAATTCAGACGGTCGTAGTGGTTGTTCTAGCTATACCAACCTCGCTATATCTTCGATCGGACTACAACGACTTTTCGGAGAAGCAAAGACTTGCTTTTAGCATAGGTTCTACCGTGGGCGCCGTCTGTGAGGACGGCTGGAAAAGCTTTAGCACTGGGCGCGGAACTTGCTCATCGCACCACGGCGTAAAGTTTTGGGGAGAATATCTACGCCACTTTGCATCCACGACGTGGGCAAGCGAAAACGCCATTTTTATTTTCTTTTTGTTCGCTGGATTAGTGGGCTGGTACGGATATGGTGCGAACTACGTTTACAAGAAGACCGAGAAAGAAACAGCGGTGCCGATACTAAGTCCATCGGAATGCTGCAAAGAATCACTCGCAAGTGGTCACTCGTTTTGCTTCAAGTGCGGAGTAGCGGTTAGCGAGCCGGAATTGCAACCGTCACCTGCCCCATTGCTCGCAATGACTGCGTATTTGTTTATGACCAGCACCATGTTTGCGGTCATTGGCCTCGGTGTATTGGGTTTCATCGCGGCAGCAGCAAGCGCCCAAGACAATTCTGACCCTTCGCCGGTAGCTACAGCCACACCAGTGTCAACTCCTGTTGCTACAACAGCGACGCCAGTAAACACACCAACGCCAAAGCCAACACCTGTTTCACAGGTCCTCATCGATGCAAATGATGTCCTCAGTCCGGCTTATACGGAGGATTCTGACACCCATACATACCGTTTCCATTTATCTAAAACTGCGCATATAAGAGGTTCGTTCAGCGCAAGCAGAAATGTCGTTGTTGAAATTTCGCCGAGCGGGTATTCCTCAAAGGAGGCTATTTCATCAGATACCATAGACGCCACGCTCGCCGCGGGGACGTATGAACTCAGAGTAACTTCTTCCAGAGTCGCGAACGTCAACGTTCATTTAACAGCATTCTTCGAGCAATGATGTCATGAAAAATATGCCTCTTGACTGCCGACGACTAAAAACTAACTATTCGTGCCGATAAAGAGCGTATGCCGCTTACTGGAGTCTCTGAAACCGATTTATGTTCGATTTAAACAAGTCGGATGAAGAATTAGAGGCCGAAGTTAAAAAGGCCGAGGCTGCAGCCCGGACTTCTACGATTCGTGGACGAATTTTCGCAGGTGCTTTGATCGTTTTCGTCGTGGCAGGCTTCATTATTACCTTAGTTATCGGCTATCAGGGTGCAAAAGAAGAGACGGAACGCGATGATCAATCGAAGGAGCGAATGGACACAAATCCAGAAAAAGCTGTCGCATATTTAAAAGACCAGTACGAGCAGAGAGTGTGGCAGAACGGGAAAAAGACGTATGTGCTCTCATATACGTTTGAAGCAAACGGGCATTCTTATGACGGGAAATGTGAAGTTGTGAGTTTGCCAAAGCAGCAGACTGAGTGGGTCTATTACGATCCACAGAATCCAAATATGAATAAATTGCGGCTGGAAGCAGCTCGGGAAGGCCAGATTACTGGGTCCAGTATTCGGAAGAGCTTTTGGGCAGGCGCACTCGGAAAAGCTGTAGGTTGGGTAATAATCTACATTGCATTCGAAGGGGTGCGCCGATGGCGACGGAAATGATCGTAGAACTGGAATACGAAGTATGGAGAGGAAGACTATGAGCATTCTTAATACAGAGGAGATCGAAGACAGTTCGCCCTCTCCGTTTAATTGGCTCGGCGTCGTCGCCGTTGTTGTCGCATGTGAGCTTCTTGAACGCCGTGGAGGTGGTAACGGTATTCTCACGTCGATACCTGATCGTCCAATTTCAGGACTTATTGGTGCCGCGATTTTCTACTCGTTCATGCTCGGCATACCGGCTCTCTGGGTTTCAAGATTTGGCAAAGACTCGTCCTGGCGACAGGTTTGGGGCGTCGTCTTTTTTGGGGCGTGGCTGGTCTGGACGGTGATCCTACTGGTTATTGTCGTCGCGGCTTTTATGCTTCTGGGGCGTCCATGACGTCTTTTGAGAAACGTTGGGACTGAAAACGGGCCCGTGTGGTGAGGACACGGGCCTTTTCGTTTGAACAAACGAGCCAAAGATCGACAAATACTGGCTGAAAACGCAATAAGTAAGGATTTCGCGGGCAGGCTGGAACCTTTTGGGGAGAGATTGAAGGCTTAAGGCGACTCCCTAGAACCTTTTGTCGACTCCCGACAGGCTCTCGTCGACTCCCTGGAACCTTTCGCCGACTCCCTACAGGCTCTCGTCGATTCCCTGGAACCTCTCGTCGAGTCCCGAGAACGTTTTGTCGACTACAAAAACCTTTCGGCGGCTCCCTGGAAGCTTTCGGCGACTCCCGACAACCTCTCGTCGATTCCCGATAACCTCTCGTCGATTCCCGAGAATGTTTTGTCGATTCCCGAGAATGTTTTGTCGATTCCCGAGAATGTTTTGTCGACTCCCGAAAACATTTTGTTGACTGCCGAAAATGTTTTATTGACTGCCGAAAATGTTTTGGGGAGAGACAAAAGTTTTTTGTCGGGTTGTGGGTGGTGATCTCGGTTGATTTTCGGTATTTATTTGTGCGAGAATCTCGTCGATTTGCTGTATCGATGGCTCCCACTGCCGATATTTG
>JBDTZW010000018.1:0-2842 GCA_040004905.1 Acidobacteriota bacterium
CGACGCGGCGGTTGACCTTGTTCTCGAGCAGTTCATCGAGATTGCGGGTTCCGTCGATCTTTACTCCATCCACGCTGATAAGATACTCGCCGACCTTCACGCTTCGCATAATATCGACGGGCCCAAGTGTGATGATCTCACTCACTTTCAGGCGCCCATTGTTCTCGTATTCAGCCTGGCCGAACCTCAAGCCCAGCTTTCCGATAGGCGACCCGTTAAATCCGCTCGGACCGCCGACGCCGGAGTGCGATGAGTTTAGTTCGCCTACCATTAGGTTCATCAGACGCCTTACCTCGTCGATGTTTTTTGCGACAGCGATCAGCGGTTCGTAGGTTTTTTCGACGGCGTTCCAGTCGGCACCGTGAAATTTATCGTCGTAATAATTGTCTCGCTGGTAACGCCAGCCCTGCCGGAAAACCTCCAACTTTTCGCGTGCAAAATCCACGTTCATGTCCACTGCTATCGACACCGGATGCGGACTGCGTTTGTCGAGATCTACCACATTGATCCGGCCGTTCTCGATGTAGTAGACGTTCTTCGAATCCGGTGAGAACTGAGCGTCGGTCTTGAAACCATTCGTCGAGGTTATTTGTTTCGCGGACGTATCGGTCGCGAGCGGGTCGAGAGTTATTGTGTAAAGGTTGAAAGCCCCTACGGCAGAGGCAGTGACAAGCAAGGTCTTCCCGTCCGGACTGATGGTCTGCGACCCGACGTTGAGGCCGATCGGCAACAACGCAAGCCGTTCGCGGATGTCATCAAAAACGATCTCGGTCTTTTTGTTTTCGTCTTCCTTCGCAGCCGGTGTCGGCGAAACGACCGGCGACGGTTGAGGCGCGGGTGTCGGAGTTGCTGCCGGCTGCTGCGGTTTTTGTTTCGGGTTCTCCTCTTTGAACAGATCGCGGAACTGGTCTTCGCGAAATTTTGGCGTGCGTAGTTTCAGATCTACGCGGGCCACGTCTGTATCCTCAGTTCGTTGGCTGGTATCAAACAGAATGTATGAACCGTCCGGACTCCACGAAAGCGAGCCGCTGTTCGAATTTGCTAAATAGCTGATCGGTCTGGTCGGGCCGCCGGTCACGGGCACGACGGAGACATTCGTGTAAGAACGCGTTTCGGGTGAATTGGTCAAGAATGCGATCCACTTGCTGTCCGGCGACCACGCGAGCTGTCCTTTACCGACGATCGGCGGCGCATCGTTATAGAGCTTGCACAGCTCGCGTTCCTGTTTTGCGGCGGTGTCGTAAACCATTAGCGAAGTGCCGCTGCGTATAAAGGCGATGTTCTTGCCGTCCGGCGAAAATAGGGCGGCGTAGTCGTCACCGGCAGTGGTTAACTGCTTTTCGGTACGAGTCGGGAAGTCGTATTGGAAAAGCTGCAGCTTCTCATTCCGTTCTGATGTATAGACGACCGATCTACTGTCCGACGACCAAGCAACGAACGATTCGCCCGCGGGTGTATCGGTCACGCGAAATGCATCACCATCGTCGGTCGCCGATCCCGCGAACACCTCGCCCCGCGCTATTAAAGCCAACTTCTTGCCGTCGGGAGCGACCGCAAACTCACGGATCTGCGATGAAAGGTTGACGCGGTCGACGAGTGGCCCGGCCGCCGTCCCCCGCAGTGTGATCGCAACCTCGCTCGGCTTGCCGCCGTCAGTGCCCATCTGCCAGATCTTGAAGTTTCGTTCGAATACGATCTGCTTACCGTCGTAGGAAATGTTTGCCCACAGCACCCGCCCGTCGTTGAAATTTGTAAGTTGCTTGGCTTCGCTGCCGATCGGTTGCGTCCAGATATTCTGTTGCCCCGAGCGGTCCGAAACGAAATAGATCCGCGACCCGTCCGAGCTCCACATCGGCCAAAGCTGTTTCGCTCCTCCTTCGGTGATCTTTTGATAAACGTCACCCTTCTTCAGCCAGATCTCAGTCTCGTCGATGTGGCTCCGGCCCTTGCGCCACCACTGACCGTTCGCGATCCCTCGCGCCGAGAATGCGACGGAGCTGCCGTCGGGCGAGGGAGCGGAATAGAATTCGCTGGTGTACCTATCTGCCGAAACCTGCATCGGAGTGCCGCCGGTTGCCGTGACGCGTAGCACATCGCTCATACCGGCAATGTCTCGTGCGCTCGAAGAAAAATACAGCCACTTCCCGTCACGCGACCAGCCGTCGAGAATATCAGCTCCATCGTCGAACGTGAAGCGCTTTAGATCGCCGGACTGGAGGTTCAGCACGTAGATGTCGCCATTGCCGGTTCGCGTCGAAACAAATGCCAGGCGTGTTCCATCAGGCGAATACATGGGCCGAGACTCGGTTGCCGGATGCGACACCAAAAGCTGTGCCGCCCCGCCGCCGGCGGGCACCGTCCAGATGTCTCCGCCGGAAACAAAGGCGATCTCCTTGCGGTCGGGCGAGATCGATGGTTCGGTCATATAGGCGGCCGAACCCTGTGCGAAATTCGCTACTACACTGACGAAAAAGGTGATTACGAAAAGCGAGACGACGCTCGACAAACGGTTTCTATTCAGACGCATGTATATTTTCGACTTAAGGCGAAATCCAAAAAAGCAGGATGTAATACGCAAGAAATACCATAGTTGTTCATTAGGGCAAAATCGACAGTGCGAAAGGCCGAAAAAGGCCGCCCGAAGATCATGCGATCCCGGGCGGCCCTTTGTGCGGACGTAGCGTGAACCGAATTTAATTCACGGCGAAGCTTATATTCACAACTGCTGTCATGTCTTTATCGATGGTCGAAGTGTCGTACATGCCACTGTCTGAAACCTCGGTCGAATCGGCCGGCGTTATCTGCAGTACTCCCATTTTTGCCGAGCGAACAGACCCGATCG
>JBDTZW010000035.1:0-9485 GCA_040004905.1 Acidobacteriota bacterium
CCGGAGGGAAGCGGGAAACAAAATGTGCTGAAACCGTGGAACATGGAACAAGAGCTAGATTCTCTCGCAAGCGTATGAAAACAGGCGAGTTGTAGGTTTAAGAGCCCTAAATTCTGTATTACATTGTCATACAATTTAATACAAACTGGAACGTTTCGTCGGATCGCTTCCCAAAATCTGCATAGCCTGCCACAGAACGGCGTTGCAAGTGTGGCACGTGCCACACTTTTGTGAAACGCGTGACGTTGGCCGCATATAGTTGGAAGTGAAAAACCCCGTAAAAATTCCCTAAAACCTGCTACACTAGGGCGTTACAGCAGTGAGCGCTCACTTTCTCTATCGTGAACAAAGTAGAAATAATACCTCTCGGCGGCATCGGCGAATTCGGGATGAACTGCATGGGCATCAAGTATGGCGATGAGATGATCATCGTCGATGCCGGCATGGGCTTTCCAGAAGAAACACCATACGGCGTCGATATTTCGATCCCGAATTTTGATTTTCTCGAAGAATATCGCGATGATCTGACGGCGATAATTCTCACCCACGGGCACGAGGACCACATCGGGGCCCTCTCGTACATCCTTCGCAAATTCAATCTCCCGGTTTACTCGTCACGATTTACCCTGGCATTGACAGAAAAGCGTCTGAGCGAATTCGACATGCTTGACGACGTGCTTCTGCATCGGGTATCGGCGGGCGATTCGATCGAGATCGGCTCTTTCCGGATCGAATTTATCCATGCTTCGCATTCACTCGTCGAATGCTTCTCGCTCGCGATCCACACGCCCGTCGGAACACTGATCCACACCGGCGATTACAAGATCGACGACACGCCGGTGATCGGAAAACCGTACGACCTGAAGATGCTCAGCCGGATCGGCGACGAAGGCGTGCTGGCACTTCTGTGCGACTCGACAAATTCGACAGTGCCTGGCCGCACGCCGTCCGAACAGGCGGTGATCCCGGCGTTCGAAGAGATATTCGAGCAGACCGAAGGCCGCCTGATCGTCTCGACATTCTCTTCGTCGATGCACAGGCTGCAGATAATTTTCGACATCGCCCACGAATTTGGCCGAAAGGTTTGTGTGGTTGGCCGCTCAATGCAGAAGAATGTCGAGATCGCGACCGAGCAGGGTTTACTTAAAATAGCTCATGGAACAATGATCGATCTCGGATCGTCGCGGGCGCTTAATGACGACGAGATCTGCTACCTCGTCACCGGTTCGCAGGGCGAGATGCGAGCGGCTCTGTGGAACATGGCGACGTCGACATTCAAGGGTTTGGAGATCGAAAAGGGCGACACTGTCGTGCTTTCCGCGAGGATCATTCCCGGCAACGAAAAGAACATCAGCCGGCTGATCGGTCACCTCTATAAACGCGGAGCCAACATTATTGAGGAGAAGAGAAGACTTGTTCACGTTTCAGGCCACGCCTCGCAGGAAGACATTCGCATAATGGTCGAAACCTCGAGGCCGAAATATGTGGTGCCGATCCATGGCGAATACCGAATGCTGTTCCGCCAAAAGGAATTTATCAAGAATCATGTCGCCGGTTACTCCGACGACAACATCGTGCTGATCGAGAACGGCAATGTCCTGGAGATCGACGAATACGGCGCGAGAGTCGTCGAAAAACGCGAACTGCATAAGACCTTCATCGACGAAGAATCGATGGAGGAGATCGAGTACGATGTTGTTCGCGAGCGCAAGAAACTCGCCTATGGCGGAGCGATCTCTCTTGTTGTCACTGTGGATAAACAAAAACACAAGTTGACCGGTGACCCTCAGATCAGCTTTCAAGGCGTGGCTGGTATCGACCCGACAAACGGCTTCGCGGCCGATGCCCGAAAAGCCGTTGTTGACGCCGTCAGCGAAATGCGTCCCGACCAGATCGCCGACCGCAAGGCTTTCAAAGAGAATCTCCGCATTCACATGAAACGCTACATTCAATCAGAGCTCGGCTCCAAACCCGTGATCGTTACCACGATCGTCGAGGTTTGACTAGACCGCGTTTTCAGCCGCAAAAACTCTTTTTAGGGTCCTCGCCCTCACCGACCGATTCGTTCGAGGTCGATATTCGAATTATTGAATGCATTGTCGTTATTGACGAACACGGCGATCGGCTTTCATCACACTGGACATGAGCGACTATTTCAAAGACAAAGTGGTATTTCTAACCGGCGCTTCGAGCGGCATAGGTGAGGCGATCGCGGTTGACCTCGCAAAACGCGGGGCTATCCTCGGACTGCTTGCCCGCCGCGAAGAGATGCTGTCCGATCTCGCCAGCCGATGCGAAGCTGCGGGCAATGTGGCTCGGATCTTCGCTTGCGACGTCGTGGACGCCGAGGCTGTTCAAGCAGCCGCGGACAAATTGCGGCAAGAGTTCGGAAGGATCGACATTCTGATCGCGAATGCGGGCATCGGCGGAAACGATGAGCCTACAAGGAACTACGAACCGGCCGCCGTCCGAAAGGTAGTCGATATAAATTTGCTCGGAGCCGTGAATGCCGTCCATGCGGTGGCTCCGGCGATGATCGAACGCCGTTCGGGCCATCTGGTCGCGATCTCAAGCCTCGCTGGCTTTCGCGGATTGCCGAGATCGGCTGCATACTCTGCCAGCAAGGCGGGCATGACCGCGTTTTTCGAGAGCGTACGTTTGGACGTCAAGAGCAAGAATGTTGACGTAACGATCATCCAGCCCGGTTTCATCAAGACGCCCCTGACCGCCGGACGACATAAGAAGATGCCTTTCATCATGGAACTAGACGACGCCGTTCCGCATTTCACTCGTGCGATCGAAAAGAAAAAGAAATTCGCCGCTTTTCCATGGCCGTTGGCCACGCTGGTCCGTGCCGGTAGATTTATGCCTGCCCCGCTCTACGACTGGATCGCAGGCGGAGCGAGATTTCGCGA
Source organism: Acidobacteriota bacterium (assembly GCA_040004905.1). Classification (GTDB taxonomy): domain Bacteria; phylum Acidobacteriota; class Blastocatellia; order Pyrinomonadales; family Pyrinomonadaceae; genus OLB17. Next base: position 2,916 of record JBDTZW010000035.1, read on the forward strand.
GTAACTCCAGTTGACTTGCTCCAGCCTGTCGCTGACAATAGCGTTTTTGGTTGCCGATCTGACCCACTCCGTTTTACCGTTCATTACTATGGATTTTATACAGGCCATCATCCTTGGTATCGTCCAGGGTCTTACCGAGTTTATTCCAGTTAGTTCTACTGCCCATCTCGTATTTGCCAGCCGCTGGATCAATCTTTACGACGGAAATGCCGAGCAGATAACGGCGACGATCGCGGTTATCCAACTCGGCACGCTTGCGGCGGTTTTGGTCTACTTCGCGGGCGACATTTGGAATATATCCACAGCATTCATACGCGATCACTACGCACTTGTAACCGGCCGGCAGGGCAGAACATTTTTCGGGACCGAGGGCGTACGACCGATCTGGCTTTCGCACGAAGCGTGGCTTGGTTGGCTGGTGATCATCGGTTCGATCCCGATCGGCACCGCGGGGCTTCTTTTAAAGAAATATATCGAGGGTTCGGGAACCAAAAATCTCTGGATGATAGCGACCATGCTCATCGTGATCGCGGTTTTTTTAGCCATCGCCGAGATGGTCGGCTCGCAGCGAAAAGACCTGAAGCAGCTCGGTATCGTCGACGCCATCGTAGTCGGATGTGCTCAGGTATTGGCACTAATGCCCGGTTCGAGCCGTTCTGGTTCGACTATCATGGCAGGTCTATTCGCTGGCGAGAAAAGGGAAACCGCAGCGCGTTTTTCATTTCTTTTATCGATTCCCGCGGTGTTTGCGAGCGGCTTGCTTGAACTTAAGGAAGCCTGGCACATTCTTCCCTCGCAGAGCTTCGGCCCGCTGATAGCGGCGACCCTTGTTTCCGCCGTAGTCGGATATGCTTCGATCTGGTTTCTGCTCGCGTTTCTTCGCCGAAATTCAACGGCCGTTTTTATCATCTATCGATTGATCCTGGGTACAGTTCTTTTGATCCTTCTGTGGCGCGGAGTGATCAGTCCGCAGATAGGCCAATAGTCCTTAATGGAGAAGCGCTGGGTAATTCGAAAACACGACCACAACCGTGCGGCGGAATTTGCCCGGGAACTCGGTCTATCACCCCTCATCGCCGCGCTCCTTATTTCACGCGGGCACAACACCGTCGAAGCCGCCAGAAATTTCTTGTCCCCGACCATAGCCGACCTGCACGACCCACTCCTGCTCAAAGGAATGAGACAGGCCGTCGATCGCATAATGATGGCGATAGCGAATGGTGAGAAGATCCTGATCTGGGGCGACTACGATGTTGACGGCACGACCGGAACAACTCTTCTCAGAAAAGCCCTCAAGATCCTCGGAGCCGAAACCGGTTTTCATATTCCTAACCGTTTTACGGAAGGTTACGGAATCAACATTCCGGCGCTCGAAGAAGCCATGGCGAACGGATTTTCGCTGGTGATCAGCGTCGATTGCGGTATTCGCAGTTTCGAACCCATCGAATGGGCGAGCAAGAATGGCCTCGACGTTATCGTCACGGATCATCACCTGTCGGATGAGGAACGAGGCAATCCTCCCGCCTACGCGGTCGTAAATCCGAATCAGCCAGGTTGTGAATATCCGGACAAACATCTTGCGGGCGTAGGTGTGGCGTTCAAACTAGCCCACGTACTTCTACGCGAAAACGGACATGAAGATCGTGTAGCCGATTTTCTCAAGATCGCGGCGATCGGAACGATCGCGGATATTATGAAGCTCACGGGCGAGAATCGAGCGATCGTTTCGGTCGGGCTTCGTGACCTCACGCGGACGACGAATGTCGGCTTAAAAGCGTTGATGGAGGTCGCCGACTGCCGATCCGAAATGACCAGCTATCATATCGGATTTCGGATCGCTCCAAGAATAAACGCCGCAGGACGAATGGATGTCGCTCGTCATGTCGTCGAGCTTTTGGAGACTGAGGACTTTTCCGAGGCCCGCAGGCTCGCTGAGATACTCGACACTCGAAACCGCGAACGGCAGCAAGTGCAGCAGCGGATCACTGAACTCGCCCTCCTCGAAACCGCCGACATCGACAAGCAGAACTTTATAGTCGTTTCTGGTGACGATTGGCACAAAGGCGTAATTGGCCTCGCCGCGTCTAGACTCGCCGACCAGTTCTATCGGCCGACGATCGTCCTGTCGGTTGAGAACGGAATTGCCCACGGCAGTGCTCGAAGTATCGGTGATTTTCACTTGCTTCAGGCACTCGAAAGCTGCGGAGCATTATTTGAACAATTCGGCGGCCACGCGGCCGCCGCGGGCATGAAAATTCGCGCCGATCGGATTTCCGATCTTCGGATCCAGTTAAATTCTTACGCCGCCGCTCTATTCGAAAAAGTCGATCTCACTCCAGAATTACGGATAGACGCCGTCATTTCGCCACAAACGCTGGACCTTAAAATGGTTGACGAACTGGCCGTTCTTGAGCCGTTCGGTGCGGGCAATCCGAAACCGGTGTTTTTGACCAAAGGGTTGGTTCTGGATGCTGAACCTTTGATAATGAAAGAAAAGCATTTGAAGCTAAGCCTTCGCGATCCTTCTAGAAAGCGGTTCGAGGCAGTTTGGTGGGATGGCGTCAGAAAATCAAAGGGGCGAACCTTCGCTCGCGGAACCGGCATCGAAATAGCTTATATTCCCGAATCGAACGAATGGCAGGGAAACAGGCGGCTTCAACTTGTCGTTGAGGACATACGAACGGATAATTGAGGGTGTGCCGGAAAAGAAAGAGAAAGAACTAAAAAAGCTGCATACGCGAGCGAACCTCCCGCGCTATGTCCGTTTTGCAGCGCTTGGTATTTTGTCGGTTTGTGTTCTGGCCGTCGCCGTCGGGTTCATTCGTGAAAAAAATAGGGCCGCGTTCAGGCTCAAGCCGGAACACACACAGCTATCAAAAGACGTCGTCGCTGAGGTCAACGGCTACGAACGGCTTGAAACTGATGCGAATGTCCCCAAATATCTGGTCAAAGCTGATCACGCTACGACTTTTTCAGATAATCATCAGGAGCTCGAAAATGTCTCTTTCCAGATGTATGACGATGCAGGAAACGAGTCCGACAAAATGGATGCGTCGAAAGCCTTGTATGTTCCCGAAGAAAACAAGAATTTCACCGCTTATCTCACCGGCAGTGTAAATATTCATACCCACGACGGATTGAATGTCCGCACCGAGCAGATCACGTACACAAAGTCCGCCGACATAGCCGAGGCTCCCGACGTCGTCGACTTCGACCGGGAAAATGTGCGGGGCCGCTCGCTGGGTGCGGTTGTGCATCTAGCCGCCAAAAAGCTTGAGCTATTAAAAGACGTGGCGATCGACACGTTCGAGTCGCCCGAACTCGCCAAGAGCAATGTCAAAGAAGCGACGATCAGATCAAGCCGTGCATCGTTCGATCAGATAAACGAGCGGATAGAACTGACCGACGACGTCGACGTTCATGTTATATCCAAGAACAAGACATCCGGTCCTCCGCGAAATATAAACATTAAAGCTGCCCGAGCTGTTGCTGGATTCGATCGGCCGGAAGGGAAGGACCCGGTATTAAAGCAGATCGAGCTGTTCGATAACGTCACGATCCAGACCGCCGAAGAAAATTCTAAGCCGACGAATATCGAGTCGGGATATGCACTGTACGACAAGATCGCCGATCGTTTCGATCTAAAAAACAGCGTTCATATCGTCACCATCCAGGATGACAAGCCTACGGATATCAGGGCGAATGAGGCGGTCTATTCTCAGACGTCCGGACAGATCGATCTCACGGGCCAGGCCGAGATCACGCAAGGCACCGATCTGATACGTGGTGACGCGATAAGCGCACAGCTTAATTCGGGAAAAAAACTTAAGAATGCTGCGTCCAAGGGGAATGCGTTTCTGAGTCAGACCGTAGCGGATCGGACAACTCAGCTTGCTTCACCTGAATTGAACGCGACCTTCGATGATAACCAACTATTGACCGTGGCTAATTCGGTGGGTTCCAGCACGGTTACGATGACACCCCAAAACCCCGTCGATTACTCGGTCGTAACGCTGCAGGCGCCAAAAGCTATCCATCTTTGGTTCAAAGGCGAAGGACTTATCGACCGTATGCAGACGGATGGCCGGACATCGATCAAACTTAGCGTCCCCGATTCAAACACAGACGCTGCCAACAAAACCGTTACGGCCGACAGTGTCAGGACATTCTTTGCCGCGGACGGTAAATTCATCGAAAAGGCCGAGGCGGTTGGTAACGCTGAGCTCTTTGTAGAGCCCCTTCATTCATCGGCTGAAAATTACAAAACTACTGTAAATGCCCCACGTTTTGACTGTGATTTCTTTCCTGGTGCGAACAATGCGCGAAGCTGCATCGCGGGGGTAAAGGCCAAGGCCGTCCGCGTGCCCATGATCCCCGATGATACGCGCGGAACCCAAACACTCGTATCCGACAAAATGACCGCTGGTTTCAGCTCTCAGACGAAGGACGTCGAACGGATGGATGCGGTCGGCAATGCGAAATTCTCGGAGCTTGATCGAAACGGAATTTCGTCGCAGATCGCCTTTACTTCAAATGACGGTGTGGTCCGGCTGCGGGGCGGGGAACCTACCGTTTGGGATTCAAAGGCAAGGGCCAAGGCCAAGGAGATCGATTGGGACACCCATAACCAGAAGTCTTATTTACGAGGCGGCGTCAGCACGACCTATTACAGCCAGGAACAGACCGGAGGGGCAACGCCGTTCAGTGATTCACAAAAACCCGTGTTTCTTACCGCGAACTCGGCGGAATTCGATCATGCGTCTGAAACCGGACATTATACCGGCAACGCTCGAGGTTGGCAGGAAAATAATTACATTCGGGCGGATTCATTTTTGATCGATCAGCGGGCCGGAACATTCGATGGCGTGGGAAACGTCCAGAGCATGCTCTTCAACGCAAAACGAAAGGATAATGGAAAGGAATCGGATCTTCCCGTGTATGCGGCGGCAAATAAAATGTCGTACAACCGCGCGACCCGCGTGGTGAAATATGACGAGAATGTAGATGTCCGGCAGGGGACAGATCGTATCGTTTCAGGCACGGCAAGTGTTTATCTTAACGAAAAGAACGAAGCCACTCAGACGATCGCGGAGAGGAATGTCGTTATAACTCAACCGGGACGGCGCGCAACCGGCGAATTTGCCCAGTATAATGTTGCCGAGGATAATGTCGTCCTTCGCGGCAATCCCGCGACGGTGGATGACCGTGAGAACGGATCGTCGCAGAGCAGCCAGCTTGTCGTTTACATGAGCGATCATCGGGTGGTCACTGACGGTAAGACAAAACAGAACTCGTCGGGTAGAATTCGTTCCGTATACAAGGTTAAAAATCTCCCCTAAGCTTTAATGGTCGTTGAACTCGAAGTCGTAAAAGAGACATCATCAAACGGAAATGGCGGCGGGCCTATCGTTGGCTCGTTGTCCGCGCGCGGCGTTACAAAGACATACGGCGGCCGACGTGTCGTTGACGACGTCAGCGTCTCAGTTTCGCACGGCGAGGTCGTCGGCCTACTCGGAGCCAATGGAGCGGGCAAGACGACCACGTTTTATATGATGGTCGGTCTCGAGACCACCGAAACTGGCGAGATAACTCTCGACGGACAGGACATCACGCGGCTGCCGATGTACCTTCGTGCTCGGCTCGGGCTCGGATATCTGCCGCAGGAGCCCTCGATCTTCAGAAAGCTTACCGCCGAACAGAATATTCTGGCGGTCCTCGAAACGACGAAATTACCGCGTCAGGAGCGGTTCTCTCGATTAGAGGAATTGCTTGACGAATTCGGTATTTCTCACGTGAGAAAGATCCGCGGTGATGCTCTTTCCGGGGGCGAGCGCCGGAGAGTTGAAATTGCACGATGTCTCGCGACCGAACCTCGATTTATTCTTCTCGACGAACCGTTCGCAGGTATCGATCCGATAGCGATAGACGATATCCGCGAGATTATTTTGTATCTAAAGAACCACGGTATTGGTATCCTCATAACAGACCACAATGTCCGCGAAACGCTGGGCATTACCGATCGAGCCTACATAATGACGGACGGGAGAATATTGAGGTCAGGCCGTCCGCAGGAGTTGGTCGACGACCCCGATGTAAGACGGCTTTACCTGGGCGAACGCTTTTCCCTCTAGCTGCTTCGATTTTTTCTTTTTTTTAACATAATCGGTATAATTTGGGGTAAGCGGTATTTCATCAAGCGAATTGATGGAATGATCTGAAATAGATTTATGTCGTCGATGAGACTCACAACTCAGTTGCAGCAAAGGATGGTCCTGACGCCACAATTGCGTCAGCGCATCGAGATGCTGCAGATGACATCGCTTGAATTGACCGAACTTGTCGAACAGGAGCTGGTTGCGAACATAGTTCTCGAAGAGGTTCAGCCTGGCGAAGAGGTCAAAGAGATCTCGGATAATATTCTCGATCAAAACGCCGACGGCCAAACCGAAGGGATCGGTGCGGACAGCGTTGTTCCGTATGAAGCGCCCAACGAGGGACCTGCTGAATACGATTCGGGATTTGATGACTATTCGGCTGAAATGCCCGGCGAAAATGGCTCGTCAGAGAAGT
>JBDTZW010000155.1:0-2830 GCA_040004905.1 Acidobacteriota bacterium
AAATGTCGCGTTCGTGCCAAAGAGCCACGTTCTCCAGTCCAACGATCGAATTCGCCCTGACCGTCCGGGCCATGCCGCAGATGCGCTCCGACAAGATCGGGTTACGCTTGTGCGGCATCGCCGATGAGCCTTTCTGGCCGGTCTTAAACTTCTCCTGTGCCTCGCGAACTTCTGTCCGCTGCCAATGCCTCACCTGCAAGGCCATCTTTTCGAGTGTCGAAGCAACGATCGCCAGCGTGGAAAGATATTCGGCATAACGGTCGCGTTGAATTACCTGCGTAGACACATCCGCGGCATTGATCCCAAGCTTTGCACAAACCCTTTCCTCGACATCCGGCGAAAGGTGAGCAAAGGCGCCGACCGCACCGCTTATCTTCCCAACAGCGATCGCTTCCTTTGCGCGTTCGAGCCGTGTCCGGTTCCGCTGCATTTCCGAATACCACAGCGCCCAAACCAGACCGAACGAAGTAGGCTCGGCATGAATGCCATGCGTCCTACCTATCTGCGGCGTGTCCTTGAACTCGAACGCCCGCCGTTTCAGCACCGTCAACAGCTCGTCCGCTTTTTTGAGGAGGATGTCGCACGATTCTTTCAACAACAGAGCGTTTGCCGTATCGACCACATCTGACGAAGTCAGCCCATAATGGACGAATCGCGCCGCCTCACCGATATTTTCGGCGAGGTTTGTCGTAAAAGCGATGACATCGTGGTCGGTCGTTTTCTCGATCTCGTCGATCCGTTCGACCGAAAATGCGGCTTTCGATCTGATCTCAGCGAGAGCATCGGCGGGTATCACACCGTCCTCAGCATGCACCTCGCAAACGGCGATCTCGACATCGAGCCATTTCTGAAATTTATTCTGAAGCGACCAAACCCCGCCCATCTCGGGCAATGTGTATCTCTCGATCATTTAAAGGCCCTAATTTTTAACAAAGAGTTCGCGAAAATCTTGTATCCTAATAGGAAATACATCGTTTGCAAAGCAAAAAGCAGCCATCTGATGCGTCAACGTTTTATGTTTCCATAATCTATTTTGACACAGGAAAAACCATGGCACAAAGAGCAAGCTCAATGGGTCCGAAATCGCGGCTCTCAACGTTTCTAAGTCTTGAATCGATCGAAGGGTCGGACGCCGAGATCGCCGGCGCTCACGAAGTAAATCGGCAGAGCACGGTCAAAGAAATTCTCGTCCATATTTTCTTTCTCTCAAAGTTCAACAAGATACAGCCGATCCTGACGGTCGAGGCCGCCGAAGCCCAGTATTTCTACGCAACGGGTGACGACCAGGCGGCCCACTGCGTGCCCGGCCAGGTGTTGTTCAATGGCCAGCCGATCCAGCAACTGATCACGACAAATGCCGAGCTCGAAATTTCGCTTGAAAATCTGTTTGGCCGGACCGATGGACTGCATGGAAAATTTAATAAAGCGGATTCGCGTGCTGAGGAGAACGGGCTGCGGTCGGCGATGGCGGATGTTTGTAATTCCGTCGCCCAGAAAGCGAAATTTCTGAAGTTTCAACGGGCCGAACAAATATTTCCAACGCTTGAACAGGCATTCTCGATATACAAAACACGCGGAGTTCAGGCTTTCGCTGCTGCGATCACCCGCCAGCAATCGATGACCACGTCGCTCCAGGGGGTGACCCGCGGCGAGCTCATCGATATTCTAACGGCCTATCGCGAAAAGCTTTCGACGGCCATTGTTTCAATTGAAAGCGTTCAGGGAATCTTGTTGGAATCCGAACGGCTCTGGCGCGAGTATCGTTTTCTCTAAATTATCTTTTTATCGATCAGCAGCTCGGCATTGAGAACGGCGGCTCCAGCGGCGCCGCGAACAGTGTTGTGGCTCAAGGCAACAAAACGATAATCAAAAACATTGTCCGGAAACACGCGGCCGACCGTTACGGTCATTCCTTTTCCATTGTCGCGGTCGAGCCGAGGCTGCGGCCTCGCATGTTCTTCGGTGATCTCGATAAATGTCTTGGGCGACGAATGCAAGTCGAGCACGGGAACAGAGACGATCGCTTCTAAAATTTGCTCCAGAGTAGCCTTGTTCTTCAGATTGAATCTGACCGACGCCGTGTGGCCGTCGAGCACTGGCACTCGAAAGCATTGCGCCGACACGGCAAAATCCGCTTTGGTGATCGACCCATCGGTAAATTCGCCAAGGATCTTCTGCGTTTCCGTTTCCACCTTGGGCTCTTCGCCTGCGATATACGGGATCACATTGTCAAAAATATCCATGGACGCCACGCCGGGATATCCCGCACCCGAGATGGCTTGGAGAGTTGTTACTATCGCCGATTCGACGCCGAATTTGCGGTGGATTCCGGCCAGCGGCGGAGCCACACTCATGATGGCGCAGTTAGGATTGGTGACGATAAATCCTTTGCCGTAGCCGCGATTTTTCTTCTGTTTTTCGATCAGGCCCAGATGGTCGGGATTGATCTCCGGGATCAGCAGCGGCACATCTTCGTCCATGCGATAGCTCGACGAATTGCTGATCACCGGATATCCTGCGCGTGCAAAAGCCTCTTCGGTCTCACGGGCTACATTTGAAGGCAAACTGGAAAAAATAAGATCGCAATCAAGGGGCGGTTCGATCGGAGTCACGACTATTTCCCGGACATATTCCGGGATCGTACCCGCCAATTTCCACGCACACGCCTCGGCATACCGCTTTCCCGACGAACGGTCCGACGCCGCCAATGCCGTTATCTCAAACTGCGGATGATCCTCCAAAAGCTGAACAAACCTCTGCCCAACCGTCCCGGTTGCTCCTAAAATACCCACGCGATATTTTTTTGCCATAATTCTGTAAATTAGAGATC
>JBDTZW010000349.1:0-2818 GCA_040004905.1 Acidobacteriota bacterium
TGTCGCTGTTAGCCTCGGCCCGGCTCTTGATCGGGTCGTCGATGATTATCAGGTCCGCACCAAATCCGGTGATGCCCGCCCCCACGCCGACCGCCTTCACACCACCCCCGGCGGAAGTCTCCCAGTCGTCCGCCGTCTTGAGCAATCCGCCCTTCGGTATATCGACGGCGGCCCCTAGCTGCTCGAGATAGATCCGTCGAATTCGACGTGAGAACCGGTTCGCCAATTTTTGGTTATAGCTCCCGATCACGACCCGCAACTCGGGCCGCCGCAGAAGCAGCCAGGCAACGTACCTCACCGTTACAAGCTCGCTCTTGCCATGCCGCGGCGGCAGAAAGATCATCAGACGCTGCGGCTTCTTAAAATCGAATTTCTCAAGCGCCTTATAGATCGTTTTTTGATATTTCCAATCCCAATCCCAGTTTGATTCCTGGCATTTAAGCCATTCCGGAAACGGTACTGTGAAAGACTTGTCTCCTCGCGGCTCCGCCGCTCTATTTGCGGAAAAGCTCTGCTTTTCCGTCGCGGCCCCATCAAGTGCCTGCGGCTCTGCCGCCGCGTCGGCAGCCGTTATCGTCTCCTCTTCTCTGAGCCGGCGCTCGATAGCGGAGCGTTCCGCCCCCCAACCAAGGCCCGGAGCCAGACCTTTCATTCCGGCTTGATGATTTCCGACGAGTTCACTCGAGCAAAAATCCTCCCAGCCGTTCATTCGCATGGTCTTTACAACCTGCGAGTCCGACATCCCGGAAAAATAAAGGTCTTTCGCCTCGGCGATCTCCTCCTCACTCAGCTCACGCACCGTGTTCGGCAGCTTCGCCGCCACCTTCGGTGAAATAAATTTGTTCCACGGTATTCTTTTCTTTTTTATTACCCTCTTTCCCATTTTTTCTTCCTCAATTGCCCCAAGCTTTAGCTTGAAGATATGTGAACAATTCCCTGGTTCCTTCCGCCGCTTTGGGCCAATATCCATTCGAACGTTCTCGCCATAGCTCCGTAGGAGCGACATGTTTGTAGCAACGGTCATGAAATCTTTTCTGAGCTCCGTAGGTGCGATACCGATGGGTCACGGACCTTTTCTACAAACATGACGCTCCGCCGGAGCTAAAGACCGCCTCACCTCAGCACCGCCGCGATCCCGACGCCGATCAGCACATCTCCAAACCGTTTCCACGGCGATGACTTTTTGCTTTTGAGCGACGTGATCAATTTGTCCTGAGACGCGATCACGGAATCCTTGGCCGCTATCGACTCATTCTTCGCCGCGACCGCCTCCCGCAAAGCATCCGTCTCGCTCTTCCGCGTTACGTCGAGTTCCGTCAGCAGATCGATCGACTGCGTTGCAGTATCAAGCTGTTTCTTCAACGCCGCATTCTCCGTCTCTAAACTCGCCGCCAATTCCCGCGTCGCCCGAAGGTCCTCAACCGCCGCCGCGCAAGCTCCGATCAGGTCTGTCGACTGCCGGCTGCCTTCCGCCTTCTGCCTACTGACATCCGTGCCCGACCTCGGCGAGCTTTGCGCAGAGGTCGTCTGCGGTTGAGGCGATTGACCGAACGCTGCGTGCCCGAGAAGCATCATTGCGGCGAGCCGCAGTATTGTTTTTAAGCTTTTCCAGTTCTTCATTTTGTTTCCTCGCTATCTCGCTCGTTTCCGCGAGCCTTTGTTCCAGGTACTCCGTCTTGGCCGCGAACTCGGCCGACTGTTTTTCCATTTCGTCCGCCGCCCGAACCTTTTCGTCCGCGGCCGCTTTCGCCGACTCGACCGCCCGTTCGAGCTTCGTCGTTTTATAGCTGGACCACGCCCAGCTTCCCAATATCGCGATCACCAAAACACCCGCCGCCGCTAATCCGATCTTCATCTTCAAATTCATGCTTTCTTTCCTTGCGGCTTGCCGCCACGATGAGCGGAAAGGCTTGCCTTTCCGTCGCCGACTATTTGAATTTTGGAGGCTGTGCCTCCGCTCTTTTTCTCTCCTCGCGCAGCCGAAAATAGAACTGCACCGCCACATCCACCGCTTTGCCCACCGCGAAAAACACTGCCGGTAAAACGATCGCCGAAACTATCGTGAAAAAGTTCCCAGCTTCGATCGCGGTAAAGACCGCCGACACCGAACTCACCCACGCCAATAAAATATTTTTCAGATCATGCATAACTCATCTCTCACTTCTCACTTCTCACTTCTCATTTCCCTTATCTTCCCCAGCTCGATCTGCCGGTAAAGGTACCCGAGCATCAACGCCGCCGCGATCACTGCGACCACAAGCCACACCTCCCGCGGAACACCCGCGATCAATCCGAACAAAGCCCAAACGGCCTGCGTCGTTATTCCCCACACGGTGGTCCACAACGATTTCGCTGCATCGCTCCGCACCACGACCGATTCGATCATCGATTCCACCTGGTCAAATTTTGCCGCAACGGCGTTGATCCTCTCTTCCGCCCGATCCAAACAACTGCCCTGCATAGACGGGACGGTCGAAGATCGAGGGGGTAGATTCGATCTCTGGTCGCTGACTGACGACTGCTGATCGCCCTTCGGACTTTCGGCGGCCTGCGGTTTGGCCGCCGACTCAAACAAACCATCAGTAAGCCAAATACCCTGAACCCTAACCGGCAGCCGCAGCTCCCAATTCGCGACCGCGATCTGATTTAGAAAAAATCTTGTTCGATATCGCGACGCCGCCAGCCGCTTGACCGACGCCAGCCACGCATCCCGCTTGCGAACATAGGTCGTGATCCACGCCCTCTCTATCGCTGCGCCCGCGTCGTCCGTTTCCTGCGGCTTGCCTAACCTTGCCTCGTCGGTTTCCTGCGGCTTGCC
>JBDTZW010000079.1:0-2813 GCA_040004905.1 Acidobacteriota bacterium
TGGCGTTGATGATGGCAGGTTGTATGGTCGCCGGCGATGCAGCTAGGTCGCGCAATGCCGCAAACAGGCCGCTCGTTCTGCCAAAGACGACTTCGAGTAAGCCGAAGATCGTAGTATTCGGCGACAGCCTGACGGCTGGATTCGGTTTGACTGAGAACGAATCTTATCCGTACCTACTTCAGCAAAAGCTGAATACCGACGGCTTTGACTTCGAGGTTGTAAACGCGGGTGTTTCGGGCGATACGAGCTTGGGCGGCCTCGAGCGGGCTGACTGGGTGCTCGACAGCGGCGATGTGAAATATCTTGTGCTTGAGCTTGGTGCAAACGATCTGCTTCGGGGCATTCCGGTTGCCAAAATGAAGGCCAATCTTGAGGGGATAATCAAGAAAGCCCAGGCTCGGAACATCAATATCCTTTTGTGCGGCATGCTTGCTCCGCCGACGATGGGCGCCGATTACCAGCGTGATTTCAACAACGCTTTCCCAGATCTCGCGACGGCGCATAAATTGAACTTTTTGCCCTTTGTGCTCGACAATATTGCGCTGAAAAAGGAACTCAACCAGGCTGACGGCATTCATCCCAATGCGGACGGCGAAAAAATAATGACGGACAACGTATATAAAGAACTGAAACCGATGTTGGCCCGATGAGTTCCGGTTGGAACGCGGCTTGATTTGGAATCTATATATTGTCCTCTTGTCCCGGCGCAATTCCGAGGGAAGTTCGAGGAATTAAATATGAGAACGATCATTTTGTTGGGAGGGATCCTATTCGCGTCGACCTTTAGCGTGATTTCCCAGACACAGAAATCGGAAGCAAACGACAAAGTCATTGTTTCAAAATCGGTCGCTGATCAGTCAAAAACTGATGCGAATCCAGGTAGTGTTGCTAACGTTTCGCGGCGAAATCAGTATGTTCGGCCTGACGCCAAGAAACGTTTCAATCGATATCTCATCAGCATGTTCGGGCCAGTATCTCTAGGCAAGGATATTGCGAAATCTGGGTTCCAAACCTGGACGAATTCGCCCGAGGAGTGGGGCGATCATTGGGAAGGGTTTGGCCGTCGTGTAGCGTCAAATATCGGTAGGGACATGATCGAAAACACGGCAATCTACGGTATCGACGAATCTTTTAAGATCGACAGCTCATTTTACCGTAGTAGAAACCGAGGCGTTGGTTCGAGGATCAAAAACGCTCTGATCTCCCCGGTGACCGCCCGGTCTACCGATGGCAAACGCGTATTCGGCGTTTCCCGAGTTGCAGGCACTTACGCTGGCTCGATCATCGCCGCCGAAACATGGTATCCGGCCCGCTACAATTGGAAGGACGGCCTAAAGAGCGGAACTTATTCCTTAGGACTTGACGCTGCCTTTAACTTGATCAAAGAATTTATCTGGAAGAAGTAACGTTTGGAATTCTTCCTCTGGTTGGCTAAAATTTTTTAGAATCTTCTGGATCAGGAATTCGAATAATGAACGTAACTCACCTTGAATGTGCCCTTTGCGGCCTTCGACACGAGGCCGGCGTGTTGCAAAACCTCTGTGTTGAATGCGGTAAACCTCTTCTTGCACGCTACGATCTCGAGAAAGCATCTGAGACCTTGACTAGGGATTCGGTCAAGGAGCGCGAATCATCGCTTTGGCGATATCGCGAGGTTCTTCCTGTCGAGAATCCTGAAAATGTTATCTCTCTCGGCGAAGGTTGGACGCCGCTTTTTCACGTCGAAAAATTGGCCGCATCACTTCCCATAAAGCTTGATCTGTTTATCAAGGACGAGGGGCAGAATCCTACACAAAGTTTTAAAGCGCGCGGGATGGCGGCGGCGATCTCGATGGCCAGCGAACTCGGCGTCAAAAAAGTTGCGGTTCCGTCTGCCGGAAATGCTGCAGGCGCGCTTGCCGCCTATGCCGCTAAGGCCGGGATGGAAGCCTTTATCTTTATGCCTTCCGACACGCCGAAGGCAAATATTGTCGAGTGCCAACAGACCGGAGCGAACGTGACGTTGGTCGACGGCTTGATCACTGATTGCGGTAAGATCGTCGCCGAAAGAAAAGAAGCCGAGGGCTGGTTTGATGTTTCGACGCTGAAGGAACCATATCGAGTAGAAGGCAAAAAAACGATGGGTTACGAACTTGCCGAACAGTTCGAATGGCAATTACCAGACGTCATCCTCTATCCGACTGGCGGCGGCACCGGGTTGATCGGGATGTGGAAGGCCTTCGACGAGATGCAGAAAATGGGGTGGATCGATTCGAAACGTCCTCGAATGGTGTCGGTCCAATCCGCGACCTGCTCGCCCATAGTTCGAGCATTCGAACGCGGCGAGCGATTCGCCGAGGAGTTCGAGAATGCCGCCACTGTCGCATCCGGCCTTCGCGTTCCAAAAGCGATCGGAGATTTTTTGATCCTGGATGGGGTCAGAGCCTCGGGCGGCACGGCCATTGCAGTTACGGACGCCGAACTGGTCGCTGCTGTTAGCGAGATCGGAGCGGCGACAGGAATTTTCGCCGCTCCGGAAGGGGCCGCATGTCTTCCGGCATTGCGAAAAATGATCGATCAGGATCAGGTCAAAGAAGGTGAGTCGGTCGTGATCTTTAATACTGGTTCGGGGATCAAATATCTTGAAGCCTTCGAGTAACGCTTGCTCCTAACACCTCACGTGTCGCATATTTTCGAGCGTAAGTGCCTCCTAAGACCGCGCGTGTTGCGTCTAAGGGCATGCAAGTGCCTCCTAAGACCGCGCGTGTTGCGTCTAAGGGCGTGCAAGTGCCTCCTAAGACCGCGCGTGTTGTGTCTAAGAGCGTGCAAGTGCC
>JBDTZW010000197.1:0-9418 GCA_040004905.1 Acidobacteriota bacterium
ACGACATATCTGTGACGTGGAGGAGTCCATCGATCCCTCCGATATCAACGAATGCTCCATACTCGGTCAGGTTTTTGATCGTTCCTTCCACAACGTAGCCGACATCCAGCTTGGCGAGGGTTTCCGATTTCTGAGCGTTCACGAACTCGTCGGTAATGACCTTGCGTGAGAGGACGATATTGTTGCGGCGGCGGCTGAATTTAATGATCTTGGCTTCGATGTCTTCGCCGATATAGGTATCAAGTCCGCGGATCGGCCGCGAATCTATTTGCGAGCCTGGCAGGAATGCCTCGATGCCGTTGATGTCTACGCGAAGACCGCCCTTGGTCTTGTCGATGATCTTACCGACAATCGGACGCTCTTCCTTATACGCAGTCTCGATCTCCGTCCATGCCTTGCGCGACATTGCGTCCGAACGCGACAACAGCGGCGGAGCATCGCCCGTGTGGATCGTTCGGATCACAACTTCGACGGGATCACCGACATTTATCGTGGGCTGTCCATCGGGGCCGGTAAATTCCTCAAGCGGCACTACGCCTTCGGACTTATAGCCGAAATCGACCAGGATTCCACGATCAGAAATGCCCACGACTCGTCCTTCGACCAGCTCGCCGGCGTGAAAGATCGTCTGTTCCTGTTCGAACTGCTCGAGGATGGCGCCGAAATCGATATCCGCTCCATGTTTCTCGTCGTGTTCTGCCTCGGCCGAAGCCGCGGGTGCGGGTTCCAAAACCACCGCTGGTACGGGAGTTTGTTGTGCCGCCGAAGATTCGCCGCTAGTCGTCTCTTCGGTCTCGTTATTAACCTGATTAGTCATTAAATCTGTCTAGACTTCCTTTGATAGAATTTCCCCGAAACCCCTGAGCCGGCCAGCGATTGACCGAACGATTCGGGGACTGCGATATTTATCACCTCACGCGGCGTGAAAAACGGCGATATTCTCGGAACTCAAAAACCAGCGTTTAAAACGGTTGGACAATTTGAGGAACAAAAATATCGGATTCGCTTACGAACATAGCCGGATGTAGTGATAAAACTAAAATCTACACGGTCAAGTGCTTTTATGTCAAGACTTGTGCTCGGAAATCCTTGAAAAACCAGTATTTTCAAGGATTTCAGGACCGCGTAAATTTTCGCAGTTTACAACCATGAGAGTCCGGGTACGATCCACCGCGGTTCACCAAAATAGACAAAAGCACAAGGCCAGCCAGCCGGCCTCGCGCTTTTCGAACAAATCAACCCACAAATTGCAGCCTAGGTCCTGGTAAGTAGCTCTTTCAGCTGCACGACACCACTCATTCTTTCCATTTCTTCCTTGGCCATGGTTGTCGTGTTTTGGATGCCGGCTAGCCGGAGGCGGAATTCGTCCGGATTCGTCGAGCCGCGCAGGGCTTCTTCGAGTGTTATCAGGCCCGCTTGATAAAGATAGAATAACGATTGATCGAATGTCTGCATGCCGTACTGCGATGTTCCGGCCGCGATAGCATCGCGGATCGACGACGTCCTGTCTTCGTGCAGGATGCAGTCGCGGATAAGCGGTGTTGAGATCAACACTTCGACCGCAGGTACGCGATTGTTGCCGGTCGCGGCCTTCATCAAACGCTGCGAAATGATCGCTTTGAGCAATCCGGCGAGTTGAATGCGTATAGATTTCTGCTGATACGGTGGAAATGCTGAAATGATACGGGTTACTGTCTCGGCCGCGTCGAGTGTGTGAAGGGTCGATAGCACCAAATGGCCGGTTTCGGCCGCCAATAGGGCAGTTTCGATAGTTTCGAGATCACGCATTTCGCCGACTAGGATGACGTCCGGGTCCTGCCGAAGGCTGCCGCGCAGGGCCTCTGCAAAATTTCGCGTATCGACATCGACCTCGCGCTGCGTGATAAACGATTCCTTGTCTTTATGAAGGAATTCGATCGGGTCTTCAACCGTCACGATATGGCAGTTGCGCTTTTGATTGATATGATCGACGACCGCGGAAAGTGTGGTAGATTTGCCGGAACCGGTCGTTCCGGTTACGAGAATAAGGCCGCGGCTTTCGTCCGAGATCTTATTAAGGATCGGCGGAAGTCCGAGCTCGGCAAAGCTTCGGATCGTGTCCGAAATGACGCGAGCGACGATGCCTATCGAGTTTCTCTGCTGGAAAATATTTACGCGGAAACGGCCGAGGCCCGCCACGCCATAGCCGATATCAACCTCGAAAACCTCTTTGAAATGCTGCTTTTGCCGATTAGACATCATCGAGAATGCCATTTCGAGCGTTTCATCCTGCGTAAGGCGTGTCGCTCCCGCCAGTGCCTGAAGTTCGCCGTTCACCCGGATAACAGGATGCGAACCCGCCCGCAAATGCAGATCCGAGGCACCAAAACTCATCGCCATCCGCAGTAGATCGTCGATTCTAATTGACATATAAGACTTATATTTTCAGAGGTTTAACGGTTTGGTGAATGGAAAGCTGACGTGCGGTTCAAACCGTCAAAACATAGTTTAACCGCTGAGCATGTACACCGTCAATCATTTTTTGGAAGGAAGATCCGATCAATTGAGGGATTTTGTGTTCCAGTGAAGTGCCCCGGTGGGGACGCTGAGAGAGCGTCTTACCGGACCATTTGGGCAACAATATTACCAGGGAATGGACAAAACGGACCACAATTTTGCTGCCAAACGCCAAATCTGGCTATATGCGTCCATACCGGTCATGCCCGGCATCCGATTCATGCACGGGACGTAAACGGTTGAGTTATCCGCGTCCCCTCAGGACGATAATTTATTTGGAAGCCACCGCCGCCTTCCGGCAGCAACTCGACACAGTTCGCCGCTTAGTCGTAAACTCTTGATTTATTTATCAAATGAATAAGGCTGGAAGAATTAATTCGGTATTCCCACAGTACGCGATCCCGGGCGGCCAGATCGCGATCGAATGCGAAGGTTTCGACGTGGATCACCATCGAGGATTCGGCTGCTATATCGGCGGGGAGCGGTGCCGGCTCGTTGCTGCCTCCTCGAGGCGAATACTCGCGATCGTGCCGGAGGGTGTTGCCACTGAAAACACCCAATTGCATATTGAAAGCGGCGGGGAGCAAAGCGAATCGGTGCCGCTAACGATCGGGAGCCGGTTGGCCGACGACATGCATGTGGTCGCAAACCCAGCGGTCGACCCAGGTGATGATTCGATCATCGTCACGCGGTCAGGTTCGCGAGGGCAGGAACTGGATGTCACTCTATTTAGGATCGAACCCGACGGATATGTCGATGAACTTCCGGTCTCGGTGATGAATCCGACGGGGATAGCTTTTGACCCTCAAGGCCAGCTATTTGTAACAAATCGAAATGACGGGACGGTTAGCCGTATCGAACGAGGCGAGGAGGCGGTCGAATTTGCGTCTGGCTTAGGCGTTGCGACTGGGATCGCGTTCGATGATGACGGCGTGATGCATGTAGGTGATCGCACGGGGACGATCTACCGCGTTCCGGAATTTGGACGGCTCGAGACCTTTGCTGTTTTGGAGGCATCGGTTGCGGCGTATCATCTGGCGTTCGGGCCGGACGGACGGCTGTTCGCGACGGCTCCCGGGCTGGCAAGTAACGATGCGGTTTATGCGATCGACGTCGATGGCGGTGTCGAGCGCTGGTTTCGCGGTTTCGGACGCCCGCAAGGGCTGGCATTCGACGACGCAGGGAATCTTTACGTGGTCGCCTGTTATAAGGGCCGGCACGGTATCGTGAGGATCGACCCCGACGGCAGGACGGCCGAAACCGTCGTTGCGGGCACCGCCCTCGTGGGCCTGGCGTTTACCCGAAAGGGCGAGATGATCGTCTGTACTAACGGTCTTATTTATTCGGTTCCGATGGGGATCCGAGGAACTCTGCTCAAATAAAAAACCGAGGATCGCTTATCGCAACCCTCGGCTTCTTTTCAATTCAATTCGGATCAATTGTTATCGCTTGTCGGCATTCCGGTTTTGGCCATCGGAATGGGAAGCTTTCCGTCGGCTCCCTTCGTCAGGGCTAGAAAATCCGAATCACGCCGGATCGAATCAAAGACTGCGTCTACGCGGGCTTCCATCATTTCCTTGGATCGCACTTGTTCGTAACGCTCGAATTCAAAGAAGTGGCGTTTAAGCAGTGAAAGTGCCTTTTCACGCTGACCGTCGAGAGCGTAGATGGCGGCGAGGTTGTACGACGCCGGCAGTAGATCGATGTGCTTCTCGGCGATCTTGATCGCGCCCGCTTTGTCGCCGTTCATCGCCATATACACAGCAGCAAAAACGACGTTATACGGATCTTCCGGATCGAGCTCCATCGCTTTCTTGGTATAGGAATTGGCTTGCGCCATATCGCCTTCGGAATTCCAATAGACCGCGAGGTTTCGCAGAGCGAGCGGGATCGGGTAAACCTCGACCGACTGCTCCATCAAGTGGAGGCCCTTTTTGAATTCGCCGTCATGGATCGTCATTTTGCCAAGTCCGTGAAGTGCGACTGCCTCGGAAAGCGGATCGGCGGGCATTTTGAGGATCGCGTTAAACTGCGCCCGAGCCTTGATCCAGTTCCCAATATCGTGACGATAAAGCTCGCCAAGGTAACGAAGGGGGGCAGGATCGGCCGGATCCATCGTGTGAGCCTTTGAATAGAACTGCTCCGCGACCGTATATTTGGTTTGATTCTCGGCGACCAGACCTTTTCTCATGACATCTTCGATCAAGGCACTCTTGACCGGATCGGTTACCGGCTCCGCGGGAATGATAACCTCACCAAGCGGACCGCCAAGTTTTTTGAGTTCCTTCTGTGCACTAGCAGCCTGTTTCGGAAACATGCATTTTTCGCCGGCTACATCCTGGTATATTTTGGTCGCACTCGCGGTGTCGCCAGCCGCTGCCTTTGCTTTGGCGTCAACCAGATTCGCATCAACTGCATCGCGTCGGGTCTTTACTTCATCGCCGACCAGTTTTTCAACGTCAGCGACTTTCAGCTTTCCGCTCGTGTTTTCAAGTTTCTTGACCGCGGTTCCGTCTGGTTTTGCCAAAACGGCAACTGGCAGCGGCGAACCGCCGATAAGTTGATCGGCGTTCGGCACGCTACTATCCGCTAACTGCATCGAAACGCACTGTTGCGCGTAAATCGAAAGCAGCCGCGATTCTTTCAAAGATGAATTCGCTACTTCTTGTTTGGAAGCTGGGAACCAATATAAAACCAAGCCTTCAGTAGCCGGCTTTGCAGCCATATCTTTCGGCATACGCCACGACACATGATAGACGACCGGTTTCGGGTCGTTACCACTATTGCCGGAATTACCGGACATACCGCCGCCGCCGCCGCCGCCGCCGCCGCCGCAGGTTGCCCAAACAGGTGACGATACAAACACAAATACAAGAAGAAGTGAGACAAGACGTAAACTTAGATTTTTCATGGCGCTCAAAATTTTATTCGATTATCGATACTTAGTCCACACGAAACCCGGGACAGCTGCGGCTTCTATAGCCTATTCAGATGCGTTTCACAGAAGGTCGGTTGCCGGACGGTAAATAAGTTCTGATTTGATATCACTTACTTAACGGGCTTTTCCCAAAACCCCAGCGGAATGGCGTCGGCAGCCACGGGACCCCGCCTACCCTGACGCCGATCCACATCATTAGGGAAAGAGGCTTATGGCTAAAGCCTTTCTTGTCCGCAACGCATCGCCGCAGCTGGTCGTCGGCCCGCCAGCGGCTTTTCCAACTTCCTCCCGAGAAATAAACCAGGTCGTGCTGGACGCAGCAGTCGTGGTAATCACCATCAGGGAAAAGGGAACAGCCATCGCTCGTGAAGCCTTCTGGAACCGGAGCGACGGATAGCTTCGTTGCTTGAGCAAAAGCGCCGCAACTTAGAGCAGTAACAAAAATTATGCCGACAAGAACTCTTTTCATCCCAATATCTCGTCCAGCGAAAGGTCGATATTTGCGATCATGTGCGATGCGGCGTTCTCGCCTCGCTGGAATATCTTGACCGTTCCGTCGGTGTTCTCCTTGGGTTCGGAATGGACTTCGACCCGTTCACTTACCAGATCGATAAGCCATGTCTCGGGTATTCCTGCTGCTGCGTATCTGGGCAATTTAATATTACGGTCAAACTCGACGCTCGTGTCGGCTACCTCAAAGATCATCAGCACATCTCGCGGCCACGGCGTCTCGTTTTTGTAAAAGTCATCCCGGTAACGAAGTATCGAAATGTCAGGCTGCGGCTCGCTGGCGTCGTCGAGAACGATCGGATTTTGAATACTGACGATAAAGTCGCGACCAACAAACTCTCCAAGAACGCGGCTCAGCCAGTTCACGCAACGGGCGTGTAAAGTTCCGATAGGTGACATATTAAAGATCTCGCCGTCTATCAGTTCTACGCGATCTGTTGGGGCAAATACGCCTTCCGCCGCCATTACATGAAATATCTTTACGGAGATGGGGAACCGATGCGGTGTAAAAGATTTGATCGCAAGCTGCTGCATTATTCGCAAATTATAAGCTATTACTGCTTGAAAAAGAACGGAAATTGGGCCGCACCGCGGCCCTTATCTCAAGCATTAGTTCTTGCCGGCCCTGACATCGGCGATGCGTTTTTCGAAGGCGGCAGTATCGGCCTTGTCTTCCTTGCCCTGGGCTATAGCTTTATCGGCGACGGCCAGGCCTTCGTCTTTACGTCCGGCTGCGAGCAGCACGCTAGCCTTGCCCGCTAGATTTTGAAATGTCGGCTTGGCGGCGATCGAGGCGTCGAGCACCTTCAATGATTGGTCGATCCATTTTGCTGCATCGTCTTTGTCACCGTTCTGATTAGCAAATCCGGCGGCCTGAAACGGGGTGCGCCAGTCGTCGGGTTTTGCGTTGGCTACGGCGACACGAGCTTTGGAAAGGGTTGTTGTGGGAACGTCAACCGCGACGGTGAACGGCACACTGACTTTATCCCAGCGAATGTTGACGGTCGCGGCGTTGTCTCCGGCGGGTTCGATAAAGAACGACATGAGCTCCTGGCTGTCATTTACCCAAACCGGTTTTGTTTTTACCCGAAGAGTGTCCTTTGCCGGATCGTAGCTGAAGCTGCCCCACTGATTGGCAGTGCCGTTGAATACGATCGTCCATTCGTCCTTGCCGGGAATGGTATGCAGACTGTAGCCGCCGGCGGCCAGCTTCTGCCCGTTGATCGTTACATCATCAGTAACGACGAACTGCGTCGCCTCGTTCGCGCCTGTCCGCCAGACATGGCCGTAGGGAACGATCGGTTCGCCTTTTTGACGGTCGTTTTGATTGTCGAGCGTTGCCTCACCTTTGGCCCGGGCGGCCATCGAGGCGGGGGCATCGGCAAAGATCGTGCGGCCCTTGATCGCCGGTCGGCTGTAAGTGATGGTGATATCGGTAACACCGACGGTTTGTTTTACGCTGGCATCCTGGCTCGGGCGGGGCAGCCGAAGCTGTGCGGAGGCTGCGGTCACAGCGCACACCATGATCAAGAAAAAAGAAAATCGTTTGAACATCATAGGAAATCTCCTTTTAGAATTATTTCGAAAATATTATGCACCCATAACGGATGGCTATCAAAGTAGACGAAACCAGACGTCCGCGGCGCTGGCGGAAGGCGAGCTTCTTGCTCCGGGAAAGCGCATTCAATAATATTCGTTACATGAAAGGCCAAATCTTCATTACTACGTTCATTTTCCTCGTTTTGTTTTCAGCCTGCAGCGGTCAGATAAATACTGAAGCAAGGAAAACGGGTTCCGCGAGGCGTTCAGAAGTAAAAGATCCGTCTATCAGGAACGAAGTTGCAAAGATCGCAGCTGAAGCCAAGGGCAAGGTCGGCGTCTACGTGCTTAACCTCAAAACGGCCGAGTATTTTTCGTTCAACGGCGACGGCCATTTCCCGATGCAGAGTGTCTATAAGCTTCCGATCTCTCTTGCCGTGATCAAAAAGTTTGAAGATCAGCACCTGGACCTAGAAGAAAAGATCACCGTTACTAAAGACGACATGGTCGGGCCCAACCAGCACAGCCCGTTGCGAGACAAGTTTCCGTACGGCACGCAGATCTCAGTTCGTGAGCTGATCAAATACGCCCTGCAAGAAAGCGATGGCAGCGCGGGCGATGTGGTGATGCATGTCGCGGGCGGGCCGGAACGAATCCAGACCTATCTCGGTACTATCGGCATCACCAATATGAAGATCCTAAGCACAGAAAAGCAGATCGGGGCGGCTTGGGAGACGCAGTATAAAAATCGGTCCACGCCAAAGGCAGCCGTTGACCTGCTTCGGGCTTTGCAGGAAGGTCGTGCATTATCCAACGAAGGCGATCGGCAAATGGTCCTACGGATGATGACGGAATCGTCGCCGGGAGCTAACCGGATCAGAGGCCTTCTCGGCGACACTCCGGTGGCCCATAAAACTGGCACGTCGGGTACTAAGGACGGCATCACAGCAGCTACGAACGATATCGGAATTGTAACGCTCCCAAACGGGAGGCGCCTCGCGATCGCCGTTTTTGTCCGCGATTCGCCGGCCGATGAAAAGACCCGAGAAGCGACTATAGCGAAGGTCACAAAAGTCATCTTCGATCACTTGAAGACCGGGAAATAGGTGCAAAGGAAGCGATGTTCCACGGTTTACGCGCTTTTTGTAGGACAGTTTCACCGGCGTCCATAGTTTGAGCAAATATTGCTTTTCTTGGAATGCTTTACGGACCAAATCACTCGAAGCGGCACAGCCAGCATGCATATCGACCCTTAAGGGTTTCCAAATAAGATTTTCAAAGATCATTTTCCGCCTCTGAGCACGGCGAAAAAGACCCCTCGCGGCCCCATTCATGATACAGAATATCACATATTGCACGCGTGGCAAAGGATTTTATTTGTGAAAAATAACCTCGAAACTCGACGGAGTCGTGCCACGCTTCAAATATCTTCCAAATCGTAGACATGACACACCAATTCGTAGTGGATCAAGACGCTAGGCCCGCGGGGATCCGATTTTATCAGGGGTTCGAAATTGGCACGGACTTTGCTGGATGAGAAGGCGGAGGATCTATTGGACATGTCAATTATAAATCTCAGGAGCACATTGAAGGGGTTGGCACTGGCTTCGGTCTTTGCGTTGGGAGTGATCTTTGCGTCGAGCACCAGTGCATCGGCCCAGTATCGCCAGCCGGGTTATAACGGTGGCTACAACGGCGGCTACGGAAATAACGGCGGTTATAACAACCGTGATAACGACCGTCGCCGTAGGGAAGAGCGAAAGCAATACGAGCGTGGTTTCAAGCAGGGTGAAAAAGACGGCAAGCGTGACGCCCGTGATGGCCGACGCGGAAATCGCGGCGGAGGTATCTTTAACGGCGGCAATAATCGTGGCGGCGGCGGAGCATACGAACGCGGCTACCAGCAAGGTTATCGCGAAGGCTATGACCGCAATC
>JBDTZW010000459.1:0-9409 GCA_040004905.1 Acidobacteriota bacterium
CACTCGCCACCAACGAACGGAAAAAGGATAAATCCGGCGAAATGCAGGATGTAACGACCTGGTTCAAGGTCACGCTCTGGCGCCAGCAGGCCGAGGTTGCCGCCAAATACCTGACCAAAGGAAAACAGGTATATATCGAGGGCCGGCTTCGGTTAGAAGACTGGACCGACCGCGATGGCAACACGCGGCAATCGCTCGAGGTAACCGCAACCGATATGCAGTTCATCGGCGCGCGTGGTGATGACAGCCATTCGAACGCCCCGAGCGAGGGCGATTTTGCACCGCGCGAAAGCTCGACCCGGGCCGCATCCGCTTCCTCGCCGACACCCGCTCCGGCATCGGCGGATGACGATATTCCGTTCTAGACCCTTGGTCTATTATCTTTGTCGAAAACGCCTGAGTCCGGTCGGGCGTTTTTTCATTTGATCGACGCTCCGGCGGCTATCGCACAGACCAGGATCGTTCCGTAGACGACCTCCATAATTCCGATGGTCGTGGCTTTGGTGCGCTTATGCGAGAGGTTTTTACCGAGGCCGAATAGGCATCGGCCAAACAGGACCCCGATAACGATCAGCACCGGAATCGATGCCAGACCGGCGATCACGAGATCGGCAGTAAAGAAGCACGCGATGCCGTGGGCGGCGATGGGCAATTTCAGCGAGAATGGTTTTCCTTTTTCGAGGAGCAGCCGTTGGCGAACGTATAGGATCGACGGCACGAGCCGCATTATCATTATCGTCCACAGGGCGAGAGCGATCGGCGTTGACGCTCCGCCCGCGATCGCTATAGCCGCGATCGATGAGGAGATAGCGATGGCCCCGGCGAGCTCGGGAACGATATGACGGCTTCGGCGAAACGTGTCGAACCATGTTTGCACACCCGCAAGCGGAATCGCGCAGGTCAGGGGAACAAGCGCCGACAAATTTGCCGTCATCAGAGTTCCGGCAGCTCCGGCGATGAATATCGCTGAATAAATAAGCAGGAATTTTTGTGCGGCGGCGGCGTGGCCCCGATCGCGATTGCCGCGCAGATTCAGGACGAACATCTTGAGCGGCTGCCGCATCAGGAATGCACCGATGATCATCACGGCGATCCACACTCCGCCGAGTGAAAAGGAAACCGCGAGCCCGGCGGCGATGGGTTCGAGCAAAAAGCCCCAGCCACCATGCTCGGCGGGAAGGGCTACCCGCCGCAGATTTAGCGGCGGAAGCAAGGCGGCTTCTGTTAAAACTATCGATGCCATGCCGGATCAAACAAGCCCAAGGATATCCAGAAACATCTTTTTCTCGATCTCGATGGCGGTCGGAAAGAGGATATTGTTCTCGAGATGGATGTGCTGATGGAGATCGCGTTCAAATTCTTCCAGCCGCGAATAAAGTGCGCGAAAGCTGGTGCAAGCAGCTTCGGGAAGCGCATAGCCGTTCGACATCCTCCGCAATTTTTGGAGGATCGCACCGGCGTCTTCGTGTTCCATTTTCAGCATTCTCATCGGATTGTTGACGGTTCCGAAATGCGGCTCGGTGAGTGGGGTCTCGTCCTTAACATGTGCTTCGAGTTGGACGATGTACGGGAAGAGGACTCGCTCCTCCTTATACATATGCGATGTCAGATCTTTGCAGAGAGCGGCGAAAAGCTTTTCCATTTTAAACAGTTCTGGGTGACTGTCGCCGTGGCGGTTTGCCACCTTTTTCATTAGCGCCGGCAGCTGGGCGATCTCTTGGTGCGTGTATAGATGGTGCTTGTCCAGGATGTATTCGATAAGCTCCTTAAGACACGAGGTCGTCGTCGAATACGTGTCACCGGCGCGGATAACCTCGGCGATCTTTTCGCTGATCTCAACGGGAGAAACCCCGGCGAGTTCGCAGGCCTCGTTGAATTCAGTGTTCCCGTGACAGCAATAGTCGATCTTATATTCTTCAAAGATCCTTGTTGAAGCGGGAGATTCGATCGCGATCTCGCTGATCGTCTTGCTTTGCAGATGGTTCATTGCGTCCTCCGCCTGCTTTAATGCAATTCACGAACCGCTGTCGCCGGGCATAGTGTTTAGGCGAAATCGCTAGTAAATCAGGGGATGATATGGATCTGGGCAGTGAATCGACGACATAACGAATACGCGCGAGTGATGCCTTTTCCCCACAGTGCTGATTTCTCCACGCCTCTTGAGGAGTTTTTCGCACCGCCCGCGTGAAATTCTTCATTCAAGGTCTTAGAATCCTGCGTGTCTATAGCGGCGTTTGGTGGCTGTTGCAATGAGGAGGGAGACGGCGTCGACCTGATCATCGTGCGGTGCGTCGGGGAAGCGGCAGACCTCTTCGAGGAAGTCATGGTGCCAGAATCCCTGGACGAGGATGAGCTTGCCCTCTTCGGCTAGGTTGGCCCAGGCGAGAGCACGTGTGATCTTGTCGCTGGAGACCTGAACGCCCCGGAGAGAAGTGGAGCGGACACCGGCTTCGCGTCTCACATCCTGGATGAGGGCCTGACCGTGGAGAGCGAGTTCGACAGCGTGCTCGACATTGTGTTCGTCTCTCATGCGGTTGATGAGAAAGCGACGCTGTTCCGGATATTCCAAACGCTGCCGATAGACGTCGACGATGTAGAGATTGCCGAGTTTGTCACAGCCGCCGAGGACGCTGACAGTATAGTCGGCAGTTGTTTTGGTCGAGACGGCGAGATCGTAAGTTCGGACAAGACGAACATCGGGTGGAACGTAAGAGACAGTGCGCGAGAACCATTTTCTTTTGAAGATCCCTCCGTCGGAAGGAGTCGGGCTCTGCTGGTAGAGAGCCGAGAATGAATAGCTGCCGAGTTTGCGTCGCAGTTTCTCAAGATCGGCAATATCGAAGCGTTCGGGACAGAGGGCCTCGCCGATCGCGCGGTCGAGCGGGTCCGGTCTCACAACGGGATCTTGACCCGCGACGACAGGCTCGTAACTGCAGACGCGTTCTTCGGCAATTGCCGGAAGATCGATGACATCCCATTGTTCGCCGCCTTCCTTCATTTCTTTGAGGAGACGTCCGGCCAGATCGTCTTCGTGCCAGCGGGTCTGGATCAGGATGATCGCACCTTTCGGTTCGAGGCGTGTGTAGAGATCGTCGGTGAACCAGTCGTAGATGTTGTCGCGATACGTCTCACTCTCAGCCTCGGCCCTCGATTTGACCGGATCGTCGACGATTATCAGCGAGGCTCCAAAGCCCGTCACACCCGAACCGACCCCAACCGCACGAAGACCACCGCCTTTTCCTGTTTCCCATTCGTCGATCGAGTTCGACGGACGCGAGTTGTACTGGAGCATCGGCGAGAATGGATCAGTGTTTCGATCGGAATTGAAAGAACTGCGTCCGCTCGGCGAACCAGACCTTTGAACGTTAAGAGATCGGCCTTGAGATCCTTCATTGTTTGCGACCGCGATCTCCACGATCGGATTCTCGGATTTCTTTTCCTGAGCTTCGAGATAATGCGATTCACAGAGGACTCGCCGTATCTTGCGGGAGAAACGGTTGGCGAGACGCTGGTTGTAACTGCCGAGGATGACGTTCATCGTCGGGTCTTTGGCCATTCGCCACGCGGCATAGCGGACCGTGACCAGTTCGCTCTTGCCGTGACGAGGCGGGAGAAAGATCATCAGACGTTTGCACTCGCCGTCCGTCACGCGCTGAAGATGCTCGTAGATGTATCGCTGGTGTTTCCAGTCCCACCTCATCCCGGGTGAGACGCGTTTGAGCCACCTCTGGAACTCAAGGCTCGATAGAGGATCATGGGCCGAAGGGTCATTCGGCTCGTCCGGCATTCGTGTTTCGAAGTGAGCCGTTGTATTCAGACGCGTCGAGACACTGGCCGACATGTCGGGAAGCGACTGGCCGTCTCCGGGCACGATCCTTTTCTTCCAGTCGTAACGCTGAATCCAGCCCGGCTTATATCGCCCTTGTTCGATACGACTGTAAAATACCCGCCGCGAAAAGTCCGCATGACCGAGATCTCGCATCTCACGCTCGATCTGCGCGAGATTTCGCCCCTCGTGCTTCTTATATAACTCAAAACAATCCTGATAGCGCTTCAAAAAATGTGGGTTCGCTTTTCTCATAATTTCGGCCTCTTTGCTCCGGCCGAAAATGAGAATACACACTCTCGCGGAAAATGGTTATAGGCATTTTCCCGATATTACCTAACTTGCTTAAGATTCTTAAGAATGTAGATATTACCTAATTTGCCGATGGCGGCCTTAAATCATTGAGAGCTCACGGCTTATTCGATCTCAGCCGGCCGCGTCAAAGTGCGGGGCCCGCATAAAATCAGGCCCAAAAAGCCATCTCTAAGCGACATTGGGACAAAAAGTTTCCGTATCCGGACCGTGAAAGCCGGCGAGCCAATACTCGTGTTACTGCCACTGGCCCATTTTTCGGAAGCGTTGGTAGCGGGCTTCGAGGAGGTCGGTTTCCGTTAGTTTGGTGAGTTCTTTAAGGTGTTTTACAAGGGCGGACCTTAGAGTTGCTTTTATCTTTTCGAAATTTTTTGCGGCGGGCGAGCCTTCGCTGCCGGCGATGTTCCAGGGTTCGGGTTCGGAGATGACCTCGTCGATCAATTCAAATTTTTTCAGTTCGTCGGCGGTTACGCGCATGGCAGCGGCGGCCTTGTCGGCCTGAGCGGCGTCCTTCCAAAGAATAGCCGCGCAGCCCTCGGGCGAGATCACGGAGTAGATCGAATTTTCCATCATCAACACGCGGTCGCCGATGCCGATAGCAAGGGCTCCGCCCGAACCGCCTTCCCCTAGAACAAGCACGATGATCGGGACCTTTAATCCGGCCATGACGCGGAGATTGTAGGCGATCGCCTCGGCCTGACCGCGCTCCTCGGCGTCGATGCCAGGATAGGCTCCGGGCGTGTCAATGATCGAAATTATCGGCCGCCGAAATTTTTCTGCCATCTGCATCATGCGAAGCGCCTTGCGATAGCCTTCGGGTTTCGGCATGGCGAAATTGCGATGACGGCGTTCGTTAATATCGCGGCCTTTTTGCTGACCGATAACGAGCACCTCGGTCCCATCGAGTTTGGCAAACCCGCAAATAAGAGCGGGGTCGTCTGCGTATCGCCGGTCGCCGTGGACCTCGATAAAGTCCGTGAATAACCCATCGAAGAGGTCCAGCGAATACGGACGGTCCGGATTGCGGGCGATCTGTACGCGATCAAAAGCAGTAGTCTCCATAAAAAGTAGGAAGTAAGCGGTAGGCAGATTTGGCAGCTAAATTTTGATCATTAGCTTGTTTTGCCTGTCGCTGCTGTTCAAGTCCATTCCACTCGGCAGCCTTTTTCGCCGAGTTTGTTTTCTAACCGCCGCGAGCCCTGGACCTTTAGGGGAAGCGACAGGATCTTGAGATCGATATTGTTTACCGACAAATTTATGTAAACATCGCAGCCGCCCTGATCTTTGTTCAAAATATCGGCCAGTTCGTCAAAATACTTTTCATCGACCGCGGCGTCCGGCAGATAGATCGACATCGCGCGGGCCCGTGAGGGAATTGCGTCGTCGAGCCGCTTGGCATCGTTCATGATGAGCGTTGCTTCCTGGCCCTCGCTGGCTTCGAGCTTGCCGGAGACGATGAGAAGCTCGTCATCCTTAAGTGAGTCGGCGTATCTGCCGAACGCTTCGCCCCAGGCTACGCATTTGATCCCGCCGGAGCGGTCGTCCAACCGGAAGGTGCAGAAGCGGTTTCCCTTTTTGCTGAAACGGACCTGCACTGTCGAAACAATACCCGCAAGCGTGATCATATCACCCGAGATGCCTGCGGCCGCATCCTCAACGCTGCCGATCCGGAGATCGGCGAGAGCCTGCGTATGACCATCGAGCGGGTGAACGGAAAGATAAAATCCGAGGGCGGCTTTTTCCTGACGCGAAATTTCTGTCTGCGACCACGGCTCGACGACCGGCAGATCGTCGGCAGCGGACCCATTGTTCGTTCCGCCCATTCCAAAAAGATCGCTTTGGCCGCGGACCTTATCGTCCCACGCACGAGAGCCCCGCTGAAGTATTTGGTCGACACCCGAGAATAAATTCGCCCGCCATTGATCTACCGAAACATCGCCGGCGTTCAGCGAGTCAAAAGCGCCGGCGCAGATCAGGCTCTCGAGACCGCGGCGGTTGATCGAATTTTGCTCGAGCCGCGACATCATGTCGGTCACGGATGTGAACGGGCCCGATTCACGAGCTCGTTCGATCGCATTTATCGTCGAAGAGCCGATGCCCTTGATCGCGCTCAGGCCAAAGCGGACCGCGTCATCGAGCGGCGTAAATCCTTCGCCGCTCTGGTTGACGTCGGGCGGCAGAAGCTGCAGGCCGACAGACCGCAGCTCGCTCGAATACTTGTAAACTTTTGCGCTGTCGTCGGATTCGTGCGAGAGAACGGCGGAGAAAAAGTACGACGGGTAATGGGCCTTTAAGTAAGCGGTTTGAAATGCGAGATACGCGTAGGCGATGCTGTGGCTGCGGTTAAATCCGTAATCGGCGAACTGCGCCATCAACTTAAAGATCTCTTCGGCGTGCGCTTGCTTGATGCCGTTGGACATCGCACCGTCTATGAATTTCTTTTCGTGCTTGGCCATCTCCTCGCGCTTCTTTTTACCCATCGCGCGGCGCATCATATCGGCTTCGCCGAGACTGTAACCGGCCAGCTTTTGCGCAAGCTGCATGATCTGTTCCTGATAGACGAGCACGCCAAAGGTGTTGCTCAGTATCTCCTTCATCTGCGGCACGAGGTAGCGGACGGCCTTTTCCCCGCGATGACGAGCGATGAAGTCAGGGATCATTCCGCCGTCGATCGGGCCGGGCCGATAGAGCGCGTTAAGGGCAGAGAGATCTTCGAGTTCTTTTGGTTTGAGCTGACGGCAGATCTCCTGCATGCCGGAAGATTCGAACTGAAATACGGCGTCGGTGCGGCCATCGCCGAAAAGCTTCATCGTCTTTTCGTCGTTGAGCGGGATCGTCCCCCAATTGATCTCGATGTCTCGTTCGCGCATCGATCTGAGGCAATCCTCGATGACGGTCAGCGTCGTCAGGCCGAGGAAATCCATCTTGAGCATGCCGACCTTTTCGAGATCGCCCATTGGATACTGACTCGTCAATTCGTTCTTGACCGACATCGCTACCGGCACGAGTTCGTGAAGCGGTTTCGGTGAGATGACGACGCCGGCGGCGTGGACGGATGTGTGCCGGGCACAGCCCTCGACCCGGAGAGCGACGTTCAGGAGGTCCTGGACCTTTGGGTCGGTGTCGAAGGCTTTTTTCAGTTCCGGCACCTGCGTCAGGGCCTGCGAAATGCTGACGTTGCGGCCGCGAACGGGCGGCGGGATCATCTTGGCGATCTTTTCGACATCGCCGTAAGGCATACTCAACGCGCGGCCCACGTCTTTGATCGCAGCTCGCGAAGCCATCGTTCCGAACGTGACGATCTGGCAAACAGATTCGCGTCCGTAGACTTCAGTCACGTGATCGATCACCGCACCCCGACCGCGAATGCAGAAGTCGATGTCGATATCCGGCATGGAGATGCGTTCGGGATTGAGGAAACGCTCGAACAGGAGGTCGTATTGAAGGGGATCTATATCCGTAATTCTAAGGCAATACGCGGCAAGCGAACCGGCGGCGGAACCTCGTCCAGGGCCGACCGGGATGCCTTGTTTACGGGCGTAATCGATGAACTCCCAAACGATCAAAAAGTAGCCCGGAAAGCCCATCTTCTTGATCGTTTCGAT
This sequence comes from Acidobacteriota bacterium, assembly GCA_040004905.1. GTDB lineage: Bacteria > Acidobacteriota > Blastocatellia > Pyrinomonadales > Pyrinomonadaceae > OLB17. The sequence continues at coordinate 7,744 of JBDTZW010000459.1, forward strand.
CTCGGTCAACAGGCGTTCGCGGTAGGCTTCGAGAGTGTAGCGAAGAGTTCCAGCCTGCTGCATGGGCAGCCATAGTTCCTGTTTTCGTTCTTCGAATCCCTCGTCGAGGACCTTTTCAAAATAGGCTTCTATCGAATCGAGGCCGGATTCGGGCGGGATCGGGAAATTGGGGAGCGTAAGATTGTCGTCGCCGATGGGCAATTCAAGCTCGCATTGTTCGGCGATCTTTAGGGTATTGGTCAAAGCCTCGGGCAGCTCGGCTCCAAAAACGCTCCACATTTCGTCCGCTGAACGGACGAAGGAATCGGTTTCGGATTCACGGCCCGCGTCAAGCGTGCGGCCTTCGCCGATACAGATAAGAATGTCGCGTGCACGGGCGTCTTCGCTTGTCAGATAGTGAGCGTCGTTGGTAGCAACGAGAGAGACCTGGTTCGCTTTTGCGAGAGCAACAGTTTGTTTTAGTAATTCGGAATCGGACCTCGAACCGTGGTTTTGGATCTCGACATAAAAATTATCCTCGCCAAAGATCTCGCGCATTGCGCTGAGACTTTGAGCTGCGCGTGTTTCATCGCCATTCGTCAGAAAATGGCCGATCGAGCCGTCTGCCCAACCGGAGAGGGCGATAAGGCCGGAGCTTTTTTCGGCAAGGAGATCGAGGTCGATTCGAGGCTTGTAATGAAAACCCTCGGTGAATGCTTTTGACGAGAGATGGACAAGGTTTTGGTAACCTTCAAAGTTTTTCGCGAGGAGGACCAGATTATAGTACGGCCGCTCGCCGGACCTCACCGACGTTCCCTTTTCCAGGCGGCTTCCCGAAGCTGCAAATGCCTCATAACCGATGATCGGACGCACTCCGGCAGCCCTCATTGTGCTGTAAAACGAGACGGCCCCGTAGAGGTTGGCGTAATCGGTTATTGCACACGCCTTCATCTCCAACTCGCCTAATCGATTAGCGAGAGGCTTGAGTTGGATTGTGCTTTGCAACAGGCTATAATCTGAATGCAAATGCAGGTGAACAAAATCGCGGGGTTTGAAGTTTAAAGGCTCCATTTTTTGTGCTTACCGATGAAAAAAGTGTATCTCGAAACTTTCGGCTGTCAAATGAACGTTTCCGATTCGGAACGCGTTGCCACGTCGTTGACTGCCCAGGGATACGAGATGACGAACGATGAAACGCTGGCGGATGTCGTTCTATTGAACACGTGTTCGGTTCGGGAAAAGGCCGAGAATAAACTCTACTCGCGCATCGGGCGCTTGAGCGATGCGCGCGAGACGGCTCCGTTAATTGGCGTGCTGGGCTGCGTCGCGCAGCTTGAAGGCGAGACTTTGTTCAGCAAAAGCCGTGGCGTCGATTTTGTGATCGGTACGAAAGCGGTCGGACGCGTGGCTGAGGCCATCGAGAAGGCATGGGACGGTCAAAAGGTCGTTGATCTTGAGGACCGCGAATTCGATTACGACTGGTCGGTCGGAAAAGACCAACGGCGTTCACCGTATGTGGCTTTTGTTCCGATAATCGAGGGCTGCAATAAATTTTGTACATATTGCATTGTGCCGTTTTCGCGAGGCCGCGAGCAGAGTCTGACGGCCGCGGAGATCATTCGGCAGGTTGAAAAATTCAGAAGCGAGGGCGTCAAAGAAGTACATCTAATCGGGCAGAACGTCAATA
>JBDTZW010000301.1:0-9408 GCA_040004905.1 Acidobacteriota bacterium
CGATAGACGCCTTGAAGCTGCCAGCCGCCAACGATCGCATCAAGAACGGAATTGTCGTTCACCCATTTCTGTCCTTTTCCGAGGGGAATCTTATAGATGCCGGTGGTCGAGAAAGTATGCGGCGAGTCATAATCCGAGATCATTCGAGTTGGTTTCAGATCACCTGCATTCAGGTATTCGGTCGCCTGAAGCCATTTTGACCACGTGTACGCGAGTTGGATCGTGTTGCCGCTCGAAAAACGCTTCGTAAGGCCGAACTGGGCAGCGTTATACCATGACTTTCCATCGTTGTTGGTTGTAATCACGCCGCATGTACTATTCGTGCAGAACTGCGGGAATGGCCTCAGCAATACTTGACGCTGGACGGTTGAAGAAGTAAATAGGGTCGTTCCTTCGTAGCCGGGAACATTCCTGAACGGATTGGGTATAGTCGCTGTTAGAGCGGAATTACGAATGCACAACGGGACGGTGGTTGAATTGGTTCCTTGGGAACAATCAACGGCGTCCGATGCGATCAAATCTCCGACCGGAAGTGCGTTGAGGTCCTTAACGATCTCGAGATCGTATCCGTAGTCACCAACATAGGTGGCCTCACCAACGAAACCCCACTTCATTTCTCTTTGAATACCAACCTGCCATCGAAGCTGCTTAGGTGACTTAGGATGAAGATTGAAGAAAGTAACCGAGCCGCCGAGCCCCGTCTGCTTGCCCGCAGCATTCCCAACTGGTTCCAGTATGCTGATCAACGACGGAAACGTATCCCAGTTGACGGGAATCGTCGCTCCATTTGAATTCGTCGTCGTGCCAAGCGACGTAGTACGCGTGTACCCGGGCTGAAGTACATCACTGCGGCGTTGGCCGAGGAAACCCGCAAAGAGTCCGATACCGCCGCGGATCACGGTGTGGTCGCCAAGGCGATATGCCACGCCAAACCTGGGCAAGAAGGTATTGTTTGGCGTTAAGTATGTTTTTTTGCTGTCCTTGCCAGCAAAAAGTAAGCCGCCGGGAACATTTAGGCTGGTAATGCGATTCCCACTAAGGTCAGTGTCAGCAGCCGTCAAGTTGGTATTAACCTGCGTCTGCGACGGTTGAACAAATGAAAAATCAAAACCGGTAACTGTCTTGTCCTGACGTTCAGCAAGAGGCTGTTCTTTTTCGTAACGCAGTCCGGCGTTGATCGTTAGGTTTCGGCCGAGCTTGAAATCGTCCTGGACAAAGAATCCCCAAGTCTTTGAGTATTCCGAGTAGTCAGACGCGCGGGTAATCGCCTGACCCGACGGGAGACCAAGAAGGAAAGAGGCGAATGCCTGAAGACCGTTGAATTCCTGCGGGCCTGCACTCGAGCTGGTGCTCTGTCTCGTATAAGTGTTGTCGAATGTGAAGGCACCGGTCTGCGAACTGTTTTGAAACACGTCGTCCTCGCGATAAATGCGAAGTTCGCCTCCGAACTTGAACGAGTGCCTACCCCAGGTTTTGCTCAGGACGGCCGCCGCATTTTGTGAGTCGTTAGGACGGATCTCGTTGGTGGGAATTCCGCTGCGAAGCGTACCGCCCGTACCGCTGGTCGGAAAGAGCAGCGATGGAAAGCGACGGATAGAGTCGCCAACAATATTGTTGTAAGTCGCACCCTGTGTCGGTCCCCATAGATTCGTCAGGTCAAATCCGAGCGCGTCGTCCTGAGATTGCGATACGCGGACAAAGCGGTTGTAGCCGTACTTAACGTTAAGGAACGTTGTCGAATTGAACGTGTGAACATCGTCGATCACGCCGCCTCTAGATTTAAAGGCAAAAGCTTGGCCGTCATACGGGCTATCGGTGTAGCGGTTATAAAGGCCGTTACGGTAATACCAACTACCTCGAACAAATACGTGATTGTTTTGTGAGATCTGCTGGTCGACGCGGAATGTCCAGTTGTAATAAAGCTTGGTTTTCTCAAGGAGCGTAGAATCGTTGATGTTTCCGACTAAACCAGGATTTTTTGGCTGACCCATGTAAGTCATGAACGCCTTTGCTACCGAATCGATACGACTCAACGGAATGATGTTAAGTCCAGTCGGATTGCCCGGTGTCCCCCGGCTCGGGTCGGAGAATTGCGCGGCACTACCGCTGCCACTTGGACGGGTAAGGGGATCGTATATATTCGTACAGCCAGTCGTAACCCCCGTCGGGCACAAAAAGGCTGAGAAATCACCTGCAGCGAGTGCGGCCGTTGGGACCCACGCAGGGGTGTTAAGGTCAAAGCGTGGACGAGCGTCCTTGATATCCTCAAAACCAAACAGGAAGAATGATTTATCCTTGCCGTCGTAAAGTTTGGGAAAGTGGATCGGTCCACTCACGTAGCCGCCGAAACGGTCGGAGTAGGTATTTGGCCGTGGATTTCCTCGGGCCTTGCCGAAAGAGTCGTTGGCTGCCCACTGACCGGGTTCGAGAAACGTGTAGCCAGTGCCGTGGAAATTGTTCGTTCCAGATTTGATCATAATGCTCGTGACCGAGCCCTCAGTGTTTCCAAATTGAGCGTCAAACGTAGCAGTCTGGACCTTGAATTCCTGAATTATGTCGCTAGGTGGAACATAGCTCGCGATTATCTGGCCGGCATCCGCAGTCGCAGTGCTTGCAACCCCGTCGATAGTCAGATCCATGCGATTTCCGCGGCTGCCATTTATCGCGTATCCGACGATATGCGTTGGCTCGAAGGGGCGGTCAAGACGCGGATCGCCAGTGAAGCTGGTTCCGTTCGAGGTACCGATCAGCGTATACGGGTCGCCATGGACGAGGGGAAGCTCGGCGAGCCGTTGTGAGTCAACGACCTGACCGAGTGAAGCGTTCTCGGTGTTGAGTTGTGGTATGTCAGTGGTGACGGTCACCGTTTCCTGGGCTCCGCCGATCTCGAGTGGAATATCCACCTGGACGGCACCGGCGATCTGAAGGAGGACATTTTCGCGAAGTGCTTTTTTAAAGCCGTTGGCCTCGACCACGACCTGATAAATTCCCGGGATAAGATACGTGGCTTGGTAAAAGCCTTCGCCGTTAGTGGTCAGCGAGATCTTGGTCCCGCGTGACGGATCGATAACGGTGACGGTCGCGTTAAAGACCGGCTGTTTGTTGGGGTCCAGAACCGTTCCTCGGATAGTTCCGCGAGTTTCCTGGGCGACGCTCGATTGCACAAAGACAATGATCACGAGGCACAGCGAAACCGCGAAAATTCGCGATAATTTCGGTAACAGTGAATTCATGTTTTCTCCTTATCCAGATCACTCAGGGCCGGGAACCGCGGGTAGCAGCCTGAGGTCGTAGTTTTTTCAATTCTAAATTTCGAAAACCGCTTGAACATTTATTTTTGTCCTAATTAGGGACGGCCTAAAGCCGATGGGAAGCAGCCGTAAATAACAGAATTAAAATCCGACCAGGCGAAATCTCTCTTTTAAGACTCGCGGCCGAATTCCAAAGAAAATTTACCTACTCAAAAATCAGGTCCAGACAAAAAAGGCTCAACCCTAGGGTTTATCGGGTGATTCCAGGACGGAATCCGGCACTAAAAATTCGATTCGATTACAATTGGTAAAATATCTTATTTAACACCGTCAGATTGGTAAGATAACACGATTGCCGATTACTGTCCACAATAAAAACAAGATCAGAGCCGTAATTCTCTAAAAAATAAAGAGAAACTATTCCAAAACGCCCTAGTTGTCAACAATTGTTGTCTTTCGGTGATCTTCGTCACTCTTACAGATGGCAAGGTCGGATCAAGGGTTGCGGCGATAAGCAATCCGCACGAAGCAAATAGATTGGTCAAACCAATTAGCTTAACGTGGATGGATTCCTCTTTCGGCTACTTGAAAAGTTGCAGCTTTGGAGCCGTGACGATCCCGGACGCGATTGGAGCGATCTTGTCCATGTCCTGGGCTTGAAATCGCTCGCCGTATCGAAGGGTAAGCAGCTTGTAGTCGGGCAACCGATGGCCCGCCATATAATTGAGTGCGGTATTTCCTACTTGGATCTTGAGTTCGTTAGGGCCTGGCCTGAGAAAGGCTCCGATATCCATCCTATAAGGAGGACACCAGAGTGATCCCGCTCGTTGGCCGTTAACATATATAACGGCCGCCTCGCGGATCGGCGGGTCAAACCATGTCTGCATTCCGTTTCTCGTCGGCAGAAGGTTCAAAGCAGTTCCCGCTCCAAAATCCAGAATCGACCGTGTCGCCGAAACGCCGGTGGGAATGTCGAACGACCGTTCATACGTTGCCACCCCGGAAAAATAACGAGTTGAACTATCGTCCGCCCAGGAATGCAGCGAGGTCATTGATGTCGGACCCGTTGAATCGAAAGAGACCTTCCATTCGTCGCTAAGGTCAATATTGGATGCGATGGTCGAACCCAGTAAAGGCAGTTTTGCACTCGATCCGTGCTTCGAAAAAACGATAACTTTTGATTGATACGGCTCAAATTCGAGCGCGAGAGTTGTCGATGCAACTGCCTTTTTTTGTATATCCGCCGCCGCAAACGACCCGTTCATCGCATTCCAGATCTCGATCCCGGGTGCCGACGTGCGAAACGTGATCTGGACATTTTGCTTTTGATTTCCGGTGTTCGCGACGAAATATAGTTCGGAGTCGTCCGTTCGCCGATGAACGAAACCAAAATCTTTAGTGGAAGGCGAGATCGCAGCGTCGGGCTGAGCTAATGTTGCTAACACGGCACCCAGATCATCCTCATTCTCGACAAATTTCACGGATGAGTTAGAAGAATTGAAAAGTCTTTGAACGATGGAGGAAAATTCGGCCCGTTTCGCGTCGGAGGTCTTAAATCCAGGCACAATAGCCGGAAGTCGCCGAGTTGCTACAAGGATCCCGCCAGCCTTTACGAAATCGTCGATCTTTTTTATCGACTCAAGCGGCATACGTTCGATGCCGGGCAGGATAACAATTCGATGACGGCTAGGACCGAGGAGTAATTCATTCTTATCTACCTTTCCGGTAGTTTTCAAAATCTCGTCGTCGAAGAGATCTAGATTGTATCCCGCTTCAAAGATAGCTGGCATGATCTTGTCCCCGACCAGCTCGCGTTCGGCGTCGATGAGGTGAATTTTGCCGGCGGTGAAATGCGCGTAGGCGTCGGCGTTTGGAAGATATAGGGCGATATCGTTTTGCGGCGTGCCTTGGCGCATCAGCCAGCTCATTCGCTGGAGATAAACGGTGAGGTCGGGCATTACGATCCACCAAGGATTTTTTTCGTCGTAGATGCCAGCGGCATAGAATCGCCATCCGGGATATTCGACCTGCGGCGGTGAGTAGGCCCATCCGTGACCGATCAATTGGTTGATGCCCTGAAGGAAATGGATGTCGGCCTCCGCCTTCATATCGAGCGGCGTCGCTCGAAAAACCGGTGAGTGCAGCCAGGTCCAGGTCTCGGAAGATGTGACGTTTCGGCCGTAAACATGATTCGCAGACGAAGCCCAGCGAGCGGCTCGGACAACCTTCCACTGGGCACCTTCGCCGTCAGCGATGTCCGCCCATTGATTGCTCGAGATCGCCGCAGGCGGCAGGCCGTAGCCCTGGATACGAAATCTTGTGTTATTTTGCTTTGACCATGCTTGTATTGGAATCATAAAGCGCTCATTGAAGAGTTCGGTGAGCGTTCGGCCCCAATCATATCGGATCTCCGCAGTTTTAGGCCCGACGGCCATCACGAGGGCGGGCAGGAAAGGTTTGAGGTCGTAGCCGCGCCGTTCTTGAAACTCATGTAAAAGATCGTCGGTCCAATCCTGATTGTAAACCTCAAGGCTGTCGCAGAATATTGAATATGGAACTGTGCCTTTATTGAAAGCGGAAAGCAGACGATCGCCCGTGGTTGTCAAATAATCTTCGACGGAAGGTTTGTCGAGATGGTTAAGAACGTAGCCTTCGGCACCGACGGCCGAACGCTTGACCTGCATGCCGCTTTTGCCCGAGATGAAAAAAAGAACCTCGGAGCCCGCCTGGGTGTCAGAAGGAAGCTCAACACTGCCGTCGCGGATGTCGGTAATCTCTCTGAAATCGTTCTCGGCTGCGGTACGTCCATTCGATTTCGCCGTAAACACGGCAAGAAGTTTTTCCGCCGGTATCATGTAGGGCAGTCGGACCTCTGATGTTTTCGCGTCGATCTTCACCCGCTCGATCCGCAGTTGACCGGCAGCCTCCGAGATAGGAGTTTTTGCCCCACCGAATGACCAACCGCTCCCGAGAGTGAGGTCGAAACGCATGCCGAGTTCTTTGCATTTCTCAGACGTGAACCGCAGCATTTCTAGGAATTCGTCGGAGAGATATGGAAGATTTTTGATGCCGTTTTTGGGATCATCCGGCAGCAGCGGATAAACCGGCTGGACCTCGACGCCGCCGATTCCACCGGCTTTCATCACTCTCAACTCACGGTCTATTTCGTCTTTCGTAACGGCCGGGCCGAACCACCACCAGCGCATCATTATTCGAGCGTCTTCCGGCGGATGAGCGAAGCCCTTTCGCAGCTCCTCGATTCCCGCTCCGTGAGCGGAATTGAACACGGATCCGAGCAGAAGAAAAAAGATAGCGGCAGACCGGACCGAAAATGGTTTCATTGATTTATTGTTTGCGTTATATCAATCCAGATGGAAAACTTCATCGAGATCGACGCTGATCGGACTGTTGTCCGGATTAGACGGCATGATGTCCTTCATGAACGCCCACCATCTCAGGCATTCATCTGTCTTGGCGATCGACAACCAACGGTCTTCTGATTCGATCTCGGCATAACCGAAAAGTTGGCTCCTTTTTCGATCAAGAAAGATCGAGTAATTTGAAACCTGGTGCTTCTTAAGAACCGCGGCGAGATCATTCCAGATCGGCTGATGGCGACGCTCGTATTCGTCGTGGTAGTCGGGGTCGACCGTCATTAGGAACGCCTTACGGATCATCTCAATTCTTGTTGACTAGTTGAACCGAGCTGTCATTGATCTCAAAACTATGGGTTTTGAGCAGTGTATAGATCTCAGCGCCCGCAAGTAGCGTCGGTCCGTACCCGTGAGCGGCGAAAGCGCTGACCGGACGAAAATAATAAAATGCAGGATCGAACGCCATACCTGTTCCGACGCAGGTTCCTTCAACTTGGCCGGTCAAGTTTACTTTGGTTGTGACCGCGTTCCATGCCAGCAAGGTTGCGGGTGCGTAGGCTTCGCCATCGATCCAGCCGCGATTTATTGCGCGGGCGAAGGCGAACGCGTAGATAGCGGTCGCCGAAGTCTCGAGATATGAATCTTCGTGATCAAGGAGCTGGTGCCAAAAACCGGAACCGGACTGATAGGAGGCCAAACCTTTTGCATGAGCTCTTAGCAATTCGAGGATCTGCGGCCGCATTGGATGATCGGAAGGAAGTACCTCGAGCAATTCGACTTCCGTCATAAAGGCCCAGCCGTTTGCACGTGCCCAGCGAAATTCGGGATGTTCGGCCATCCCTTCGACCCAGCCATGCATATAGACGCCCCTGTCGCGATTGAACATTCTCTTCGCAAAACTCAGGACCTGTTTGCAGGCTTCATCGTAATATTTCTTGTCGCCCGTGAGCTTTCCCATTTGGGCGATGGCGGGAACTCCCATGAAAAGGTCATCGAGCCAGAGCGAATTGGGTTTTGGCCGGTTGCGCGCGAGCGTGCCATCGGACAGGCGAAATTGCTTCGACATGATGTGGTCGATGCCGGTATCGATGAGGAGTCGAAGGTCGGCTTTGCTGCCCGAGCGCTTGGCTTTGATCATCGCGGCGGTCATGGCCCCGATGTCATCGAGGGCTCGTGGGGCGACAAGATTTCGCAGCGGCATTCTGGCTTCCCAGTCAGAATAATTTCCATCCGGCTTCTTGAAAGACGCAGCCGCCTTAGCGATAAACGAGAGACGGCTTTCGGTGTAATCGCGAAAGCGGGGATCGCCCGTCGCCTCACCCGCCAAGAGCATGCCCGCGTAGGTCACGCCCCATTCGTAGGAAACAATGCGAAAATCGCCGCGTTTGAGAATCGTATTTTCATCTACCTTTGATAGATCTGTAAGTTCCTGGCCGGTCTTTTCGTTAACAAAGCCCATCGGAGTGACCGAATCAAGATAATTTCGAATCCGATCGAGGACGGCCTTTACTTCGTCAGGTTTTGGAATGCCATACGGCACCGGGTAATCCGGCTTTAACAAATGAAGAGGCGTCGTGGCATCGGTCTGCGCAGCGAGCGATTGGCTAAGCGTCAGAACCGTTAGGATAAAAGCTAGAGTCTTCATGTTGAATGGCTGTCGATTCGCCTTACTAAGTCAGTGTTAGAGTCAGACGCGTAACAGAAGCAGGAGCGAATTTGTACACGAGCTTGCCGCCGGCTCCTATCGTAACGGTTTCGTTTCGCGGTTCGAGGCCATGCGGATCTTCGAATGTATTGCGGGCTCGAATGTCGGTAGACGTCAGAACGCGGGCCGCAGCAGCCGCAATCTTTGCTCCGCCAATATGGATCTCGGTCTCCCGGGAATTCTTTGCGTCCGGATTTACGGCCGTCAACGTGACTGTTTTCCCATTGATAGAAGCCGATCCGCTTAGCCCCCAAATGTTTGCCCCTACTTCTTTTTTTGCAGCGTCAAGTCTCGTGAATGCGACTTGCGGCGAGATAAATTCCGTTCGCACCGACGTTGCCCCAGCATGCGGCATGTACATTTCGAATACGTGATAGTTTGCGGTGACCGTAAATCTTTCTTCCTGTGCCTGGAACAGGGAATGGATAGTGTTAATTAGCTGTGCCGGATTGGCCATCGCGACCTTGTCGGCATGGCGTTGGAAAGTGTCAAGGTTGATACCTGAGATCAGGGCGTCACGAAGCGTGCTGGCATAGTCGTACAAATATGCGGGAGGCGCGTTTGGGTCCTGCAGGTGCCATGCACCCCATTCATCGACTATCAGCTTGATCCTATGATCACGGTCCGTTTCGCCCATAACCTGCCAGTGATCTTTAATTAAGGACTCCATCCTGTCAGAACGCGAAAGCAGATCGTACCACTCGTTTTCCGTAAATTCATTCGCAATTCCTCTGCCGGTCGTTCCGCAATAATAATGAAGAGCCCAGCCGTACAATTTGTTTAGCTGGCCCGTACCTTTTTCGGTAAGCTTGCTGAAAAATCGGCGAGTCCATCCGGTGTCGCCGCCATTCGGGCCGGATCCAATCAATTGCAGCTTGACGCCAAAAGTCGGCAGCCAGGCCGTGAACTTGCGAAACTCCTCGGCATACTCTTCTGGTAGAAAATCGCCGCCGCAACCCCACGATTCGTTGCCGATCCCCCAGTAGCTAACGTTATGCGGCTCTCCGCCGCGTTGATTCGAAAGCGTGGTGACACCGGCGGGAGCGTTGCAGTATTCGAGCCAGTCCTGAAAAACACG
>JBDTZW010000251.1:0-9406 GCA_040004905.1 Acidobacteriota bacterium
CTGCTTTTGAGATTTTGCCGATAAACGCTTCGTTTTGACGCGAATTTCCGAATTTGGGCAACGGAGCACCGTGAACCGTGGCGACTAGACAATGTGCGGCGCCCAAAACTACACCAAATGGTTTTCCAGTTTTTAAGAAAATATTAGATCTGGAGATAAGAAACGATCCAGCGAACGATATTAACCGAACGCCAAAGGCAGATCGCTGGCGTGGAACATTCAAGTTTCGCGTATCAGTGCAGTGATCAGGATTTCCTGACATTGACGATACGAAGCGGGGGAAAGGTATCAAAAAAATACGGACCGCTTCGTGAAACCTCAAGGCCCAGGTCGCAAAAAACCTGCGCGTATTCTGCTGTGTTCTGAAAATCTGAGATGAGGGCTCGGCCGCCCGGTTTTAGCACCCGTGCTATCTCCCGGCAGGCCTCCGCCCTTCCTTCTGCGTTCGGTATATTGTGAAGACACAGGTTGCTCAGCACGACGTCGAACTTTGCGTCGGGAAAGCTCATCTTTCGCGCATCTTCATTGACGACCTCCGTCTTCGACGACACTCCTTCGATCTCAGTGTTTCGACGTGTGTTTTCAATTTTGTTTCCCGAAAGGTCTGCCGCGTTGAAAATGTCTATGCCGTAAGCGCGGCCAGTGTCGAGCTTTTTCGCCGCACCGATCATTAATAGGCCCCGTCCGGTCCCGACGTCGAGGACTCTTTCATCGCCACGCCAACTTATCAGCCGGAGCATCCTGTCACGATGCCTAAACTTGCCGACGAGAGCGTAACCAACCATCAACGCCGCCGCTAGGAGCAGAAAAACGGCCGGGGACAAGAATGTCCATCGAAAATTTCGAAAAGATCCATCGTTGACGAACGCGACCGCCGCGAGAATAAGCAGGACAAACCCGATCAGCGAAAGATTCCGCACGACGGGCATTGCGTCGATCCCATAGCTAGGCCGCATTCTTCTTTCTCCGTAACGTCAAATTGATAAAAATAGGTTCGAGGGCAAATAAAGCGAAAAAAGGCAGAGCAAGAAAGCCGCTGAAAAAGCTCACGATCGTCACGATCAGGAACACAAAGATCGGGAACATGACCTCGAGTTTCAGGCGTTCCGGATCATGCACCTCGGTAAGGTCGACGAGTTCGTTCTTCGGGTCGAGTGCGTAACGAAACAAAAGATAATTGAATACCGCACAGACAAAATAATTGAAGCCGTAGACCACGAATGGCAGAAAAAGGCGTGTGCTGATCCCGAAATGTTCCCAATTTGCCGCTATCAATCCTGTGCTCAGCGGAATAAAGATGACCGACAGCAGCACGGTCATATTGAGAGTTATCAGCCGCGAATCGTAGTTCGTGAGGAAACCAAACAACTGATGGTGCCTGCGCCAATAGATGCCTATCAGAAAAAAGCTGCCGATAAGCGCGACGATCTCGGGCACCAAATGCAGAAACTGATTTACAGATTGCCCTTGGGTCGCGTCGGACGGAAATACCGGCGGATGTATCTCAACGATCATCAGCGTGATCGCGATCGCAAACACTGCATCGCTGAAAAATGCGATCCTCTCGATCTGAAAGGCAGTTTTGTGATTCATATCTGTCGGCGGCGGCTAATTTTGCGAATGATACATATAAAACCGCGACTAGACAAAGGGAGATCACGAAAACTAAACTGTATCTTTTGGATTATCAGAGAAATACTACTTAAATCGCTCGCGGTCCAATTGAATTATGGCTATTTCAGCAAACGATATTAGAAAAGGCATGGTGATCCTGCACGAGGGGTCGCCCGTCAAGGTGATGGAGTTTCATCATCACACGCCGGGAAATCTTCGGGCGATGGTGCAGGCACGGCTGAGAAATCTGCTCACCGGAAACTCGTTCGAATTTCGCTTTCGCTCAAACGATACGCTCGACAAAATAACGCTCGAGCAGCACAAGATGGAATATCTCTACTCGGACGGCTCGCATCATCATTTCATGAACAGCGAGACGTACGAGCAGGTCGCACTGACCGAGGACGAGCTCGGCGACGCCGCCCAGTGGCTGATGCCGGGGCTCAAGATCGAGGTCGAATTTTACGAAGGATCGCCGATCGGCGTCGCTCTACCAGCTTCGATGGAACTGACGGTCACGCGGACCGATCCAAATCTGAAAGGCGCGACCGCTTCCAACTCAAACAAACCGGCCACGCTCGAAAACGGCGTCACCCTTTCGGTCCCCCCGTTCGTGGAGGAAGGTGAAAAGATCCGCGTAAATCCGACCGAGGCCAAGTATATCGAACGCGTAAAATAAGTCAGGAAGCCCTGGGAGTCTGGGAGGTCTCGGAAGTAGCTCGACGTTCTCTTCCTAGACTCGTCGGACTTTCTGGACTTTCGAGACTATGTTCTTCATTTACAGCCTTCTCTACACGCTTGCATTCATTGTTCTTTCGCCGCTCCTGCTTTTGCGGCGAGACAAATATGCGGTGGGTCTTAGCGAACGGTTCGGCAATTATCCTGAATTCAATAGAAACGGCCGGCCCGTGATCTGGCTGCATTGCGTGTCCGTCGGCGAAGCCAACGCCGCAAGACCGCTCGTTGACCGCCTTCTCGAAGCCTTCCCCGATCATCGCCTGATATTTTCAACTACAACACGGACCGGGCAGGAGCTGGCCCGACGGATTTTCAAGGATAAGGCAGCCGCGGTGTTCTACTTTCCTTTCGACTGGAAATTCAGCATTCGGCGTGCTCTCAAACACTTTCAACCATCAGTCGTCCTGATGATGGAAACCGAGATCTGGCCGCGTTTTTTCCGCGAGGTACACCTCTCAGGCTCAAAACTCGCCATCGTGAACGGCCGTTTGTCGGAGACGTCATTTCAAAGATATTCTTATATAAAGCGTTTTGTCCAAAAGGTTCTCGGTTTCGTCGATCTTGCCCTAATGCAGGGCGACGGAGACACCGAACGCCTTGCCTCGCTCGGATTCGATCGGGATAGGATGACGACCACCGGAAATCTTAAATTCGACTTGGCCTTTGACGAATCGGAAGGTGCGTTCTCCGAAAACTTCCGATCACGCTTTGGAATTGACGGCGAGAGGCCGCTGATCGTCGCGGCAAGTACTCACGAACCGGAAGAAGAGTTGATTCTCGGCGCTTTTGTCTTTTTGTCCCTTGCTCATCCAGCGATAAGGCCCCGACTGATCATCGCTCCGAGGCACCCCGAGCGATTTGAAGCGGTTGCCGAGATCATCGATTCCTCCGCCCATAAAGAACAAAATAGTTACGATAGGCGTTTTGCACGAAGATCCGCGCGGGGATCAGAGGACGACAAATTCGCGAATGTCATCCTGCTTGATAGTATCGGTGAACTGCGCAGTGTTCTTGCCCTCGCCGATGTCGTCTTTGTTGGCGGCAGTTTGATCCGGCACGGCGGGCAAAGTGTCCTTGAACCAGCCGTCGCGGGCAAGGCGATTCTCACTGGTCCGTATACGCACAATTTCGAGGCGGTGATCTGCGAATTCACGGCGAGCAATGCTCTAATACAACTTCAGGAAGATCAACTTGAAACTCTTGAAGAACAGCTTCACGATCGTTTGTTCGACCTTCTGACCGATCCTGACGAACGAGCCCGGCTCGGCGCCGCGGCGGCCGGTGTGATGACCGCAAATCGAGGCTCTACCGAGATCACGATCAATGAGTTAACAAGCTTGATCGGCGATTAATTTATCACTCATCTGTCCGCTTTATGATACAATGTTGCATCGTCGGTAACATCGATGCCCTTGGAACGTGACAAAGACTTCAAAAAAATTGAAAAAGGCAGCTTCAGGCGAAGTAGTACTCGGCTGGTCGCACCCAAGTGTCAAAATCAAAAAAAAAATGCGAAAACCGTGGAACAGCGAAAACTGGCTGTCTCACGCCGCAAATCTCTTCGACTAAAGGAGTTACGCTGATTTTTCTGATAATTTCTGTATTAAATTGTATGACAATCAATTACCACTCGACCCTTAACCAGCTGGTCCGATGATATTTCTGTTCTACATTCTGAGTGCCCTGTTGATATTCCTCAGCTTCCGATCTTTCCGCGGAGGTATGGCCTACCTCGCTTACTTTAAGAGCGAATTGGGCCGTAAGCCTTCGGCATTTACGCCCTTCGCTTCGATCGTCGCTCCGTGCAAAGGCATCGATGAGGGACTTGAAGAAAACCTGGCGGCCCTGCATCGACAGACTTACCCGGCCTACGAGGTTATCTTCGTAGTCGATAACGAAGACGATCCGGCGGTTAGTGTGATCGAAGAGATCTCGGCTAACTACCCGCAGACAAAGCTGGTCGTCGCTGGCCGCTCCGTCGGATCCGCTCAAAAGATCGAAAACCTCCGCGAAGCGGTCCTACATCTCGCTGGTGAATCGCGAGCTCTCGTTTTCGTCGATTCCGATGTGCGGCCCGACGAGAACTGGCTGGCGTCCCTCGTGGCTCCACTCGAAAGCGCGAAGGTCGGCGCGTCGACCGGCTATCGCTGGTTCATCTCGAGAACGCCATCGTTCGCGTCGGAAACGCGGTCGGCTTGGAACGCCTCGATCGCATCGGCGCTCGGGCCAAACCTAAAGTCGAATTTTTGCTGGGGCGGATCAATGGCCATCAGGCGGGATGTGTTTGAAACGCTCGATATTCGCGGCAAATGGCACGGCGCGCTTTCAGATGATTTTACGGTTACGCGGGCAATGAAGGCCGCTAACCTCGATATCTACTTCGTCCCGCAGGCTCTAACGCCGTCGATCGAGAGCTGCTCATTCACGGAACTGATCGAATTCACAACCCGACAAATGAAGATTACCCGCGTTTACGCTTCCATTTTGTGGAAGCTCTCATTCTTCGGCTCAGCATTGTTCAACATAACGCTGCTCTCGGCGCTTTTGATCGTACTGACGAATCCGATCTATTCATTCTCGTTTGTTGCGGCGGCGATAACGATCATCCTTGTGACTGTGTTTAGTATCGGCAAATCCCACCTTAGACTAAAAGCCGTACGGCTTGTGCTAACGCAATATGAGCCGGAGCTGAAACGTCAACTCTGGACACAGAACACACTCTGGCTCCTGGCGCCGGCTGTGTTTCTATATAACGCCGCCGCCGCCCTGCTTTCCCGGCGAATGAAATGGCGGGGTATACAATACGAGCTTGTTTCGCCGACAGAAACGCGGATCATTAGCGATTAGGCAATGCGGTTTTTACGTAAAATCGATTAGAATCTCTGACAGAAAATGGACGAAGACGAACAGTTCAATGACGAGCCGGGATCTGAAAAGAAAGAGCCGTTCATTGTGCCGAATTCCGATTTTGTACCGGATTCGTCCGACGAAACGGTTCGAAAAAGCGGACTGGCATGGTCGGCTGGGATCGTTTTTTTCGGCTCGATCGTTTTTATGATGTTTCTGGGTTGGGGGGCGGACCTGTTTTTTGGCAGCTCGCCGTGGGGACTAGTCGGAGGGATCGTTTTGGGTTCGATACTCGGATTTATCCAGTTTTTCCGGCTATCATCGCAAATTTTCGGTGATTCGCCCGCGAAATCACGGCCTCGATCGCTTTTTGACGACGATAATGACGGCCCTCGATAAACCGCCTCGGGCACTTTGAATTTTCATGATACCGCTTGTAAAATCTAGGTTTCGCGATGGTTGAGTCTACCGAACCTGTGACCGCAAGCGGACAGACAACCGGTACGATATCGCACCGCAGGCTTCTGATTGAAATGATCGCGATCACGCTCTTAGTAGGCCTGATCGGACTGATAGCAAGCTCAGGCCGGTTTTTTGCCGGCGTCCTGATCGGCGGAACGCTGTCAGTGGTCAATTTTCTCTGGCTTGAACGCTCGCTCGCTGCGGTGTTCAGAGCGGCGGTCGAAGGAGTAAAACCGGGCCTGCTGGCGATAAGATATATCCTGCGTTATGTCCTGATCGGCCTAGCATTGCTAGGGATCTATCTTACGGGAACCGTCCCGATGGTCGCAGTGATACTGGGCCTTGCTACCTTTGGTTTTGCAGTAGTTTTTGAAGGGATCACAAGTATTTTTCGAAAAGCCTAAAAAGGGAATTTTAAGATGCTCTTATTTGCAGAAGCGGCCGAACACTCTCCGCTGATCGTAGATTTTATAAATCATTATCTGGGTGAGCCGGTGCATCAGATCCAGATGCAGACGACCCATAAGTGGTGGACAGTTATTCTAGCCAAATTTGGAACGACGCCGGAGGCGGCCTTTGGCGGCCCATATACCGCCGAAAACGCGATTCCGTGGTACACGGTTATGTTTGTGATTGCGTGCATTCTAACGATGATCGTGATCTATCTGTTCAAGGGCAAGCTTTCCGGAGACGATCCTAACCAGGGCCAGTTAACTCTTGAGGCTGGCTTCCTCGCGATCCGGGATATGGTCGTCAGCGTCATCGGTGAACACGGCGTCAAATATTTTCCGGTCGTTGCGACGTTTGCGGTTTTGGTCCTGATCTCCAATCTAATGGGCCAGTTCCCCCTCTTTATGTCGCCGACGGCATCGGTGAATGTGACCTTCGCTCTATCGATCACTTCGTTCATCTATTACAACTGGGTCGGAATTCACGAGAATGGGATCGTCAAACATTTGGGGCATTTGACCGGCCCGAAACTTCCCCTTCTGCTTACTTTCATCATCACGCCGCTGATCTTCGGGATCGAGGTCATCAGTAATATGATCCGTCCGTTCACGCTCGGCATACGACTATTCGCGAATATGTTCGCCGACGAACAGATCTCGTCGCAGGTGGCAAATCTTTATGCCCCGTACACGCAGTTTCTGCTGCCGATCGTATTAATGCCGTTAGCAGTTTTCGTTGCGTTCGTGCAGACGCTCGTATTTACTCTGCTTTCGATGATCTACATCAGTGAGGTCTCGCATCCGCCGCATGATGATCACGATTACACTCATGAAACTCACGAGCCCGATCCGGCAGTGGTGCATGCATAAGTTGGATTTCTAAAACTAGAAGGCCTGAGGCCGATCGAATTAAAAACTTGCATTTATAGCAGATATGCCCGCACGCAACAGGAGCCGCGGACTCTTTGGGAGTATAAAATCCGTGGCATACCGGAAGTGAGGCGAACTAATACCACCCGCAAGTTTACGATTCATTTGCCGATCGTCTTCTAAAATTACAAAAACAGGAGACTAGAAGAAAATGATCAAGTTCAAATATGTTATTTATGCTTTGCTTGCAATAGGCCTGATGGCCCTGTTGGTGGCAGCGCAGGCACCAGCTGAAGTTAAAGAATTAACGAAAGAACAATTGAAGTCGTTAGGAGACCAAAATGCGGTCAATACAACCGTTCTCGCTTATAAAGCGATCGGCGGGGGTATCGGATTTGGTTTAGCCGCAGGTTTGGCGGGTATCGGACAGGGTTTGGTCGGTTCGCGTGCTGCGGAAGGAGCTGCCCGTAATCCGGGAGCAGCCGGAACGGTCCAGACGATGATGATCATCGCTCTGGCCCTTATCGAATCGCTCGTTCTGTTCGCTCTGCTTATCGTCTTCGTTAAGCTTTAATTTCGATAGCAGCAACTTTTCGCGGGTGAGGTTCGATTTGAACGGCTTCGCCCGCGTTTCGATTTCGAGGTCGCCGTCACGGGCAATTAAAATTGCAACCTGTCGTCGCGAAACTCGTTCTAAATCTTGATGGCTGAAGGACACATTGGAAAGATCTTAGGCGGCAGATATCGCATCGATTCTCTTATCGAATCGACCGAGCTGGCGGAGCTTTATCGCGGCACCAATACAACCGTCGATCGCGAGGTAACGATAAAGGTCGTAAGCCCGCGACTCTCGGATTTTAAGAACGAGATCTTTGAAGAGGCCCGCAAGATCTCGCGAATTTCGCATCCGAATGTTCTTTCCGTCATGGACCTCGGCGAAGACTCGGACGGCACAGTATTCGTCGTCTATGAAGCTTTTGAAGGATCGAGCTTAAGCTCGGCCGTTAGAAACGAGGGACAGTTTACGGTCGAACGCTCGATCAACATCGTTCGCCAGACGGCGGCCGCTTTGATCGCTGTTGCGCCGACCCGTGATGTTCACGGGTCTCTCAAACCGGAAAATATCGTGCTTGGTTCGGCCGGCGAAACGGCCAAAGTCCTTAATTTTTTTAGACCTGACACTTTTAATCGACCGAACCGCGATGCCTTATTCGTTCCCAGCGTTGAAGATGCGAATTATTTTGCGCCGGAATTGATCTTGGGAACGGCGGCGGACGAGCGATCGGATGTCTATACGCTGGGTGTTTTGTTGTTCAGAACGCTGACGGGCGAGATTCCGTTCGCTGCCGCTTCAATGCCGGAAGTTGTCGGCAAGATCAACAACGATCCTCCGCCGCCGATGTCGTCGTTCCGAACCGACCTTCCTGCTGATCTCGAACGCGTTATCCTGACGGCGATGGCGAAAAACCCCGAGATGCGGTATCAAATGGTCGCTGAGTTTTCGGAAGAATTGGCTAAATTTGCCTCTGGTTCAAATGTAGTCGCGGCCGCCCCAACGGGCTCTTCGGCCCACGATATTTGGAAGACAGCATTTGTGGTATTGGCCGCAGTCTCGCTATTGACCGTCGCCCTCATCTACGCGACCTCGGTCAAATCCAACGAACCCACAACGCAGCTTCAGGCTGACGCCAATGGCCAGCCGGTCCAGCCCATCGGACCCGCAACTGGTGTTGCGGAACAGAACTTGGCTTCGATGCAGGATCCTTCCGCCGACCCGATGTCGAACTCGAACATGGCACTTCCCCCGGGAACGCTGCCCGGCGGCGATGGCTACGATCCGTGGAAGAACGGCGGCAAACCGCCCCCGGGAGCCCCCTCGGGCGGGCAGGTTGTAACGATCGACCCCAACAACCCGAGTCCGTTCATGACAAACGACGGCCCATGCATTCCCCAGCCGAGCGGCATCGTGCTTTGTCCGGCACCTGTTAATAGAGCAGTGAAGCCGACTCCGACGCCGAGACCATCGGCCGCGAACGCAAACGTTGCCCCAAAAACGACACCGACACCAGACGCCAAACCGACCCCGGCAGTAACGAAAACTCCGGTAAAGCCCGCCCCGACCCCGAAACCCGGCCAGAGCGGAAAGCCGAGAAACGGCGACGATCTCTAACGGGCAGCCAGATCATAAAGAATCTTGATCGCGAGGAACAACACCGTAGTCAGGAATATTCGCTTGAGCCAGACCTCGTTCAACCTGGTCGCGTAGTGGGCACCGAAGTAGGCCCCGACGAACATGGTCACGGCGAGGATTGCTCCTAACCTGTAGTCGATCAGTCCCTGCCATGCAAAGACGATCGTTGCCACCGATGAAGAAAAGACGTTGATCAGCTTGGTCGAGGCGACCGCTTCGGCGAATGTCATTCCGA
>JBDTZW010000439.1:0-9393 GCA_040004905.1 Acidobacteriota bacterium
ATTTGGAATTGATAAGACAAACGATCGAGGACGGCCAGACCGCAGGTGTTTTTCGTAGGGATTTGAAACCGATAGTCGCTGCAAAGATTCTCTACGGCAGCCTGGATGAAATGGTCACGAACTGGATTCTCTCGCAAAGATCGTATCCGCTCGCCCCGATGGCGGGTGAGGTACTGAAAGTCTTTCTCGGAGGCATGACGCCGAAATGAGCCTTGGCCTTGAAGAGACCACTTTCACCGAAAGATCGGCTGAATCGCCTACTCCTGCGGTTGAGGAACGGCCGCAGACGTTGGCCGAACTATTTCTGATAGCTGCCCGCCGGCACGATTGCGACCATGCTCTGAGCTATAAGCAGGGCGGCGAATGGAGAAAGATCTCGTCGGCGGAAATGATCACCCGCATCGAACTCATCGCGCTTGGGCTGTATTCACTCGGCCTGCGAAAAGGCGACCGGGCGGCAATACTCGCGTCGAACTCGCCCGAGTGGACGCTCGCCGACGCTGGCTGCCAATTCTCCGGCGTCGTCGATATCCCGATCTACACAACACTTTCCGTCCCGTCCGTCGGTTACATCCTCAGCGAAGCACGTCCAAGAATATTCTTCGTCGAAGATCGCGAAGCATACGAGCGGGTTCGCCAGCCAGTTTCAGATTGCGATGCGATAGAAACGCTGGTCTTCTTCGATCCGAACTTTCAAGATATTGAAAATGCTATTTCGATCGATGATCTTGAGGTGCTGGGCGAGCGGCTGAGGACCGATCAGCCCGGTCTGTTAAAAACGCTGATCGATGCGGTTGGGCCCAATGATATCGCGACGCTTATTTACACGAGCGGAACGACGGGCGAGCCTAAGGGCGTTATGCTGACGCACTCCAACATCATCTCGAACGCGATCAATGCCAGCGAAAAGTTTGACTTTTCCGATCGCGATGTCTGCCTTTCAGTTTTGCCGCTTTCGCACATTTTCGAACGCACCGGAATGTATCTCTACATTCTGAGCGGCATTGCCATTCATTACGCCGAATCGATCGACAAGGTGCCCGAAAATCTTCTCGAGGTCCGTCCGACGATCTTTATCGGCGTGCCCAGAATTTTTGAAAAGGTCTACGCACGGGCACGCCTTAAGGCTGCCCAATCAAGCCGGTTCCGGGAAAAGATCTTTGATTGGGCTGTAGAGATCGCAAAGGAATACGCTATGGCGCTTGAAAATTGCGAGACGATCTCGTCAGCCATGGCTATTGAGCATGCAATGGCGGACCGCATGGTATATAAGCGAATGCGCGAATTCTTTGGCGGAAACCTTCGCTTTTGCATTACCGGCGGCGCCGCGCTGTCGGATGATATTTATCTAATTTTTACCGGGGCCGGAATCCCGATCATGCAGGGCTACGGCCTGACGGAAACATCGCCGGTGATCTCGTCGAATAACCCGGAGCACAAAAAGCTCGGGACCGTTGGCCGGCCGATCCGCAATGTTTCCGTCCGCATCGCAGCTGACGGCGAGATCGAAGCAAAAGGCCCCGGCGTTATGCATGGGTATTACAACAAACCAGACGCCACGCACGAAGCCTTTGACGGCGAATGGTTCAGGACCGGTGACATCGGCGAGATCGATGCAGACGGTTTCTTGAAGGTGACCGATCGAAAAAAAGAGCTTTTCAAAACGTCGGGCGGCAAATACGTCGCTCCTTCGCCCATAGAGCAATTGATCCGGGCGTCGAGGTTTGTAAGCCAGGTCGTGCTGATCGGAAACGAACGAAAGTTTCCTGCCGCCTTGATCGTTCCTAATTTCGAAATGCTCGAATCGTATGCGCGGCTAAAGGGCCTGGATCTGCGTACACCAAAAGACTATTGCGAAAATGCGAGAATTTTAGATCTGCTGGAAAGGCAAGTGGCGGAGCACACCGAACATCTTGCCCAATATGAAAAGGTCAAAAAGATCGCACTGCTGCCCGACGAAATGACCGTCGAGGGAGGCGAGCTAACGCCGACCTTGAAGGTGAGGCGTAAGATCGTAGATGAAAAATATCGCGAGGTGATCGATCGGTTATATTCGTGAGCTAGGGGATCGGGATCGGCACACGATTTGGCAAACCGGTAATAAAACTTGTAAATATATCCGTAAGGCTCGGCGGAGCTTTTCCTACCTCGATAATATCGAAGGGCTGAAGCAGAATGTCTTTTTCCTGACCTCTTTTGATCGCATCGAAGTTAATACTCAGTGTCTCAGGCTGGGGCGAGCCGGCCTTTCGGCGGTAAACCTTGACCGCTTTTTGCTTTGCATCTCGCGTCATTCCGCTTGCCATTGCGACCGCCTGCGTCAGCGGAAGTCCGTCTTCGGGAATGCTGAATTCTCCGGGACGTACGACCTCACCGACCACGTAAACCGGCGAAGCCTTCGGCAGAACAATGATATCGCCCGGGAAGATCTCCGGATTCGACCCGTCGACGCCTTGACGAACGCTTCCGAGACTATACGTCTTAGAGGGGACGTTCAATCCACCTCCCGAAGTAGCTTTCCACTCGGCCATCACCGATTCATCGGCACAGATCGGCGGCCTCGTGTGATAGACCTGGACCACGCCGCCGCTTTTTTCCGTCGGGCCGCCCGCGGCCGAGAGGACGTCGAGAAGCTGAACCCGGCGTGTAAGTATGAACGGCTGACCCTGCATCCGGACCTCGCCGTAAACGCTCACCGGCGGTCGGCTGTTCCTTTGCGTCACGCGAAGGCTCAATTGCGGGGACTTAAGATATCTGGAGAGAAGTTTTGCAACCTCTATCCGGAGATCGCGTTCGCTTTTGCACATAGCGATGACAGGTTTATCGAAAAAGGGGACCTCGATCTTTCCGTCCTCATCGACCGTCGACACAAAATCGAATTGTGTCTCGCCAAGCACCTTTCCCGTGATCTCATCGCCGGGGCCAATAAGATAGCCCTTTGGCTCATTAGCATCCGTCGGCGGAATCTGGGCGACGGCACGGATCACGTAGGATCCGACTAAGAAAATTAGAAATATTGCTGTTTTCATGAAAAACCGACCGCCGGGCTGGTGCGAACCTGTCAAGAATAGCCCACAAACGCTTTTGATTCAACCTTTTATTGGCGGCGTTGCCACGTAAATTATCACGCGAAATAACAGCAATTCGTGTAATATAGGTTACAGACTAACTTATTGATGAGCTATATTCTGCGATCGTCCCTTCCAGCAGAAACTTGAGTGAATTCCGACATTGCGAATGCGAGAGGAAAACGGGATAGACCACAGACTTTGGTATATGCGCCGCCCCGCCCAGTTTTTGCTGGATCTGGCCGTGCTGTGCGGTGCGTTGTTTCTAGCGTTCCTGCCGTCGATCAATATCCAACTTTCCGACTACAACTATTACTACGCCCTCAATCAGGTGCCTTTCGTGGTTTTTGTTCAGTTTTCCGCGCTTTTTCTTTTCGGCGCGTATTCGATCATCTGGCGATACATAAGCATCGGCGACATCAAGGTGTTTATTAAGGCCGCTCTGCTTTCCGGCTCAATTCTGCTTGCCCTGCGATTTCTGCTGACATTAACCGACTTTCGCGTCTGGCAGGTTCCCATCTCGGTAATTTTGATCGATACCGTCCTCGCATTTGGCGGAATGCTTGCTCTTCGTATTATCCGGCGGACTATCTACGAATTTAGCGAAAAGAACCAGGTCCGGGGCAGCAGGAAAAAGATCAAGCGAAAGCCGACCCTGATCGTGGGTGCCGGGCGCATGGGCGCCAACCTGGCTAAGGAAATGCTGGGCCGGTCTGACGCCGAGCTTGAGATTCGCGGATTTGTCGACGATGACCAGCGAAAAGGTGGAGGCAGCCTAAGTGGAATAAAGGTCTTGGGGACTACCGCCGACCTGCCGCGGCTTGTCGATGAACTCAGCATCCGCCAGGTCGTTATCGCTATCGACGAAGCCCAAGGCAAGGAGATCAGGCGTATCCTCGACGTTTGCAGCGTGATTCCCGTCAAGGCCCAGATCGTCCCAAGCCTAAATGAGATAGCTCACGGACGCGTTTCGGTCAGCCGCATCCGCAATGTCGAGATCGAGGACCTACTCGGCCGCGATCCGGTCGACCTGGATGATAAAAATCTGCATGAGTTTCTCGCCGGCAAGACGGTTATGGTCACCGGTGCGGGCGGTTCGATCGGATCTGAGCTTGTCCGCCAGATAACGAACTACGATCCAAAAAACATCCTTCTGGTCGAGCGCGCCGAGTTTCTTCTGTTCGAGGCCGGACGCGAACTTGTTCGCGAGTATCCGCAAACTGCCTTTGTTCCGCTGATCGCAGACGCGGGCGACGAACCGCGTATGCGCGAAATTTTTGAAAGGTATTCGCCCAGTGTCATCTTTCACGCGGCCGCCCACAAGCATGTGCCGCTGATGGAGGTAAATCCGCTTGAGGCCGTGAAGAATAACGTTTTTGCTACATATAGTGTAGCGAATCTTGCGGGCCGTTACGGTGCCGATGCTTTTGTGCTGGTTTCAACCGATAAAGCGGTAAACCCAACATCGATAATGGGTGCGTCAAAACGGGTTGCCGAGATAGCCGTCCAGAGCCTGGAACACAAGTACGCTACAAATTATGTAGCAGTACGTTTCGGCAACGTTCTCGGCTCCGCCGGCTCGGTCGTTCCTATCTTCCGCGAACAGATCCGCAAAGGCGCCGCGTTGACCGTGACGCACAAGGATATGACGCGGTACTTCATGACGATACCCGAGGCATCGCAGCTTGTGCTGCAGGCTGGGGCGTTAGGCGAAGGCGGCGAGATATTTGTCCTCGATATGGGACGGCCAGTCCGCATCCTCGACCTGGCTGAGGACATGGTTCGTCTCTCGGGCCTCACGCCTTACGAAGATATCGACATTGTCTTCACCGGCGTTCGGCAGGGCGAAAAGCTTTTTGAGGAGTTGGAAATATCTGGAGAAAATCTCGTCAAGACGCTCCACCCCAAGATATTTATCGGCAAGATCGCGGCGTATTCGCCCGCGGACGTTGGCCGGATCCTCGCCGATTTCGGCGCGGCCGTCGAGAGCAACAGCGAAGAACGTGTTAGACATCTTTTCAATGCAACAGTGCCGGAGGGAAGGGTGCAGACAAGAGAGATCGCCGTCGCCGCAACCGACGCGGCTAAAGACGGTAAATATTTCACACGAACCTCTAAGCTCGGCCTCGCCGAGAAATGATCAAAACATGGCAATTTTAGTTACAGGCGGTGCCGGCTACATCGGAAGCGTCACCGTAGAAGATCTGCGGACGAACGGTGAAAAAGTAGTCGTTATCGACAATCTGATTTATGGCCATCGTGAAGCCATTGCCGGTGATGTTCCGTTTTACAACGGCAATATCGGCGATATACACCTGATCGCTCGGATCTGTTCCGAACACGAGATCGAAGCCTGCATACATTTTTCCGCGTTTGCGTACGTCGGCGAATCAGTCGAAGATCCCGGCAAATATTTCGAGAACAACTTTGTCCACACGCTGCACCTGCTCGAAGCGCTCATGCAGAACGGCGTTAAGAAGTTTATATTCTCGTCCACCTGTGCGACCTACGGCGATCCACAATATATTCCGATCGATGAAAAACACCCGCAGCAGCCCGTGAATCCATACGGCTGGAGCAAGTTCATGGTCGAGCGTGCTCTTGAGGCCTATGACACGGCGTACGGCCTGAAGTTCGTTGCACTGCGTTACTTTAATGCATGCGGAGCAACCGAAACATGCGGCGAGCATCACGATCCGGAAACGCATTTGATACCGCTAGTCCTTTTTGCCGCCCAGGGGCGCATCCCGCACGTTTCGATCTTCGGTAATGATTATCCGACCCCTGACGGTACAGCGATCCGGGATTATATACATGTTTCAGACCTCGCTCAGGCGCATATGCTTGCGCTTGAGCACCTTCGGTCGGGAAACGGATCTGAGTTTATTAACCTAGGAAACGGCGGTGGATTTTCGGTCAAAGAGGTTATCGAAGCCGCGTGTCGACTAACGGACAAGCCGATAGAAGCCAGGGTCGCGCCCAGACGGCCTGGCGATCCGCCGCAGCTCGTTAGCGACTCGGCCAAGGCACGCGAAGTTCTGGGCTGGAAACCCCAATTTCCCGAACTTGATCGGATAATCGAGAGTGCCTGGAAATGGCATGAGGCTCATCCGTCCGGATATTGACCAATGTGGAACCCGCAGCAGCAATTCCTTAGTTCGCAATTGTCGCCCGGTGAGACTCTGCTCTGGTCCGGCCAGCCGAAACGGGGAATATTTCTTAGGTCGAGCGATCTGCTCGTCGTCCCGTTCAGCCTACTGTGGTGCGGATTCGCGTTTTTTTGGGAATTCACGGCGTGGCGCTCCGGTGCTCCGTTCTTTTTTCTGATTTGGGGCGTTCCGTTTATTCTCGTCGGACTTTTTATGGTCTTTGGTCGTTTCATATACGACGCGTCAAAGAGATCGAAAACCTACTACGCCGTCACACCCGAACGCGTGATCATCGTTTACGGCGGCAGAAACCAGAGCATTAAATCCCTCAATATTGCGACGATCACCGATCTCACGCTCACCGAACACCCGGACCGGACCGGATCGATAACCTTCGGCCCAACCTCCCAAGCTTCGTGGCAGCGAACATTTCCCCTCTCACGCCGCGTCGAACCGGACTTTCCGACCTTCGAACGCATTCCCGCCGCAAAGAATGTCTATGAGATAATCAGGCAAGCTCAGAAAACGAAGGGATCGATCAATTGATTATGACTCAAGGAAAATTCTCGAAGAATCGCGTTTCACAAAAGGCTGGGTCTTTTACCGAATCCGTAATCCGTGAGATGACGCGTGAGGCGTTGAAGCATGGCGCGGTAAATCTCGGCCAGGGTTTTCCGGATTTTGCGGCGCCCGAGGACATCAAGAAAAAGGCGATGGAAGCGATCGCGCAGGATCATAACCAGTACGCGATCACCTGGGGCGTCAAGGCGTTTCGTGACGCTATCGCGAAAAAGACTATGTGGTTTCTCGGTATCGACCTCGATCCCGAGGCCGAGATCACCGTCACGTGCGGCTCGACCGAAGGCATGATCGCGGCGATGATGGCCACTGTCGACCCCGGCGAAGAGGTCATCGTATTCGAACCGTTTTACGAAAATTACGCGCCGGACGCTATTCTCTCGGACGCTCGGCCGAGACATGTGCCGCTGTACCGAACGGACGCCAGGTTCGTTTTCGACCGCGAAGAGCTGCGTGCGGCATTCAGCGAAAAGACCAAGGCGATAATAATCTGCAATCCGAACAACCCAACAGGCAAGGTCTTTTCCCGCGAAGAGCTCGAGTTTATCGCGGACCTCTGCAAGGAACATGATGCGCTCGCTTTCACGGACGAGATCTACGAACACATAACCTACGGCATCGAGGAGAACGGCGACCCGCTCGAGCATGTGTGCATGGCGAATATCGAAGGCATGCGCGAGCGGACCGTTGTTGTAAATTCGCTTTCGAAAACCTATTCCGTCACCGGCTGGCGTGTCGGCTACTGCATCGCTCCACCGGACATCACCTCGGCCATCCGCAAGGTACACGATTTTCTAACCGTCGGTGCGGCCAATCCGCTTCAGCACGCCGGAGCATACGCGATGGACCTGCCGCCGAGCTATTACCAGGCGCTGCAGCGCGATTATCAGCGAAAGCGCGATTTCACCGTCCAGGTCCTGAAAAATGCCGGCTTCAAGTGTGATCTGCCCGCCGGCGCCTATTACGTGATGTGCGATATCTCCGACTTTGGTTTCGCGAACGACGTTGAATTCACCCGGCACCTGATCCGAGAGATCGGCGTGGCAGTCGTGCCCGGCTCATCCTTTTATCATGACCCGAGCCTGGGGTCGCAGTTGGTCAGATTCTGCTTCTGCAAAAAGGACGAAACCCTCGAAGCCGCCGCGGAACGCCTCGCCAAAATTAAGTGAACATTTCGAACGCTCTGAACAGGCCGAGCAAAATGAACACCTGAACATCCCGAACATTGAACAAACAAGAAATCAAGGTATCCAGCAGCCGGACTCCTTCTCGAAAAACCGATCCGGCACTCTAAATTGAGCGGTTTCTGAGAAAAGCAACCATTTTGGCCGTGCTCCGCAACAAAATTGATATCTGAAGCGTAAAAGCCCTCAGTAACACCTACATAGATCTAAATTGGAGGATATTATGATTCGCAACTTATTGGTTTTTGTATTATTTGCGACCTCGTCATGCGTAGTTCTTTATGGACAAACTCCTGAGGCAAAGCAGGATCCCGAAAAGGGCTCGAAGGTCTTTGCCTTTTCCTTTGACGGCGATGGCAGCTATCTAGGCGTCCAAACGCAAGAAGTGACAAAAGAGAATTTCGCGAAATTCGGCCTATCCGACGTTCGCGGCGTAGCGGTTGAAAAGGTCCTGGAGAATTCTCCCGCGGCGGCCGCTGGATTGCAGACCGGTGATGTGATCGTCCGGTTTGAAGGCGAGGAGGTCACCGGCACCCGAAAGCTGACGCGGCTGATCTCCGAGATAGCACCTGACCACCAGGCCAAAGTCGCGGTCCTTCGCGGCGGCAGCGAACGGGAGATCAGCGTCACCCTCGCAAAGCGTCCGGCACCGGCATTTGAGAACGGTAATTTCGAATGGTCGACTCCAATGGCTTTGCCAGAGCTGCCGAAGATGGGCAAAATGCCCGATATGCCGGAGCTACCGAAATTGCAAGGCCTGCCTGGTTTCAAAGTCGCTCCGAACGGCGATGGCAATACATTCTTTTTCAGCAGCAACTCGCGCCAGATCGGCGTCAGCCTGACATCGCTGACCAAACAGCTCGGTGATTATTTTGGTGTCGCTGACGGAAACGGTTTGCTTATCAGCAGCGTTCGCGAAAACTCGCCGGCCGCAAAAGCAGGCTTGAAAGCGGGCGACGTAATCGTCGGGGTTGACGGCAAAGCGGTAAAGGGCGATTTCGACATCCTCAGAACGCTTAACGAGAAAAAGGAAGGCGATGTGGAATTGACGATAGTTCGCGACCGCAGCCGCCAGACGATTCACGTAACACCTGAAACCGTTCAAGGCGACAACGGTGCTCTTTTCCAAAAATTTGACGACCAAGGCCCGTTCGCGCCGATGATCGTTGGCCCGGGAGCACCGAAAGCTTTATTTGGCACGCCCGGTCAGGTCATGTTAACTGCACCCGGTCGCGTTCTCTAAACTGGAAAAGGCAGAAGGTCAACTCCAATGCCTTCTGCCTTTCTATTCTTAGTTGGACTGCTTTTTAAGTGCGTCCTTTGCGATCTGATTGGCCTGGCCACTGTCGGCTCGGGCACCTTCCATCGTTTTTTGATAGTTCTCGCTGCGCGTCTTGAATTCCTCTTTCACCT
>JBDTZW010000110.1:0-2797 GCA_040004905.1 Acidobacteriota bacterium
CTGTTCGGTCACGTTGTATATTTCCTTTCGTTTGTCGGCCGGGTCATGGGTCTTCGAGATCAAGCCTTCTTTTTCGAGATATTCGAGCCGGCCGGCAAGAATATTCGTCGCGATCCTTTCGTCCGACTTGAGAAACTCGCCGTAAGTTCGTTTGCCCCAAAAGATAATGTCACGAAGTATTACCAGCGACCATTTATCGCCGATCGTTTCGACCGCAAAGTTTACGGGGCAGTTCGAGCGGCGACCTTTTAACGGATCATTCCTCATACCTTAATAATCATAACATACTTGCAAAAGACAATCAATAATACTTGTAAATGACAAGTATTATTGACCTTCGAGGGCGTTTTATGGAAAAAATTCCTGCGTGTAACATGTTGAAAAAAATGACCTTTGGTTCCAGATAAGATATTTACTTGCTAAAAACAAGTAATATTCCTTGTGTTTCACAAGTGAGTTATGTATATTTGTTTCAGGTCAGGAGATCGATCAAAATCGAAAAGGAGTTATTAGGATAAATGAACAACACGAAGATCACAGTAGAAACAAATATCGCCGCAGACGTCAAGAAAGTCTGGGAATACTGGACAAAGCCCGAACACATCACAAAGTGGAATTTCGCGTCGGACGACTGGCAATGCCCGAAGGCCGAGAACGATCTGAGAGTCGGCGGAAAAATGAAATCGAGGATGGAAGCCAAAGACGGAAGTTTCGGGTTCGACTTTGAGGCGGTATATGACGAGGTAGTCGAAAACGAAAGGATCCTTTACACGATAGCCGACGGCAGACAGGTCACCACAAATTTTGATGGTGTTGCCAACGAGACAAAAGTCGTCACAATTTTTGAGGCCGAAAGTGAAAATCCGGTTGAGATGCAGAAAGGCGGCTGGCAGGCCATTTTGAACAATTTCAAAAAATACGTTGAGGCGAATTAAGAATCACTAATTAGAGAGGAAAATATGACGCACGCAGACGAGCGACTGAACATAGGTCAGACAAACGTAAGTTCTAAGGCCAGACTGTGGGCGAGCTATGTGCTCAGCGGCCTGCCCGCATTGTTATTGCTGCTGGATGGAGGAATGAAATTATTCAAACCGGAACCGGTCCTAAAAGCGACAGTTGAGCTGGGATATCCTGAAAGCGTGATCGTTCCTTTAGGCATCGTTCTCGTTATCTCGACCATCCTTTATACAGTCCCACGCACAACTATACTTGGAGCGATACTACTTACCGGCTATCTAGGCGGAGCGGTCGCAACGCATGTTCGCGTTGGCGGCGGAGCGTTCCCTATCCTGTTTCCTGTCGTCTTTGGCATATTGCTCTGGGGCGGCATTTATCTTCGCGACTATCGTGTCGCACAGCTTCTGCCGGTACGTTCGGCGTAATGTACCATGGGCGCTAGGACTAATTGGAGAAACAAATGTCAGACAAACTAAAAGAGATCGTTCAGAAAGTTAACGAAGCATTTACGCAGGACAAGACCGAGGAATTTCTTGCTCTTTGCCGCGACGACATCACTTGGCGAGTGGTCGGAGACACGGTAGTTAAAGGTGTTGAAAATATCAGAACCTACATTAACTCGGTGGACTGCGAGCCGCCCCAGTTCACGGTCGAGAACCTCATCGTTGAGGGCGAAACCGCCATCGCGAACGGCGAAATGACGATGACGGCCAAGAACGGCAGCCTGGAGCAATATTCCTTCTGCGATGTCTATCGTTTTTCGGGCGAAAAGATCGTTGAACTGACGTCGTATATCGTCAAGATCGATTCCGAGAAAGAATATCAAATCAGCAAAAGTGCGTCGTAAAAATATGATACGGCGATATTCACAAAATAAAACTTAATAGGAGAAACAACAGGAATGGCAACAGTAAATCCATATTTAACTTTCAACGGCAATTGTGAAGAGGCGTTCGATTTTTACAAATCGGTTTTCGGCGGTGAGTTTGCGACGGTGATGCGCATGGGCGAGGCGGAAGGCATGCCCGTACCGGACGCTGCAAAGAATAAAGTAATGCATGTCGCACTTCCGATCGGCGATACGGGTATGCTGATGGGAAGCGACACTATGGAAGGCTCTGGACCGCCATTTAACGCGGGAAATAATTTTTCTGTTGCCGTTGGTCCGAAAAGCAAAGAAGAAGCGGACCAGATATACAGCGGTTTGTCGTCCGGCGGCACGCAGACCATGCCGATGGCGGATGCTTTCTGGGGAGCGTATTTCGGAATGCTCGTTGATAAGTTCGGCATTCAATGGATGGTAAATTTTGACAGTTCGAGGAGCCAGTAGAAATGGAACGCAAGGGGCCCGATTTCGGTAACGGTAAGATCTGCTACATCATGATACCAGCCGACGATCCTCAGCGTTCGGCCGATTTCTTCGATAAGACGGTCGACTGGAAGATCCGGCGGGACAATCACGGTTCGCTCTCGTTCGATGATGGCGTCGGCCAGGTCAGCGGTATGTGGATCACCGATGCAAAACCGCTTACGGATACGGGCCTCAGGATCCATATCATGGTCGCGGACATCGCGGCGACGGTCGAGAAGATCAAAAGCGGAAGGTGGCACGATCGTTCAGGATTTCGACTTGAACGCATCCGAGATGACGGCTGAATTTACGGATCCCGCGGGAAACGTATGGGGCCTCTATCAGGAGCGAGCGTTGGCGGGCAAATAGTTCGGAAAATTAACTTGGCGAGGCGGGTTAAATAAGGTAAAGTTTCTAGCAAAAGGAAACAATTTATGATCAAGAAAGTGATTCTCGGGATCCTTGTCGTCGTCGTTCTCATTGTGG
>JBDTZW010000450.1:0-2786 GCA_040004905.1 Acidobacteriota bacterium
GCCAGCTTCAGGAAGTGATGGTCGATTTCTGGCAAAATCACTTTAATGTTTTCGCCGGAAAAGCGGCCGTCCGGTGGTACATTCCCAGCTACGAGCGCGATGTGCTTCGCCCGAACGCGCTAGGCAATTTCAAGGACTTGCTTGTTGGAACGGCCAAGCACCCCGCTATGCTGTTCTATCTCGACAATTTCGAGTCAGTTTCACCAAATGCCCAGCAACCGGGCAATCGTGGCGGCAATGGCAGGTTGCAGCAGATGATGCGAAATGGCGGCCAACTTCCTCCTCAGGCACGTGAGCGGATCAAGGAACGCACCGGTATCAGTGATGCGCAGCTAGATCAACGGTTAAAACAGATGAGCACCAACCCTCAACAGGCACAACCAAAACGCCAGCAGCGGGGAATCAACGAAAATTATGCCCGTGAGTTGATGGAAC
This sequence comes from Acidobacteriota bacterium, assembly GCA_040004905.1. Taxonomy (GTDB): domain Bacteria; phylum Acidobacteriota; class Blastocatellia; order Pyrinomonadales; family Pyrinomonadaceae; genus OLB17. The sequence goes on from JBDTZW010000450.1 coordinate 436, forward strand.
TGCACACGCTCGGCGTTGACGGCGGCTATTCGCAGGCCGACATCGTTGAGGTTGCCAAATGCTTTACCGGCTGGACGATCGCCGATCCGCGAGGCTACCGCAAATCCGCCGCGAATATGATCAAGGGCGATGAGGACCGCTCGATCGCTCGTCTGCAGAAGATCGCCGGTGTTCCAGATGATGTCGAAAGCGGCGAGTTCTATTTCAACCCACGTTGGCACGAAAGCGGCACCAAAACCGTACTCGGCCAAAAGATCGATGAAGGCGGAATGAAGGACGGCCTCAAAGTGATCGACATACTCGTCAACAGTCCCGCGACCGCGCATTTTATTGCGAAAAAGCTGGCAGTCAAGTTCGTGTCCGACAACCCGAGCGAGGGCCTAGTCAACCGCGTTGCCGATGCGTTTCATAAGTCGAGCGGCGATATCAAGACTACACTGCGTGCGATCTTTACCGATCGCGAGTTCTACGCACCCGAAAACTATCGGGCGAAGATCAAGACGCCTTTTGAATTGGCGATCTCCTCCGTGCGGGCCCTCGGCGGCGATACGACGGGCAATCCGGCATTTCTCGCCATGCTGAATAAACTCGGCGAAGTGCCCTATGGCTACCAGGCGCCGACGGGGTATCCGGATATGGCGGAAGACTGGGTCAACACCGGAGCGTTGCTGGAACGGATGAATTTCGCGGTCGCGATCGCGAGTAATCGTATCCCCGGCACCCGGGTAGATCTGAGGTCGTTTGATCAAAAGGACAAAGAGAAAACGCTCGACCAGGCGGTCGCGATGATCTTGAACGGCGAAGCATCGGCGACAACCAGATCTACTCTGCTCAAGCAGTTCACTCAACCCTTGCCAGACGTAAAAGCAGGGAACGAATTAGAAGACAATGATCTCGATATGACCAATCTTCGCGGGCAGGGTCAGCAGGGCGGCCAGCGTCGACAGGCTCGGCTTCTTCCCCCGAGCGGCGACCCAGACGTTTTCAAAGCGGTCAGTCTTGTCTTAGGCTCGCCGGAATTTCAGAGGCAATAGACATGTGCTAATTGCCTTCGGCCGGTGGTCATGTATATATCTGGTCGCCGGCCATTTTTGTCTCTCCGAGTGCCTATGAAAGTTAAGATCATTCTGTCGTTCGTTTTCGCGATCCTTATGCTCACGAGCTGCAAGATCAGAGCACAAATGCCAAAGGTCTTGACCGAACCGGCTCGGTTCAAGCTGGCGGCGGACTATTCGCGAGAGCATCGCGGGATCTCAGTCCTTGTCATGAAAGGCGACAAGATCGTTTTCGAAGATTACGAAAACAGCGCGACAGCCGACACTCCCTGGCTGCTTTTCAGCGGAACCAAGTCGTTCTCGGGCGCAATGCTCTGCGCCGCGATCCAGGACAGACTCATCAGCGGCTTTGACGAAAAGGTCTCCGATACCATTACGGAATGGAAGTCCGATAGACAAAAATCCCAGATCACGATCCGCCAACTTCTCTCATTGACCAGCGGCGTTAATGCCGGTCAGATCGGCGTCGTGCCGTCTTACAAAGATGCGATCAATTCGCCGACGAGATTCGTTCCCGGCCGTAATTTTGAATACGGCCCCGTTCCCTATCAAGCTTTCGGCGAATTGATGACGCGAAAGCTAAAAGCGAAAAATGAAACGGTCATGGCATACATGAAACGCCGCATTCTAGATCCGCTTAGTATACGGGTTTCCGACTGGCGGGTGCAGAACGGCCAGCCCCTGCTGCCTCAGGGTGCAAGCCTGACGGCGCGCGAATGGGTTAAGTTCGGCTTGTTCATGAAAAACGGTGGAAAATGGAACGGTAAACAGTTGATCCCGAAAAAGCTTCTCGATGAACTGATTATCGGATCAAAGGCAAATCCCGCCTACGGCATCACTTTCTGGCTAAATCATCCGGGAAAAAATCCGATAGGGAAGGAGATCGGCGGAGCATCCGAAATCGGCGGCGGCGGTTTTGCGGACGGCCTCAGCGATCTGTTTCTGGCGGCCGGTGCCAACAACCAGCGGTTGTATATCATTCGGTCTCTCGATATGGTTATCGTCCGCCAAGGACGGATGGACAATTGGAGCGACCGCGAATTCCTCGGCCGACTCCTTGCAGGCAAATTGGGTTCTAACCGATCTTAGGCTAAAATGGTGAATTAGCCTCAGATCAGTTAATGAGCGAAAACACACTCGAGATCACGCGGATCAAACCAAGCAGTTCCCTGATCCATTTAGATCTGAAGGAACTCGTCAACCATCGCGAACTTCTCTATTTCCTTACACTTCGCGATATTAAGATCCGCTATAAGCAAACCGTCATCGGTATTGCCTGGGCTGTGCTGCAGCCTG
>JBDTZW010000215.1:0-9302 GCA_040004905.1 Acidobacteriota bacterium
CCTCGACCTTTACGAGACGGAAACGGCGGGCGAGAGCCTCGTCTTCCGCGATATACTCCTTGTATTCTGTCGAGGTCGTCGCTCCGATGATCCGAAGTTCGCCGCGTGCGAGTGAGGACTTGAACATGTTGGCAGCATCGCTCGATGTTCCGAGCGCCGCACCGGCGCCGATGATGGTATGGGCTTCGTCGATGAAAAGAATTATATTGTCCTTTTCTTTTACTTCATCGATGATCCCTTTAATGCGTTCTTCGAACATGCCGCGAAGCATGGTTCCCGCGACAAGCCCGCCCATTTGAAGCTGAACGATATGCGAGTCGCGAAGCCGTGCCGGAAGCTTTTCAGGCTCCAGCTCGATCAATCTCGCCAGGCCTTCTACGACCGCAGTCTTGCCTACACCCGGTTCGCCGACCAGCATCGGCGAATTCGAACGTTCGCGGTGCGAGAGTATCTCGATCATTTGAAGTATCTCGCGTTCACGCCCGATCGTCGGCGGGATCTTGTCCTGACGGGCAAGCTTGTTCAGCGAAACTCCGAAATGTCTAAGGAACGATGGTAGCTCATATTTTTGCCGAGTTCGTTCTTCTTCCTTTTCTCGCTTTCGTATCCGTGTACGGGCCGTCTGGGCGACCTCGTCCGCCGGCACGCCGAGGTTTTGCAGGACATCGTTCAGGATGCTTCTCTCGTCATTCGAGAGAACATAGAAAATATCGCTGCCGTCAATTGCCCGGCGACCCTGCGAGCGGGCCCGGTCCATCGCTCTTTTGAATAATTCGGTCGTTTCGGGTGCAATACGAAATCCTTTGCCGGTATGCTGCCGACCGCTGTCTAGCCGTTTTTCGATCAGCAGCCTGACGGAGCGTGGATCGACCGCAAGATCGCGCATTGTGGAGGTGAAAAGCTCGTCCTCCTCGTGTGCGACAGCGTGCAGGATGTGCTCGATCGCGACATAATTCTGGTCGCGTTTTTTCGATTCGTCCAGGGCCGTATCTAAAACCCGGCGGCCGCTGTCGCTGAATTTATCTTTGTAAGCATCTATGTCTGCCATAAAACTTTATTAGTGCCGTTTCTCTAATTCCCGAAACTAAGATGCGGGAAAAACAAAAAGCTTTCCCCCAGCTTTCATATTAACACTTTGAAAAGCACGGAGAATAGCTAAATTCTTCCAGACCTCGGCCTGGAAAGCTAAACTGTTACAAACAAAAGAATCACGCTGCGTGCGATCGTTCACTCGCCCGCCGTTTGTGCCATGGCCTTGCCCACCTGCACGCGCGCAGGCCGCAAAAGTTTGTCCGCGAACCGATAGCCCCGCGCATATTCGGCCACGATCTTACCGTCGTCTTCCAGGTCAACCGGTGCCATGTCAACGGCTTCGTGCAGCTCGGGATCGAATGTAGTTCCCACCGATGCGACAGGTTCGACGCCGACGCTAATCAACGCCTGCTCAAAGCTTCGTGCCGTGCCGATCACACCGTCGCGCAAATGTTCAAGGTTCGAATCATCTTCGCTTGCGGCAACCGCAAGGTTCAGGTTATCGAGAACCGGTAGCAGGGTCGTCAAGAAATTGAATTGAGCCTGCTTTGCACGGTCCTCAAGCGTCTTCATTAGCCGCGTCCTCATTTCGGCAGTTTCCTTTTCGAGATTTGCCTTTGCCTCTTCAAACTTTGCCTGCACGCCGACGAGTTTCGATTCGGCGGCTTCTCGACGTTCCGTCTCAGCCTTTAATCGCGATTCGAGATCGATCTCGCGAGCGGACTTTACAGGCTCTTTCGCCGTCTCATCCGAGCGAACCCGCTCGCCGTCGGCATTAAACCGCCGTTTGTCATTGAACGGGATCTTTCCGTTCTCTTCGGTCAACTCTTCGTTTTCAATTTCTTCGCTCATCTTTGGTTTTCCAAACATTTTACTGGTAACTAATTGCTTACAGCCTTTTGCTCGTTTTCGACCGGCGCAAACAGCATTTCCCCGTTCTTGGCGGAAACGCGGACCGTCTGACCTGAAAGTACCTCGCCCTTGAGGAGCTTTACAGCGAGCGGATTCTGTACGAGCGTTTGTATCGAACGCTTAAGCGGCCGGGCACCGTACACAGGATCGTAGCCTTCCTGCACAAGCAGGTCTCTCGCCGACTGATCCAATTCAATTGCGATACCTCGATCGGCAAGATTTTTTCTGAGTTTCTCAAGCTGAACATCTATGATCAATGCGATCTGATCTTTCGTGAGCTGTTTGAACACCACGATGTCGTCGATCCGATTAAGAAATTCCGGCTTGAAATGATCGCGGAGGACCGCCAGAACCGCTTCGCGGACCTGCTTGTCATCATCGCCAACCGACTGTATCTCTCGCGAACCAAGGTTGGAGGTCATGATGAGAACAGTGTTCTTGAAATCAACGACACGTCCCTTGGAGTCGGTCAGCCGGCCGTCATCCAGAATTTGAAGCAGAATGTTAAATACGTCAGGATGAGCTTTTTCGATCTCGTCGAATAGAACGACCGAGTACGGTCGTCGCCTGACGGCCTCGGTCAACTGTCCACCTTCTTCGTATCCGATATATCCCGGAGGTGCTCCGATCATTCTAGCGACCGCATGCTTTTCCATGTATTCCGACATGTCCAGACGGATCATCGCACGCTCATCGTCGAACAGAAATTCCGCCAGTGCCCGAGCTGTTTCAGTCTTGCCGACGCCGGTTGGCCCAAGAAAAATGAACGATCCGACCGGTCGATTCGGGTCTTGCAAACCCGCTCTCGCCCGTCTAACAGCATTTGCGACGGCCTCTAAAGCCTCGGTCTGGCCAATGACGCGTTTGCCTAGGTTCTCTTCCATTGCGACGAGTTTTTGCATTTCGCCTTCGAGCATTTTCGAGACCGGAACGCCGGTCCATTTAGCGACCACTTCCGCAACGTCCTCTTCATCGACCTCTTCCTTCAAAAACACGCCGTCTTTCTGAAGGTCGCCGAGTCTCGCCTGCTCAGCTTCGAGTAGTTTCTCTATCTCCGGGATGCGGCCGTACTGGATCTCCGCCGCTTTATTCAGATCTCCGGCCTGTCGGGCGCGCTCAAGCTCAAGCCGCGCCTGCTCGAGCTGCTCTTTAGCCGTGCGCATCTTCTCGATCTCATCCTTCTCAGACTGCCATTTGGCTTTCATTGCCGAGGATTTTTCCTTGAGATCGGCGATGCGCTTTTCAATGTCCTCGCGACGGGATCTGGATTTTTCGTCCGTCTCCCGCGAAAGCGCCTGACGCTCGATCTCAAGTTGAAGTATCTCGCGTTCAAGCTCATCGATCTCTTGGGGTAGGCTGTCGATCTCAATGCGTATCCGCGAAGCGGCTTCGTCGATCAGATCGATAGCCTTGTCGGGAAGGAAGCGATCGGTGATGTAGCGATTGGATAAGGTCGCAGCAGCAACAATAGCGGCGTCCTTGATCCGAACACCGTGGTGCACCTCGTAACGCTCCTTCAAACCACGCAATATAGCGATCGTATCTTCGACGGTCGGCTCACCGATATAAACTTGTTGAAAACGGCGTTCGAGAGCCTTGTCCTTTTCAATATACTTCTGATATTCAGCCAGCGTCGTCGCACCAACCGCCCGCAGCGTCCCGCGCGCAAGAGCGGGTTTCAGCATATTCGAGGCGTCGATCGCCCCTTCAGAAGCTCCGGCCCCGACAAGAGTATGCAGTTCGTCGATAAAGAGAATGATCTGCCCCTCGGCCTTTTCGATCTCTTTAAGCACCGCTTTTAGACGATCTTCAAATTCGCCACGATATTTTGCGCCCGCCAGCATTGAACCAAGATCGAGCGACACGAGTTTCTTGTTCTTTAAAGTCTCCGGAACATCGCCCGAAATAATTCGCTGGGCGAGGCCCTCTACAATTGCCGTCTTTCCCACGCCGGGTTCGCCTATCAGGACGGGATTGTTTTTCGTGCGTCGCGACAGGATCTGGATCGTCCGCCGTATCTCGTCATCGCGGCCAATGACCGGATCGAGCTTTCCTTTTCTGGCACGATCCGTCAGGTCCTGCGCATATTTTTCGAGAGCCTGAAAATTTTCCTCGGCGTTCTGATCCGTTATCCGTGAACCGCCGCGCATTTCCGTGACAACCTTTTCAAGGTCTTCACTCGTGATCCCGTTGGAGCGAAGTATTCGTCCGGCGTCACCTTGTTTCTCAGCCGCGACGGTAAGCAGCAGATGCTCGGTCGAAATATAGTCGTCCTGCATCTTTTCGGCTTCCTTCTGCGCTTCCTGGAAGATCGTGTTTGTCCGAGAGCTGAAATACTGCTGGCCGCCGGAAACCTTTGGAAATTTTTCGATCGCCGCCAGGACATCCGTCTGGATGCTCTGAGCATTCACGCCGATCTTCCCGAAGATAGGCTTTACCACGCCTTCCTTCTGCTCAAGCATCGCCGCAAGCAGGTGCTCAGGTTCGACCTGTTGGTTCTGACTCTTTTCGGCAAGGCCGATCGCTTCCTGAACAGCTTCCTGACCCCGAATTGTAAATCTGTCGAATCTCATGATCTGTTAATTATATTCTACCGCAGAGACAAAGCGACCGGAGAGCCTTGATCAAAAAATCCTCGCTCTCCGGTCAAACCAGGAAAAAATTAGGGATTTAGGCATTGGCCGTCTTGGTTTCAGCTCCTGTCTCGATCGCTTTGGACGTATCACTGCCTTTGATCTCGATCCTTCGTGCCTTGGTCTCTTCACGTTTAGGAAGGGTCACTCGCAGGACACCATTGGTAAAGTCCGCCTCACTTCCATCGGCGGTAACGTTCGCCGGAAGCGTAAACGAACGGGAGAAAGACCCGTAGGACCTTTCAACACGATGATAATTGTCGTCGTTTGTCTCTTTCTCGAATTTCCGTTCGCCTTTTAAAGTGATGACATTGTCTTCGACCGTTAAGTCGAAATCTTCTAGCTTGACGCCGGGCAGTTCTGCTTCCAGGACTAAACCGTCTTTGTTTTCGAAAATATTTACTTTGGGATTCCAAGCCCCGCCAGCTGCCTCTTCGCTCCCGAATGCGTCGGGTGTAAAGCTGGCAAAAAGCCGATTCATCTCATTCTGTATTGTATTTAGTTCGCCAAATGGCCTGTATCTAACTATGTTCATTGGTAGTTCCTCCAATAAATTTGATTGATATCGCTAATTGCTTAGCCTGGAATGATAATAATATTTGAGTGCATGATTGTCAAGTAAATTAAGCGGCTCCATATAAATAGCCACAGATCAGTAATTTACCCGTTTTCAGGTGACACTTTGGCAATTCTCGTCTATATTAAATCTCGCTAATTCCTGTTCAGCTATCAATTTTCCGGGGCCGAGTCGGTCGCCGTAGATAATGAAAATTCTTAGAGAGATCATGTGGCCGCTGATCGCGGTTATTGCGGCGTTCGTCGTGGGCGGAATAATTATTCTGCTTATCGGCGACGACCCTATTCACGCCTACGGCCTCCTTTTGTCGAATTCGTTTGGGTCGGCAAAAGACTTCGGCTGGACGCTGTTTTACGCGACCCCTCTGATATTTACGGGATTAGCGGTTGCGGTCGCGTTTCGGTGCGGGTTGCTGAATATCGGGGCCGAAGGACAACTGTATGTTGCAGCATTTGCCACAGCCTGGGTTGGCATTAAGTTCGGCGGCACGGTAGTAAACGTTTTCGGCAAGGATGAGAATTGGTCGTGGATGAACCTGCCGTGGTACGTCCTCGTTCCGTTGTGTTGCCTTACTGCCGTTGTTGTCGGCGGGATCTGGGGCGGAATTCCGGGAATATTAAAGGCTAAGTTTGGCTCGCACGAGGTGATCAACACGATCATGCTCAACTTTATCGGCATCGCCCTCGTCAGCTACTTTACTCAATATCACTACAAAATTCCGGGCGACCCGATCCTTGAGACAGCTAATATCGGCAAAGAAGCATACGTGCCGCAGCTAAACCAATTTCTTCCGTTCATTCCTCATGACGTCCCGCTGAATATCGCGTTTATTCTCGCAATAGTAATGTGCGTGCTCGTATACGTTTTCTTGTGGAAGACAAAATGGGGATACGAATTGCGAGCCGTCGGGGAAAATCCCTCGGCGGCGGAGTACGGCGGAATATCGCCTAAAAGACAGATAATCACGGCGATGACGATATCGGGCGGACTTGCGGGAATGGTCGCGATCGGCGAAGTGCTTGGCAATCGGCATAACTACTACGACAGCTTTTCCGATCAATGGGGGTATTGGGGGATCGCCGTTGCTCTCCTCGGACGCAATCATCCGCTCGGAGTTTTCATCGCGGCGATATTTTTCGGTGTGTTGATGAGGGGCGAGATATTTGTCGACGCGTTTACTCCGAAGGTTTCCAAGGATCTCGGCCAGGTGCTCCAGGCGATAATAATCCTGTTTGTGGCTTGTCTTCAGGTGTACGCCCTTAGAAGGAGGCAAAACAGCGCGATATGATCGCAACTCTCATTTTCGTTCTTTTTGCCACGATCCGGTCCGCGACACCTTTAATTTTCGCGGGGTTGGGAGGATTGTTCTCAGAACGGTCCGGCGTTATTAACATCGCCCTTGAGGGGCTAATGCTTGCGGGGGCGTTTACCGCAGCAGTTGTAACATATCAAACCGGTAATCCGTTCGTTGGACTGCTGGCCGGAACTGTTGCGGGCGGCGTGCTGGCGTTGGTCTATGCCATCGCGTGTATATATTTTCAAGCCGACCAGGTTGTCGCTGGCATGGCGATCAATTTCCTGATGGCAGGCTTGCCAGCCCTTCTCAGCGGAGCGATCTACGATTCCTCAGGTTCAACGCCGCAGATAGACAAGCTTGACCAACTTCCCAATTATTTCAACAACATTTCGTTCGCATCGATCCTCGCTTTCGTACTCGTCCCGATCTGCTGGTACGTCCTCTACAAAACACCGTTCGGACTGCGCCTGCGTGCGACGGGTGAAAATCCGGGAGCCGCGGATGCGGCGGGTGTAAACGTGATCAGGCTTCGATATGTTGCCGTTACTATCTCAGGAATACTTGCGGCCGCGGGCGGAGCTTATCTCTCGATCGGACAGTCATCTCTATTTACGCGAAATATGACGGCCGGCCGCGGCTATATCGCTCTCGCGGCCCTGATCCTTGCCAAATGGAAACCGGTGCCCGTCCTTTTCGCCTGTCTTTTTTTTGGATTTACCGAAGCTCTGACGATCGTCCTGCCCAACTTGATCAAGCTGCCGTCGGGCGACGAAGTACCGATCCAGTTTATCCAGATCATCCCGTACGTACTGACGATCATTGTGCTGGCCGGATTTATCGGAACCTCCCGCGCACCAAAGGCGCTGGGTATACCGTATAGCAAAGAGAATTAGGCTCCTCGGACCTTGCTGCGAACGCACCCTGAATGAGAATCTCCGTTCGCTGTGCTAATCTGACATTCCTTTTTCTATGAGTTACGAAAATGCCGTCGAAGCGGCTGATTTCATTAAGTCGAAATACGGCAAGCCCGTCGAGACGGTAATAGTCCTCGGCAGCGGCCTTGGAGCGTTTGCGGACGACCTTCAGAACGGCGTCAGGATCCCGTACGAAGAGATCCCGCATTTCGCAAAGTCGACAGTTGAGGGACACGCGGGTCAGCTCGTCTTAGGCGAGATAGACGGACGATCGATCGCTGTCCAGCAAGGACGTTTTCACTATTACGAAGGCTACGAGATGGACCAGGTGATCTTTCCCATACGCACGTTTGGCGTGATGGGAATAAAGAACGTGATCCTGACCAATGCGGCCGGCAGCACGAGCACGGAAATGACGCCGGGCAGTTTGATGCTGATCAGCGATCACATAAATCTGATGGGCGTTAATCCGCTGAGAGGACCGAATGACAAACGTTTCGGGCCGCGGTTTCCTGACATGACCGAGGTCTACGATCGTGAATTTCAGTCGATCGCCAACGACGCGGCGAATGAGATATCCCTGGAAAGATTCGACAAGGGGATCGACGAATCACGCGTCGATTTTCTCCACCGGGGAACGTACTGCGCTCTGTCGGGTCCGACGTACGAAACGCCTTCCGAGATCCATATGTATCGACTTCTCGGTGCAGACGCCGTCGGCATGTCGACAGCGCCGGAAGCGATCGCGGCTCGCCATCAAAAAATGCGGGTGCTGGGAATTTCGTGCATTACAAATTTTGCGGCCGGCATGACAAGTGAAACGATCAATCATGAGGAAGTCATGGAGACGGGCGCCCGCGTGGCCGAGGTTTTCAAGGAATTGCTGCGCAGGGTACTAAAGCGAATATGATCATCGGAATTTGCGGCGGGACAGGTTCGGGAAAGACTACGATCGCTAGGGCGATCGTAGAAACGGTCGGCGCGCAGAATGTCATCCTGATCGAGCAGGATTCGTATTACCGCAATCTGGCCGACATGCCGCTCGACGAACGTCATCAGGCGAACTTCGACCACCCTGATGCGATCGACAGCGACATGCTGGTCAATCACATCAAGCGCCTCCGGCAGGACGAGCCGATCGAGATGCCGCTTTATGATATGGTGACGCATACGCGGCGAAGCGAAACGCTGGAGCTCTTGCCCCGGCCGGTCGTAATAATCGAAGGCATTCTGATCTTTGCCGAGTCTCGGATCCTCGACCTTCTAGATTTTCGTGTTTTCGTCGATACGCCGGACGATGTCCGGCTGATGCGGCGGCTTCGGCGGGATGTGATCGAGCGTGGGCGGACATTTGAGCGGACACTCGACCAGTACGAGCGAACGATCCGTCCCATGCATTTTGAATTTGTCGAGCCGTCAAAACGGCACGCGGACATCATAATTCCGGAGGGTGCCCAAACTGGCCTAACCGTCGAATTTTTGTGCAGCATGGTGCGCGAAAAATTGGTAAGTCAGCACGAAGTTTTAGTTTAATGATCCATTCAGAAAAAGAGTTGATAGAAGCCGCGACCAAGGTTCGCGAACACGCATACGCGCCATTCTCGGATTTCCGGGTCGGCTCGGCGCTCGAGACCGATGACGGCGAGATAATTTCGGGCTGCAATGTCGAATCGGCGAGCTACGGCCTAACGGTTTGTGCTGAACGCGTGGCGATCTGGAAAGCGATCTCCGAAGGCAAGAGAAAGATCAAGCACATCGCTGTAGTCGCTGACACCGAGGAATTAACGCCTCCCTGCGGCGTCTGCCGCCAGATAATCTGGGAATTCGGCGGCGACATTCCGGTGATCATGTCGAATCTCAAAGGAAAGGTTGAAACCGTCCAAATGAAAGACCTTTTGCCAAGGGCATTCGATACAAAGTTTTTGAAGTAAGGGACC
>JBDTZW010000107.1:0-2778 GCA_040004905.1 Acidobacteriota bacterium
TGGACGATCCGGGCATTCCGCCGCAGCGAATCCATCCCAAACACATCAATCGACTGAAGATCGCAGCTCTGGCTCTAACGCTTGGCGGAACCGCTTTGTTTGCTTATTTCGTGTATTCGGTCGGCATCCGTGAGATCGTCGACGGAATAGAAAAGATCGGTTTCGGCGGCTTTGCCATTTTGATGCTGATCTATTTTATTCGCATGTGTGTTCGGGCGTGGGCGTGGAAACTGTCGGTATACGAACCATATGCGCTCAAGCTAAAGGACACGATCCCGGCCGTGATCATTGGCGAAGCAATGAGCAGCATGATCCCGCTCGGAATTCTCATCAGCGGGACCGCGAAGGCGGTCGCCGTACGAAAGCGTCTGCCGCTCGTAGTCGGTCTGTCATCCGTTGCGACTGAGAACCTTTTTTACAGCCTTATTACTTGCCTTTTTCTCGCGTTTGGTGCCTATACATTCTTGCGGAGCGTATCGTTAGACGAAAGTTGGGTATGGACGATCGATCTGCTGATCAGTGCGATCATTGCTCTGATAGTTTTTGGCCTTGTGATGGTGATCAAGCAGTTGCATTTGATCAGCGGCATCTGTGAATGGCTGTATCACAAGGGAATTGCGAAAAGTTTCCTTGATTCGGGACGCGTCCAGGCCCGCACTTTTGAAAACTTGATCTACGGCTTTTATCGCCGCTATCCCGGCCGTTTTATTCCGATCTGTTTGCTCGAAACGTTTTATCATCTACTCGGCATCACCGAGGGTTGGTATATTCTCTCGAAGATCACGACGACGATGCCGGATATTTTGACCGCGTTCCTGCTCGAATCGGTCAGCCGCCTGATCTCGATCGTCTTTAAGCTGATCCCATTTGTTATCGGAGTCGACGAGGCAGGTGCTCAGTTCGTTACGGACACTCTTGCAATAGGAGCCGGCATCGGCGTAACGCTTGCTATCATTCGCAAGACCCGCATCCTTTTTTGGACCGCCGTCGGTCTCGCAATCATTTTGAAGCGCGGCCTTTCGTTGAAAGAGTTTGTGGATCCTAGCGAATAGGCCGCCGCTTCTAATAAATTTCTGCCCGCGTGTCGGGCGTGAGCGTATCTTCCCAGTAAAGAGCATTTTGGTCGATCATTAGTTCTTCGACGCGCGTTTTGATCTCGAACGGGATCGGGGACGCTCGTCGTTCAACCGCGTCCATATAGACGCCGGTAACGATAGTGAACGCGGCCACTTCCAGTGTCTCGTCGTTACGCATTTCGTGGAAGAGACGCATCGTCTTTTCCTGCACCTCTAGCACTCCGGATCGGATCGTTATAATGTCGCCTGCATGAAGCTCCCGCTTGTAGGTAATGTTTTGTTGAACGGCCGCCAGGCCCGCTTGCTGCTTCTGAAGAAAGGTCCTCGTAAAGCCGATCTGAGCTAACAAGCTCCACGACGCCTCGTCAAATTTTCCTGTGTACCACATAACATTCATGTGGCCCATATGGTCGCAATGCCAGGGGTATATAGTTCCGCGATAAGTTAATTCCAGCCTTTTCATGTCTTAACTCGTATTGAAAGGACGCCGCAGTGATGTGCAGCGTCCTTTTTGTTTTTTGAGCTCGCGATCAGCTAAAGCCGAACGTGATCTTCTTTCATGACTCTCGCAGCACTACTTAGTACAACGGAAGAGCTTGGGGTTCACCGTAGATGAAATCGTCCAAGAGCACGATATCGCGGTCTGCCGTGTCATCCCGCCCCGGAGCGGCATCAGTCGCGATGCGGACCTTAGCAATACGGGCATCGTTCAGAACGATCCCGAAAAAAGATAAGCCGCCGTCGCCCGGTGATGCGGGAACCAGGCTTCGGAAAAGAAGACGATCGCGGGCATCGTAGTATTCGATCACAGTGTTTTCACGATCGTGCTCGCGATGAAATTCGAAGCCGTTTCCGTCCTGTTGATCGACATCAGCAAAGACAGCTCCGAACCCTTTCGTAGCTGCTCGAAGTCCACTTCCGCCGGGGACGAAGAAAACGCTGTCGGTGATTCTGCTTCCGATCGGCGAGAAAAGCCGGACCGGGCTGAATGCCTGAAAGATCGTGGCATAGCTCGGGTTGTTGAATACCTCGGCCATTCCGGAGGCGGGAGCCTGAACAAATCCGGTTCCCGGCGTAATGAATCTGCTGCCGCGGGTGGTCAAGAACACATCAAACGGTGTTGGTCCGAGCGACGTCGTGTTGTTGGTCGGGCTGCCGCCGTCCCAGTTGATCTCGCGCCGTCCTGTTGCGATAGGGCCTGCAGTATTGGCGTTGTTAACGCCGCCGAGGGCTGCCCGGTATTGGTCGACGGTTGATTGGATCGAAGCAGCGTTTGGTCCCGCAGCCTGAAATACCTGTACAGGAAGTGATCTTCCTCGATCACCTCTGTCATCATTACGCAAGCCGTCTTGTCCAAATGCCGCAACGGCAAACAGCGTTGTTAACGCGATCGATGTAAAGAATAATTGCAATTTCATAATTTAACCTAACTCCTTGTTGATTACGTCCAATTTTGTTTCCACCTTTTTGCAGAAACTATTTCGCCCAATCCAATTCACGAAAGTGCTCGTATCGGGCCGAAAATGTCTAAAAACCTTTGACCGAAAATAAATTTCTATCGAGATAACTTGATTACTGCGTTAAAGTCTCGAGTCTGGTTTCCTTTCTTTTAAGCATTTTGGCGATATTTCTTTCTATCGAATGAAGAACCTTTAGCCTTTGAAAGATCATTTTGAAAGGGCGGGTCTCTCGCCCTTTCACT
>JBDTZW010000092.1:0-9296 GCA_040004905.1 Acidobacteriota bacterium
CTGTCGTTCGAGTCCTTCGCCAAGGCGACAAGTTTCTTTTTGAAACCGAAGAAACGACCCGCCAAAAGGTTTTCGATAATCTGTTTCGATTTACGTACGCCGGAGATTTCTTTGTCGAAGATCTATCTGCGAAGTTTCGGTGTTTTGAGGTACTCGGGTCAGAACCGGGAGCGGTAGCGACTCGGTTCTTATTTACGTCGACTACATCAATAAGCCGTTTTATCGAGGCCGACTTGTCGGACGCTTTTCGGGATGAACAACTCGACAACCGAGCTGTAACCATCTCTGATGAGCTCTTCGAAACGCTGCGCATTGAGAATGGCACTCCAAAATACGGTGTCGATATGGACGAGACAACCATCGTGCCCGAACTCGGCCTCGAAGGCCTGATCTCATACAACAAAGGCTGCTACATCGGCCAGGAGATCATTGCGAGAATTCATTTCCGGGGCCACGTTGCAAAGAAATTGACAGGGTTATTGTCAGAACCGGGAGCGGTAGCGACCGGGTTCTTACCAAACGCAGATCTAGTTACGTCTGAAGGCAAAAACGCTGGTCGCATTACATCGATCACTTTTTCGCCGAAACTGAATAAAGCAATTGCGCTTGGATATGTTCGCTATGATTTTCTTGCCATGGGGACTGATCTAATGGCGGGAGAATTACCCTGCCTAGTCTCCGATTTGCCTTTCTTGAATTAGTGGCCGGATTGTTGCCTTGAACCGTCAAAGACCTTGCGTTTGGTATGGGTGGCCAAAATATGTCTTCCATAAAACTTGTTCGAATAATTCTGCTAACACTTGTGTCTGCAATAGTTGGGTTTTCTCAGCAGGCCGAGGACGATATGCCCGTGTCGGCAAACCCTCAACCGAAAGTCGCAATAAAAATTGATGAATTTGGAAAGGCCGGTGATTGCGATCTCGGCGCTAGAATTGACAACCTATTTACGCAGCTGAACAATAACCCCGACGCAACCGGGTATATTATTACCTACTCCGGAAAAGATTTTCTGCCTTCTGATTATGAGCGCTCGCCAATGCGCGAGAGAATCGTCAAGGGCATGGCATTCCGCAAATATGATACTTCGCGGATCGTTTTTGTGGATGGCGGTTTTCGGGAGACTGTTTCAACCGAATTGTTCCTTGTTCCGCCCGGTGTCGTCGCGCCGAGTTCATCTGAAACTGTATCTAAGCCAAAGATGCCGAAACGCAAGACCTTTCTTTGGGGGAGGTCTGGGATTGGTTTCAACGATGAGGGGTCGGATATTTTAGACGAGTTTATCCTGCCGGAGGTAAAGGCGAAGCAAGATGCCGAGTTTCCGGCTGATTCTGTTGTAGAGAATGACGGAAATACCGAGGCCTCTAACGATGCTCCTGTCGAAGAGGTATCGGATGCCCCGGAACCACCATTTTCGCCCGAGGATATCCAAGACCTTCGGTTCTTGTGGGCAAACGAGAAATTCGGTTCCGAGATCGTCGGCCGGAAGGAAGCATCGGGCATTCTCATCTTTTACGCCGACGATCAGTATTACGACATCAGCAGAGTTCGCTATTTCGTCGAAGAGGGTAAATCCCGGATCGCCAACAGTGCAAAACTCGACCTTAGCCGCATACAGGTGATCTATGGAGGATATCGCGACTTTCCCGAAGCCGAGTTTTGGATCGTTCCGCCCGGTGGTGAAATTCCACTCGCAAAACCCGATGAGAGGCCGGAGCCGGCCTCTGAGACCGATGGTCAGTAGAATATCTAAGTCGGTTTAGCTCAATCGTTGAACCTGCCCCGATGTGTCGATGTCCATGTGATAAAATCGGCGTTTATCATGGAAGAACTCGACATCGATCTACCTAACGCCAAGCTAGCATACACGATCATTCAATCACTGCTCGACGGCCACGAAGCCCTTAGCGATCTGCTGGTAGTGATGTCGCATGCCCTTGATGAAGATGTGCTAAAAGCTTTGACCGCTACGAACGAATGGCAGAATTACCTTGAGTCCAAGCGAAATCTGGAAGCAACGAAATTGCAGATCGGTAAGCTCACATCGGAATTAAAGAGGCTGGAGGACATTAGATGAAACCACGGGTAATCTGGACTTTATTAACGTCTTACTTTCTGGTCTGCATAGGAGCAAACATACTCTTTGTGTATTTATACAATTCACGTTCATCTGGGCGACTTGAAAACTGCGTCGCTTCCGCGACTACCGGCGGCGTGAGTTTGTGTTTCGCGGCCGTTTCATCTGCGGATTCCGCGTACTCGACATTGTCGCAACAGATCAACCTCATCGTGATCTTCGGCTACCTGGGCGTCATCGTGGTAACGTCTCGACTTTTCTCGAACGAAAAGCGGATAGATGAACTTAAACGAAGAATTGAAGAGCTGGAAGGAAATCAGAATGCTTGACTTGTTGATCATCGGTGCTGGCCCTGCAGGTATTTCTGCGGCGTATGAGGCGAAAAAGGCTGGCCTCGCTTGCGTTGTCATTGAAAAGGGTTTGATCGGGAATACGATCTATGGATATCCGGTCGGGCTGACTGTTTTCTCGACGACGAACGAGATCGAGTTCAATGAGGGAGACCTTAAGCCTGCCCGCGAAAAACCCACCCGAGAAGAGCTGCTTTCCTACTATGTAAGGTTTGTTTTGGATAACGAGTTGAATATCCAAACCGAAGAAATGGTAACGAAAGTGGACATGGTGAGCGATAATTTTAAGGTATTAACCAGCAAGGGCGAGTATGAAGGCAGAAACGTCCTCTTCTCGATGGGCGCGATGGACTATCCGCGAAAGCTGAAAGTTCCCGGAGAAGATCTCCCGAAGGTTCATGCTAATTTTCGCGAGACATATCCGTGGGTGAAGAAGCATGCGTTGATCGTAGGCGGCGGAAATTCTGCGGGTGAGGCCGCTTTGTTTTTGGCGCAGGAAGGTGCGGAGACGACATTGGCTATATTTCGTTCGGATTGGGAGAACAATGATCCAAAACAGGGTTGTATAAAATACTGGGTCAAACAGCCGCTTGAAAATGAGCTGAACGAACATTGCCTTAAGCTATTTT
The DNA here is from genome assembly GCA_040004905.1 of Acidobacteriota bacterium. Lineage (GTDB taxonomy): Bacteria > Acidobacteriota > Blastocatellia > Pyrinomonadales > Pyrinomonadaceae > OLB17. The sequence continues at coordinate 3,054 of JBDTZW010000092.1, forward strand.
TTCTCGGCAAAGTAATTGAGATTCGTGATCGTGAGGTCGAGCTCGAAAGCGAAAATGGCGATTGCGTCATAATCGAAAACGATGTCGTTTTCGTATTGATCGGAGCGGACGCCGATCTGACTATGCTCAAAAAATTGGGCGTGTCGACCGAGCAGTCAAAATATGGCGAGGTGCCCGTATACGACCCGGAAAGTTTTGAGACAAATGTGCCAGGCGTCTATGTTGCGGGGCATTTCACTAATCATCGCCATATCAAAAGTGCGATCGACGCGGGTAAGGCATTGATACCCGGGATAGCCGAAAAGTTAAAAGGAAAAAAGGCCGAGCAATAAATTGCCGGCCCTTTCTATTTTACTTCCGGCAAGACGAGAAACTATTGTCCGTCCGGTTTTTTGGATCGAATAAACACCTTATCGTGCTGGAATTTCTCAGCGATGTTTGCGGGATTCACTTCGTAGCTGGTCACGTCAAACGTTTCGTCGAGTGCTCCGTCGGCATTGGTCGTCCAGCGATAGGGAAGCTGTACACCATTCACGCTGCGATAGTCCGAGAAACGCACTTGAAACTCAGCGCTCTCGCCTGCCTTTTCACCGGGCCCAGCTTTGCGGAACACTACAACGCCGTTCTCGCCACCTGCAGGAGGTGCCGTTTCCCTGTCAAACGTGATGATTTTCGGCATCCGCGTTCCGGAGTAGGAAAGCATTACCGGCAGATTAGAATCTCTGTTCAAGAAGATCTTGACCGATGAACCAGCGAAATCCGCGACAACGATATTGCACGCCGTTCCGTCGACGCTGCTCTCGCCGCCGTAAGTGTAACTGACGTCCATTCCCTGAGGAGCAGAGAGTAACAGACCGAGCGTCAATCTCAGCAATTCGTTATTGCGTTCTTGTTCGTGTCCGCCCCTTCGCAGAATCATTTGTTTGCCGTTCGGATCAAGCGGCGCTCCGTCAGGGTCAGCGGTCCTAAATTCGACATTATCGCTGCCTTCGACCTTGTGGATGATTATCTTCTTACCGTCGGCGGTGTTTACTTCCTGAACGTCACCATCCCTTTTTTTAATGATGATCTGTTTGCCATCGGCAGTATTCACTTCCTGAACATCGCCATCGCCTTTCTTGAAAACGAATACTTGTCCGCCCTGCCCGTCGCCTTCACCCTTGAAATTCACCCTGTCAGTAGATTGGCCCGTGACCACGACATCGACTTGTCTGCTTTCTATTTTCTGCTGCTGACCCGTGCCGTCGTCGTGGCCGATCTTGATCGTCTTCATCAGCTTGTCCGGCAGCATCAGAGCGATCTCAGTTTCGCCCTGCTCGACCTTGTCGGTGCCGTTTACCTTAAAAGTCTGCGTGGTCTGTCCGACGATCCTGAGGCTCTGCACCCCCGCGACCGAGCTGTCGCCGCCGATCGCCTGCCGGGCGGCACGGATGAGCGAGAGAGCCTTTTCGTCCGATTTGAAACTGGCACTAGTTTTTTCTACGATCGCCCCGACGGCGAGAAAAAATACGGTTACGCCTAAAACTGTCGTAATAAATCTTTTCATAATTGGCCTCCAAAGAATTTTTTGGCAGAACGAGCCGTATGGTATTGGTACTTCACGATTTTTGGAGGAAGCCCAGGGAATTAATATACGGCTCGTTCAACGAGACTGATTATTCCAAACCTTAGCACCCATTTGGTTAAGATGACGCAAAGAAATTGTTAAGAATGTAAAATCTTTAGAAAAACAGTGGACAGTGGATTGTGGACAGTAGAGAATGAAGTCGATGAATCGTTCATGGACGACAATTCTAATTTTTGCGGCACTCTTCGGCCTTTTGGTCGCGCTTGGCGTACTGCAATATCGATGGCAGACGCAGATCGCGGCGAACGACGGCGAGCGTATGCATAAGCAGACGCAGGACGAAGCCGACCGATTCGCTGCGGACTTTAATCGCGAGATCCAAAGCGCGTATTTTAATTTTCAGATGGACTCGGGCGCGTGGGAAAATAAAAACTTTACGGAGTTTAACGACCGTTACGACTACTGGCGAGGCGAATCCAAGTATCCGACCCTGATAAAGGACTTGTACTACTTCGACGCAGAGAATTACGCCTCGCCGATGCGTTACAACAAGGAAGCCCGAACGTTCCAAGCTGTTGAGTGGAACGAAGAACTCCGAAGTGTTGCATCACGTTTTTCGGACCCCAAAAACTTAAAACCGGTCAATGCCGACATCTATACGCTGCTTCTGCCCATGCATGCGGCCGGTCAGCGGCTGGAGAAGATAATACTTCGGCGAGAGCCGGATCATGGTGAACCGACCCCAACAATTCCGAAGGTAGAAGGATACCTCGCCGTCGTTTTGGACGAGAAGACCATCAAGCAAAAAGTACTAGCAGACCTCGCGGAAAATCACTTTGGTGGAAGCGACCTCAAGATCGCGATCACGGGCAAGGACGACCAGCAAATTTTCGCGACGCAGGGCGGTGCCAGCGGCCAGGATGCAAAGGCTGGCCTATTCGACGTCGCTCCAGGCGATTTTGTATTTTACGCAAATAAAGGCGTCCTGCCGCGGCCGGGTTCTGAGCATTCGGACGTGTTAATAAATTCCCGTTTGGAGAGCCGTACTTTCAGCCGCGTTCGGTCGGACGACGTTAACAAGACCGTCCAGATCGAGGTCCAGTCGACCGATCGGCCAAAGACGGCGGTTTTTACCTCACGAGGCAACACGGACAAAATGCCATGGACGCTGATGGTGCAGCATCGCGATGGCTCGATCGACACTTATCTTGCGAATACGAAATTTAGAAATCTCACGATCGGCTTCGGCATCTTATTCCTCCTCGGTGCGGCGGTCGCGGCGATCATATTTTCCGCGCAGCGGTTAAGAATGCTTGCACAGCGTCAGATCGATTTTGTTTCTAGCGTGTCCCATGAATTTCGAACGCCGCTCGCAGTCATTTACTCGGCCGGCGAAAATTTAGCGGACGGAATTGCAAAAGAGGACGAGCAGGTGTCGCGGTACGGCGACCTGATAAAGGGCGAAGGTCGAAAACTTTCTACGATGGTCGAGCAGATACTGGAATTTGCCGGAGCTCGTTCGGGCCGAAGGAAATTTAATTTTGCGGTGAACGAGGTGTCGGATATCGTCGCTGACGCCGTTCGCGAATGCACTCCTTTGATCAGTGAAAAACGGATTGAGGTAAAAACGAATATTTGTGATCACCTCCCGTCCATCAATGCGGATCCCGTCGCTTTAAGCCAAGCGATTCAGAACCTGATCGTCAATTCGATCAAATACGGCAACGGCGAAAGTTGGCTGCAGATCGCTGCGGAAAATGGCGGCAGTTCGGTGAAGATCTCTGTAGAAGACCGCGGCATCGGAATTTCCGGAAACGACCTACGTCAAATTTTCGAACCGTTTTATCGTGCAAAAGAAGTTGTCGATGCGCAGATTCACGGGAACGGGCTCGGGCTGTCACTTGTAAAGCAAATTGCCGAAGCCCACGGCGGGCGCGTGACCGCGACAAGTGAGGTCGGCAAAGGCAGCCGATTCGTGATCGAAATTCCCCAGGCCTAGTCGCATTTGTGTCATGAGGATTCTGCTGGTCGAAGACGAACAAGGCTTGATCATTACGCTGACTGACCGGCTGCGGAGCGAGGGCTTCGACGTGGTTTCGGCCTCAGATGGTAAGCGCGGGTTCGAGCTGGCATCGACAGAGGAGTTTGACCTTATTCTTCTCGACGTGATGTTGCCGAGAAAGAACGGCTACGATGTCGCGCGTGATCTGCGGCAAAAGGGCATAGCGACCCCGATTCTGATGCTGACTGCGAAAGGTGAAACTATCGACAAGGTGCTGGGTCTCAAGCTCGGTGCCGACGATTATCTGACCAAGCCTTTCGAGGTGATCGAACTTCTGGCGCGCATCGAGGCTTTGCTTCGCCGGGCCCCGACTCATGCCAACGGTGCTTCGCACGACGCGTTTCGATTTGGCGATGTCACTATCGATTTCAAACGGGCCGAAGTTTTGCGTGATCGCAAGGCGGTCGAATTGTCGGCGATGGAATTCAAACTTTTGCAATATCTGATCGAAAACCGCGGCAACGTGCACTCACGCGATCATCTGCTTGATGCAGTTTGGGGTTACGATGCCACGCCTTCCACGCGAACGGTCGATGTTCACATTGCCTGGATCCGCCAAAAGCTCGAAGCTAACCCGCGTCGTCCCCAGTTTATCCAGACCGTCCACGGCATCGGGTATAAGTTCGTGGATTAGGCTGTTTTCAATATCTTCCCAAACCTCATCGCGTCCTCGCGCATTTCGCGATTGTTGAAGAAGACATATGAAGAGCCTTTACCGGACGGCATCGAAGCAAGTTCTTCCAATTCACCATCTTCATATTTATAACGCCAGCCGCCTATGCCGTGCAGGCGAAAATAACATTTTGTCGGAGTCGTGGATTGCTGCTTGAATGGGTCAACCGTATGCCACAGGTCGAGATCATCGCAGAGCTTTTTAACGAGTTTCGAGTCCCAATCGCCGCGAGGTTCCCACGCGAAGTTAAATTTTCCCCGATCGATCGAGTTGAAGAATTTCGTCATGTTCTTTACGTTCGTTTCCGTCAAAACAAATTTGGCCGGGCATTGAAAAAGGATCGTTTTCGCACCCAACGCGGCGGCGCAGTCGCGGGTCATTTCCCACGCTTCACGAACGATGTCGGTTGGTTTGAAAAAACCCGCATCGGGGGCTTCTTTTTCGGCCAACTTTCGTTTCAGACGCTTATAGGTTGGGCTCGAGGATTCGTGTGTAATTAGCTGCCACGCTTTTAGTGTAAATTCGAAATCCTTCGGCATTTCCTCCCGCCAACGCTCCAGCGTTTTGATCATTGGAGGTTGGTAGAAGGTGTGTTGGATCTCAACGCAGGAAAGGAGTTCTGCGTACTCGTGTTTCGTTACTCCGAATCCGCAAGTGCCAACACGAATATCTCGCTTTATCTTCGGCATGCTATCCGGGGAAGACGAATGGGATCACATAGAATACGATCGCGAAGTAGTGGATCACGCTGCCGGCGAGGACAAAAACGTGAAAGATGGCGTGGTGGTGACGGATGCTGTGCCAGCCGAAAAATATTACGCCGAGTGAGTACGCGACCCCGCCCGCAACCATCATGGCAAGCGGGAATGCTCCCAGTGCGGTGTACATCGGCTTGACCGCCAAGACTCCGACCCATCCCATCGCGAGGTATGAAATAACGCCGATCACCGAATATTTGTTGCCGAAGATCAGCTTGATCGCGATGCCGAACACGGCAAAGGTCCATGCGAAGATCAGCAAGCCTGTTCCAAACGAGTCGCGGAATACCAGCAGTGCGAGAGGGGTGTAGCTGCCGGCGATGAGCAGGTAGATGCAGCAGTGATCGAGGATCTGCAGGCGTTTTTTGAGCTCGGGAGCGACGGCCGTGTGGTAGAACGTCGAGGCCGCGTAGAGAGTGACTAGCGAGGCCCCGTAGATGACGCTGGCGATGACCGGTAGTGTTCCGCCTCTTGCGGCGGCAAGCCAGACCAGGGCGACGAAACCGGCGATGCTAAGGAGCAGGCCGAATCCGTGCGTCAGCGAATTGGCTACTTCTTCGACGGTCAGCTCGGCGAATCTGCTTGCGATCATACTTACATCATACAGACAAAATCTGCCCGTCGCGAAGAATTTTCTACCGATTTGGGGGCTGCGAATCGAAATCGCCGGTATTGCGGTGACGGCGGGCTACACCGGTGTCATACGCCGCCTCTTCGACCTTTTCGGCGACAGCTTCGCCGACGCGCCTGTCAAATACGGACGGAATGATGTAATCCGGGTGTAGTTCGTCAGCTCCGATGATCCCGGCGATGGCGTTGGCGGCGGCGAGTTTCATTGGCTCGTTAATGCGGGAAGCCCGGCAGTTCAGGGCGCCGCGAAAGATGCCTGGAAAGCAGAGCACGTTATTGATTTGGTTAGGATAGTCCGAGCGTCCGGTTGCCATGACCGCAACAAGTCCTTCGGCCTCCTCAGGCATTATTTCAGGCGTCGGGTTAGCCATCGCGAAAACTATCGGGTCCTTTGCCATGTTCTTAAGATCGTTGGCGTCTATCACGCCCGGCGCACTCAAACCAAAAAAAACGTCGGCGCCTTTGATGACGTCATGGATCGTGCCCTTTTCTTTTTTTGGATTGGTGTTTTGCGCATACCAGTCCTTGACCCAATTCATGTGTTCTTTGCGGC
>JBDTZW010000396.1:0-2775 GCA_040004905.1 Acidobacteriota bacterium
CGCCGACCTCTCGGCCGCGTGGAACGCCGATGTTTACTGGTTGTCATGACGAACCGTTTTGTCCCAAATGACCCAAATCGCACCTTATTACTCCGCCGAAAAAACGTCTACCGGACACACCGGACAGAGCGCAGACGACGCCCTGACCCCGCCGATCGCCCGCGCTTTCGTCCGTTTAAAGTTCGCCCGTGAGTCAGGCGAAGATCCGGGAACAATTCAGGAATGCAGCTCGTAACGCTAGTCATGCATTTTGGCTTAAAGGTGATTTTCGTTTTCGCGACCCTATTCCTGATCACATGCAGCATTGCTGCTCAAACCCCTCTCTCAGCCCGCGATGCTCAGCTATACGACCTTGCTAGAAAGGATGTAGGAAAGTTTGCGCGTGAGGTTACAAAAGGCGAACGGTCGGAGCTCAGGCAAGCTCAGGCGATCGTTAAATGGCTCGCGACCCGCTTCGAGTGGAAGGCGACGGATTATCAAAAACGAACGGTCCAGGAGATCGTCGATCGCCGCGGCGGCAATTGTAACGAGCTTGCAATGGTCGCCACGGCGGCGATGAAGTCCCTGAATATACAGCTTCGAAGCGTTCACGAGATCAATATCCACATAAACGACCCGGACCGAGGCGTCCGTGCTGCGCAAATGGTCAAGGAAAAAGGCCTGTCCTACTCGGCATTCGGACGCCGCCACAACGACCATGTCTGGCTCGAGCTTTACGATTCAAAGGCGAAAGAATGGTTTCCGGCAGATCCGTCGAGCGGTTTGGTTGGCACCGAGGAATGGCTGAAAGGGCGCGTCTGGTTCGGCAAACGGGTGACCCTCAATCCTATAACCAATGACATGATCGTGCCCTTCGCGATCTTTGCCATGGACGATAGCGGCAAATACACCATCGACCGGACACGGCATTATTTAGTGGACGAGTTCGACAAGCTTTATCGCGGAAAGCTCGATAAAAGCCCGGTATGGAAGGACTGGATCTCGGGCGTGACATTCCTAAGCGAAAGAGCCGTCGGAGCACTGGCCGGAACTACCAATTTACAAGATTATGAATCCCAGATCGACTCTCTGGCTGAAACTTACGACACGTTAAAACATGCGGCCAAATGATCGCTGTCACGGCTGTTTGTAGATCATTCCGTTTTTCATCACGAATCTCACGTGGCGGAGGGCGGCGATGTCGTGGGTTGGGTCGCCTTCGACGGCGATGAGGTCGGCGAAGAGAGTGGGCTTGACCAGGCCAATCTTGTCTTCGAGTTTTAGGACCTTTGCGTCGATCGAAGTAGCGGAGCGGAGAGCGTCTATCAGAGGCATTCCGAAATTAACCATCGCTTCGATCTCGCGGGCGTTGTCGCCGTGGGCGAAGACACCCACGTCGCTGCCGCTGGCGATCGTGACACCGGCCTTGAGAGCCTCGAGAAATACAGCCTTTTTCTTTTCGGCGTTGGCACCAGCCACGGCAAGCGTTGGGCATAGGGCGGTGCCGTGCTCTTTCATCAACTGAAAGATCTCGGGCGTGCCTCCATCGCCGTGCTCGATCGTGTCGACACCGGCCAGAATGGCCCGCCGCATGCCCTCAGTGCTGGTCGCGTGCGCTGCGACAGGTATGCCCGCACTGTGTGCGATCTCGACAGCGAGTTTTAATTCTTCGAGCGTGAATGTCGGGTGAGCCGCTCCGCCTGAGCCCCAACGATAATCGGCATAGAGCTTTACCCAGTCGGCTCCTTTACCGATCTGCTCGCGGACCACCTTGGTCAGGCTGTCCACGCCGTCAGCTTCCTGTCCGCCCTGCGGCACGTCCCATTCGGGCACGTAACCTTTGGGGCCGTAGGTGTAGCTCGCGACGATCGCGCGCGTGGCGACGTACATTCGCGGGCCGGGAATGATGCCCTGATTCACGGCCTGTTTTAGCCCCACGTCAGCATAACCTGCGCCTTCGGTCCCGAGATCGCGAACCGTTGTGAAACCCGCCATCAGCGTGCTTCGCAAATGGTTGGTCGCTCGGGCAACGCGAAGGGACAAGGCTTCGTGTGCAACCTGATCGTTCCACGGTGTTTCCGAATACGGATGAAGCAGCATGTGCGAGTGCGCTTCGATCAGGCCGGGCATCAATGTCAGGTTCGGCAGGTCGACCGTTTTTGTGTCCGGCGGAGTCTTAACCTCGCCGGCCGGTCCGACCGCTTCGATCCTTTCGCCGCGGACGAGCACGACCCAGCCACGATGCAGCTCGGCCGATTCGCCATCAAAAACAGCGGCGGGCCTTAAAAGATAAATGGTCTCAGGTGCTTTCGTTTGTCGGGCTTCGGTCGGGAACATGTTTTGGGAAAGAAAACAGGCAGCGAGAATAATAATCGATAAAATGAGCTTACGCATTTAAGGTGCACCTCGGGAATCGAAGAATAAGGATAGCGCAAAGAGAAATCTGCCCGCGAATTACGAAGAAGAAGAATTTCCACAACGACGCTAAGGCGCGAAGTTACGACGAGTCTTAAAGGCCGGGAACCGGTGGTTTTGTCGGTGCCTCCCAAGGGACGAGGCCTTTGACCTTGAATTTACGTTCGTAAGTTTTATCCCCGTTGGTCGCGATTATCGTATCGCGGTTGGCGCCGGTGAAAACGAGATCTTCGGCACGGCCGTTGGGCGTGGGGATGATGCACTGGACGCGGCCGGGTTGGTCCGCGATCTGGATGCCCATTGCGGTGGCGACATACAGACGCCCCTTGTCGTCGACCTGCATGCCGCCGGCACCGCTCCAGTCGAGGTTGTCGGGCGAAT
>JBDTZW010000211.1:0-2769 GCA_040004905.1 Acidobacteriota bacterium
TTCGAGCTGAATGAAGCATTTTCCGTCCAGGCGCTTGGAGTAATGATGGAACTTGGTTTGGACAAGGCAAAGGTGAACGTTAACGGCGGCGCGGTTGCTCTCGGCCACGCTATCGGAAATTCCGGCGGGCGCGTCTTGACGACGCTGCTTTACGAAATGAAGCGTCGAGGCGTCAAGAAGGGAATTGCTGCACTATGCCTCGGGGGCGGCAACTCGGTTGCTCTGGCGGTCGAACGTGACTAATTTTGGCAACAAAACTACGCATTCGTCGTATATTACATTGTTGGTGTCGAGCGTTTTGAAATAGGAGAAAATATGACCGGAAAAGAACATGCTAAGCTCCTTGGACTCTTTTTTTGGCTTCTGACAGGCCTGCAATTACTGCTCGTAGGCGTGATCGGAATTTTTTACATATTTTTCTTTGGCGTCATGTTTAGCACGATGCCGCACAAGGCAAACGATCCGCCGCCGGAGGTCATCCTGCCGATAATCGTCGTAGTCGTTGTCGCTATTTTGTTCATAACGGTACTCATGGCGATTCCCAAGGTCATCGCGGGCTATGGCCTGCGCAAAGAAAAAAGCTGGGCCAAGGTTTGGGCGATCGTTGCTTCGGTGATGGCATGCATGAATGTTCCGCTTGGCACTGCGGTCGGCGTTTACGGCCTGATATTTATTCTGGGTGATAACGGAAAAGCGTATTTCGATGGCCCCCACTACGGTGGTCAACTCAACGATGGTGTTGCTACGGCCTATACGCCAGCACCAAACAGTTGGCAGCAGCAGTAAATTCTATGACCCCGAAAGAGCATAATCGACTGGTCGGTATATTCTTAATGGTCCACGCAGCTCTCCAGGCCGTCGTCGTCGGACTTATTTGCCTGATATACGGCGGCATCGGCGTTGGGCTTATGCTCGGCAGTCCTAAGGGCGAAGATCAGGCCGTTGGCATCGGTTTTATTGTCGCGATCGCCGTGGTTGGCGTCTTCGGCCTGGCCTTTCTGCTACCTCAGTTGATCGGCGGCTGGAGGCTGTATAAAGAACGACCCAATGCCCGTATTTGGGGCATCGTGGGTAGCATACTTGCATCGCTTTCATTTCCTCTTGGGACAGCGGCGGGCGTCTATGGGATGTGGTTCCTGTTTGGCGATGACGGCAAGCGTTTTTACCTTGGTAATGCGGTTCCTTATCAGCAGATCCCTCCCACGCCGGGAAGCTGGCAGCAGTAGTCGGTCACTAAAAATATCAAATCTGACGGGTAGGAGAATTTGTCTCTTCTGCCCGTTTGTTTTATGGCTTCGCTTCGATTATTTTCTTATATTCGACCTTCGCTAGTTTTCATTTTAGGACGTTCTATTTATGGCGGATACTATTGGAATTATCGGTGCCGGAACCATGGGCAACGGCATTGCGCAGACTGCGGCGAACGCGGGGTTTCAGGTTGTCATGTGCGACGTTTCGGCCGACTTCCTCGAACGCGGTCTTCTCAACATCGGCAAAAGTCTTGATCGTTTTGTAAAAAAGGAAACGATGACCGAAGAGCAAAAGGGCGACGTCCTCGCGCGGATCAAAACGACCACCGATCTCGGCGCCTTAAAAAACTGCTCGCTCGTGGTCGAGGCAGCGACGGAGAATTTCGAGATCAAAAGACAGATCTTTGAGAAACTCGATCAGATCTGTCCGCCGGACTCGATACTTTCATCGAACACATCGTCGATCTCGATCACGAAAATAGGCGCGGCGACGAAACGTCCTGATAAGGTCATCGGAATGCACTTTTTCAACCCGGTCCCGTTGATGAAGCTAGTCGAGGTCATTCGAGGGATAGCCACCTCGGACGAAAGCTACGCCAGGGTAAAGGAGTTGTCAGAAAAGCTCGGCAAGGTGCCGGTCGAGTGCAACGATTATCCCGGTTTCGTTTCAAATCGTGTACTAATGCCGATGATAAATGAAGCGGTCTTTGCGTTGCACGAAGGCGTGGCGACAAAAGAATCGATCGACGAGATCATGAAGCTCGGAATGAATCATCCAATGGGGCCACTCACCCTAGCGGACTTTATCGGTCTCGATGTCTGCCTTGCGATCCTGAATGTCCTCCATGAAGGCCTGGGTGATCCGAAATACAGGCCTTGTCCGCTTCTTAAGAAGTATGTCGACGCGGGCTGGCTCGGCCGGAAATCTGGAAAGGGCTTTTACGATTATCAGGCATAGCACCTCCTATTTCGCGCATCAAAACAATCGACCCGTTATAAACGTATTGCACCCTGGTCTAGTCAAAACAAATTTATGAAAACAGCTTTTGCGATCCTAATGGTTGCAGCCGCTTCGCTGACCTTTGCCGGTTCGGGCTTTGGTCAGGTAAAGGTTGCACCCCTCGATATAAAGGAACGAACTCTTCCTAACGGATTGAAGGTAGTGTCGCTCCGGGATAATACCAGCCCTACCGTTGCGATCCACGTCTTGTATAACGTCGGTTCCAAGAATGATCCTGCAGGGCGCAACGGTTTTGCCCACCTGTTCGAGCACATTATGTTCAAATCTACCAAGAACATGAAGGCCGAGATGATGGATCGGCTGACCGAGGATGTCGGTGGATTCAATAACGCTTCGACGTCGGATGATTTCACTAATTATTACGAGGTCGTCCCCTCGAACTATCTCGAAACTTTGATCTGGGCCGAGGCCGACCGGATGGCAAACCTGACGGTGGACGAAGTCAACTTCAAATCGGAGCGGGCGGTCGTTCAGGAAGAGTTTCGCCAGAGCGTGGCT
>JBDTZW010000037.1:0-9231 GCA_040004905.1 Acidobacteriota bacterium
AATGACGGTCAGTTTTTCAACCATACCGTCAAAGTATAACCGAATGAATTTTTCGGACAAAACAGCTGGCGATCAGGCATTCACGGGCAGATTCTGGATGCGATTTCCGACATCGCGAAAGTCGACATCCTCGGCATAGACCTGTTCGTAAAAGCGTGCGGCATTATCGCGATCACCGTCGACCTCGTGCGCTTCCGCGAGTTCGTACCAGATGCCTTTTTTCTCGTCAGCGTTAAGATTGGGCGTTTCTAAGGCCCGGTTGTACCATTTCAACGCGAGCTTTGCCATCCCCTTTTGCATGAAGCAGTGACCGAGAAGGTTGGCACAATGGAAGAAACGCCGTGTCGTATCGTTGGGCCCGATCTGGCTGATCGCTTCTTGAAATCCTTTAATGGCGTCTTCCATCAGGCCCATTTCCTGGTAGGCAACAGCCATTTGATAATGCGTTTCGTAATCGTCGTCGCTGCCGCCAACCTCGGGCTCATCGAGTCCGAGCTCTTCGCGAATATCGCCTAGGTCGAACATTGCCGGTGAATCGGCTTTGGGAACCGCGGCACGAACGGGTTCGGGTTGGGCCAGGGCGGGTGCAAATGGTTCGGGTTCGATGGCAACCACGGGAGCGATCGGCTGGGTTTCAATTGCCGAAGCAACTGGTTCAGGACCTTTGGCCTTTAAGGTGGAGCGGAGAGCGGAAATTTCGGGCAGTTCGCCGTGGGCGGCGACAAGATCGTCGAGAGCGGTTTGGGCGAGATCGCTGTATCCGCTTTCGATGTAAAACTTTATGCTGTCGAGCTCTTTCTCGAGCGTTGGTTCGGGCGAGGCAGGTACTTCTTCGACGACCGGTTTTTCTTTTTCGACTCCCGGAGGCGCAAAAGTTTCGAGCTCTGCCGCGAAGGATGTGTCCGACTTTTCTTGGACAATAGTCGGTGCAACGGCTCCGTTGCGTTCGATCAGGTCGGCCGAAGAGAGGGCGTGGACCGACTCGACCGGCATCGCCATGCTGTCCGATACGAAATCAAAGCCTAACGCCACTTCCTCTTTGTAATATTCTTCCTGTGCATCGAACTGATGCTGCAGTACCTTTTCGTCATAAAGATTGTCGGTAAAACCATGCTGCTCGTTGATCACGCGCAAGCGGTCGGCATACGACAATTCCTGAGGGAGGATCATAACTAGCTGCGAGAGGGCGTAACGCTCATCCTCAAGCGAGCTTTGAGCGACGGACGCTTCGTCGAGGGCGATAAGGGCTGTTTGGAGGCCTTTGTCATCGCGGCGCCACGACATGAAGCGAACACGTAATTTCAATGCTCCAAGCTGGGTTTCGTCGCGGCCCAGAATTTCGTCGATCCAGACTTCGGCCTCGCGGTCCTTTCCACCAAGCAAGAGGTGTTCAATGCAGAGGGTCAAACAGCGGGCAGCACCGGAAAGGTCATCCTTCGACAGATACTTTTCGACCAGGTCGAGAAGTTTGAGATGATTGGCCGGCTCCTGTTCAACTAGGCGGATAACACCGCGCTCAGCGCTTTCGAGGTCGCCTGCTCCGAGGAAGCATTCGACCATCAATGCGGCAAGGTCGCGGTTGTATGGCTCCTTTTCAAGAAGCTGCTCCAAGGTCTTTGCCGCCTCTGTGGCCTGCCCGAGCTTTGTCTTTAATGCCACGAAGCCGTTCAATGCAGCTAGAAATCCAGGCCGGATGTCGAGAGCTTTTATATATTGTGCGATCGCCTCATCGTTTCTCCCGAATTTGGCGAAACGTCCGCCGCCTTCGGTGTAGGCCTTTGCCGCCTCATCCTGCTGGGATTCTTCGACATGAGCGTCGCCGATCTTCGGGAAGACCTCGAGGTCGTTGGGATCGAGGATCGCGATCTGCTTCCAGATGGCGAGGGCCTCGGTCTTTCTGCCTTGTTCGAGATAATGGTCGGCGAGAGTGGCGAAATGTGAGCGGGCCTCGGTAACCGAGCCTTTATTTTGGTAGAGTTCGGCGAGCTTGCCCGAGATCTCGACCGAGTTCGGGTCGATCTTGGTGATCTTTTTGTAAACGGCGATGGCTTTTTGCGAAAAGCCCTGCTTGCCGTATGATTCGGCTACCTTCTTGTAGCAATTTACTGCTTCCGCCTTGTTCGAATCCTTGGCATACAGATCGCCAAGCATGTTGAGGGTAACAACATCCTTAGGATCGTGCGCTACTACTTGCCGGTATTCCTCGATCGCGGCACGAATTTTATTTTGGGAGACGTGCCGCTCGGCGTTGCGCATCGCCTGTGCTTTATCGAAAATCATCGTAGTCTTATTAAAAATCCAAGATTCGTGAATCTAGCCAGTTTGTCTGGTGAAGTGCTTTTTTGCCTGATGGGGAACACAGGTTAGATATGCAATACCTGCACCCTCGAAACTAACATATGCGTTCAACAAAAGTCAATATGATTAAATAGTGTTCAAACTGATTCGTCGAGCCCGTTCGAAGGGCCTCATTTTGCTTTTCGGCATAATCTTGTCTAGTCTTTAATATTATTTTCGACTTTCGTAAGTATATGCGTGCACTCATTTTAGCGGGCGGCAAAGGAACACGGCTGAGGCCGCTGACAGTTTATACACCCAAGCCGATAGTACCTTTGGCCAATCGTCCATTTCTGCTGTACCAACTTGCGGTCCTCAGAAACGCAGGAATCACCGATATCACACTCTCATTAAGCTATCAGCCGGACAAGATAGAGCAAGTTTTGGGCGATGGTTCGGAATTCGGGGTGAATTTAAGCTACGTAACGGAGCCGAGCCCCCTCGGTACGGGCGGGGCGTATAGTTTCGCGGCCCTCTCCGACGCGCCGTCGATCGTCCTCAACGGTGACATTTTGACGGACATCGACCTGGCAAAGGTTGTCCGCTTTCACGAGAGGAAGAAGGCAGATGCCACGCTCGTGCTCGCCCCGGTTGAAGACCCGACCGCATACGGCCTGGTTGAAACGGGGGCGGCCGGTGAAATTCGTGCTTTTATAGAAAAGCCGACCCCGGCGGACCTCGCAAAACTCGATATAAATACAATTAACGCGGGTATTTACGTCCTCGAACCAAAGATCCTCGACCTTGTACCGAAGGGTGAGAACCGGTCGTTCGAATACGACGTTTTTCCCAGGATTCTCGAAAAAGCAATGTCGTTTTTCGCCTACACGCTAGAAAACGAATATTGGCGGGACATCGGAACCTGCTCGAGTTATTTGGCGGCCCATCACGATTTTCTAGCCGGTAAAATAAAAGGTTTTGAAGATGAGGTACCGCATGCGGCGGAAATTGCGACGGCGGCCTTTGTCGACAGGCGATCGGTGATCGGGCCGGACTGTATAGTCAAGCCGGGAGCGAAGATCGTCAATTCGGTGGTCGGTGCCGGCGTGACGATCGAAGAAAAGGCCGTGGTCGAGAATTCGGTGATCTGGCCGCACTCGCGTATCTCTACCGGTGCGGAGGTGCACGATTCCATCATCGGGCGCGGGTGTCATATCGGCCGGAGCGCCGTCGTCGACGGCGGATCGGTATTGGGTGACAAAACCTCGATCTCGGATTATTCGCGAGTCTGACCAGATTAATCAACCATGCCCGAACTGCCCGAAGTCGAACACATTGCCCGATCGCTCGATAAACTCGTTAGCGGCCGAAGGATAGTTTCAGCCCGGCTTTTGCGCGAGCGGCTTGCACCTGACACGAAACCTGCCGTTTTTGCGAGACGATTGAAGAACGCCGACATCAATTTTGTTCATCGCCGAGGAAAGCACATTCTTTTCGATCTCGGCAATGGACGCACTCTGATCACTCACCTGAGAATGTCAGGTAGTTTTTCGCTGCTGACCCGGGACGCGGACGACCCGAAATTTACCCACGCGGTCTTTTATCTCGACGATGATACCCGACTTGCTTTCAGCGATCAGCGGCACTTCGGGTTGATGAAGGTCGTCGAAACAAAGAAGCTTTACGCGGCGCCTGAACTGGCAAAGCTCGCCCCGGAGCCGTTCTCGGATGAATTCGATGTCGAGTATGTAAAAGCGACACTAAAGCGTTCAGGCCGTTCGATCAAGGAAGTTCTCCTGGATCAGACAAAATTCTGCGGGCTCGGGAATATCTACGCAGTCGAAGCACTCTTTCGCGCAGGCATCGATCCACGTGTCGGGGCATCGCAAATACCGACAAAAAAAGCCGGGCCGCTGCACGAAAGCGTTCGATCTGTGCTATATCAGGCGATCGAATACGGCAGCTCGGTAAAAATAGATCCCGAGAATATCGAACGGAGCTACTTTAACAGCGCCGACAGGCCGGAGTGGCTCGTGTATGACCGGCAAGGCGAGGAATGTCGCTCTTGCAATTCTCCGATAAAACGTATAAAACAAGGCAGCCGTTCGACATTCTTTTGTCCGAAATGCCAGCGAAAAAAGTAAACCGTTTTATCTTCGATCTATGAAACAATTGCTCAGCTTTTCCTTTGCCGCTTTTTTTATCTTTTCGGGCGCGATCTCGGCGTTCGCGTGTGCCTGCTGTGCCGAGCCGGGAACTTACAGCATCTGGACAGGCAAACCTGATATTTATCACACAAGCTTATTGAAAGACATCCTGTTCCAAAAAGACGCTGCACTTTACATGACCGAGGCAGGATTTGACGGGTTCAAAGGGCTACGCGGCATTCAGAAGGAATACGAGTCTGACACGTGGACGGCGACGCCCGGCGAATTCAGTCTGGTCAATTCGTTCAAAGGTACATCGTGGCGCTTCGAGCTGAAAACGAAAGCCGGAAAAGCTGGGTCGGTCACGCTCCCGCTCCCGCCGAAAATGCTGGTCTTCAAAGCCGACCTTCACGACAGCACGCCCGAACGTCCCGAGCCAACGCTCTACAAAGAGTTCCGGTTTCACGGAAAGGTAGGAGCGGCGTCCGGATTCCTTAGACCGGATGTCACGCCTACGACCTCATACTTCCTCGTATTCCAGGGCCGCGGAAACGGCTGCGACAACGCCGAAGATTTCACCCACTGGCGCCTCGAGATCAACGGGCCGAAAGCCGGCTACGCTTTCTTTGGTACAACGACTAGCGTGGGAGAAAAGAAGTAACGTCCGTCACGTTCTTTTGGCATGCGCGAAACGCGAATGCTACATAGCCTGGTGAATTATGAACGCTAGGGAGGTTTTTTGATCGCGTTAGAATGGTGGCCTGCTTTCGCTCGGACGATCACTTACTTATCTTGCCTTCGTAGTAGTTTATCTGATCGGCGATGACAATATTTCCGTTACCACAAAATTCCCCGGAGTGTACAATTTTTTTTGCAGGTCTGTATCTATTGCGCGGAGCACCGTTGTTTGTAGGCTTCGCGTTTTCCCGAGCGAAGCCATGGTTTGAAGACAATGAATCTATTGACGAAGATTCAAATTGACCCCTTCCAAATGCCTTAACACCTTTACAATCTCCTGGATATTCGCTATTTTTTGTTCTGACTGCGGTTCGGCCGCCTTTTCGTTCACCACAATAAAAAATAGGAAGTAATCCCATGTTCAGATTCTCTGTGTTTTCCGCACTTTCAAGGTCACTCTTATTGACGGCTTTTCTATTCACCGGCGTTTTTTCACAAGTCAACTCAACCGAACGCGGAATGGCGATCGGAATGCTTGACTCGACCAAGGATGCAATCAAGAAGAATTATTACGATCCGACTTTTCACGGCGTCGACCTGGATTTCGTTTTCGAACAGGCGAAGGAGAGGATGAAGGTCGCTCCGACCCGCGACGCCCTGATGGTGACGATCGCCTCGGCGGTTCTGTCGCTTGACGATTCGCATACAAACTTCTTCCCTCCTGCTCGCGCGGCGGAGATCGACTACGGCTGGGTCGTAGACATGGTCGGCGACGATTGCTTCGTGACCCACGTGAAACCAGGTTCAGACGCCGAGGCCAAAGGGTTGAAGCCCGGCGACAGACTGGTCTCGATCGACGGATTTAAGCCGACGCGCCAGAAAATGTGGCAGATGTACTATCGCTACTTCGCGATCGCTCCGGTCGGAAAAGTGTCGATGATGCTGTTTAGCCCGGGCGATGAAAAGCCGCACGTGCTGGAGATCCAAACCAAGATCGAAAAGACACCGGGCTACGTTAATCTTGAGACACTTTACACTCGCGGCGTTGTGCGTCACGGCTGGTACGACAATGAAAAGATCGATGAGTTCGAGCAGATCGGCGATGTCCTTATCTGGAAAATGCACACGTTCGAGGACACCGATTCCAATATCGATTCTGCAATGGCGAAAGCGAAAAAGAGCAAATCGCTAATTCTCGACCTTCGGGATAACGGCGGCGGATATGTTGATATCCTCAAGAGGCTTCTCGGACATTTCTTCGATAAGGATATAAAGATCGGCGACCAGAAGATGCGGAAAGAAACGAAACCGCTTATCGCTAAGTCGCGCGGCGGCGACGTTTTCAAAGGGAATCTTTACGTCGTGGTAAATCATGATTCGGGTTCTGCTTCGGAGATTTTTTCGCGGGTCATTCAGCTCGAGGGACGGGGTAAGATCATCGGCGACAGGTCAGCTGGGGCGGTGATGGAGTCGAAATTCTACAGCATGGACAGCGGCATCGGGAACAATCTTTATTTTGGTGCTTCAGTGACGATGGCGGACGTGATAATGGCCGACGGCAAGAGTCTTGAAAAAGTAGGAGTGACACCCGACCAAATGATGCTGCCGACGGGCAAGGACATCGCCGAAAAGAAAGATCCCGTGCTCGCGGCCGTCGCAAAACTTTGTGGTGTAAATCTGTCGGCTGAGAAAGCAGGTACCTTATTTGCCTATAAATGGCCGAAGCCGTGATGCTTGACAGGGGATTGTGAAAGATCCATTATTTAATTTAACTTCGTGGTGAGTTATAGCGACTTGCGACCACGTTAAATAATCCGCTAAACAGCAGAAGAACAAAGATCGTTTTTGAAAGTCTCGCTGATTTGGCGAGACTTTCTTTTTTATGAAGGATTTCCGCGAGCTGCTCGATTCTGACGGTGTCTTCGTTTTTGACGGAGCGGTCGGAACGCGGCTTTATGACAAAGGCGTTTATATCAACCGCAGCTACGACGAGCTGAATTTGGTCGCGCCTGATCTGGTTCGCGAGGTGCATGACGAATATGTCGCCGCCGGGGCCGAAGTCATCGAGACCAACACATTTGGGGCGACCCGGCACAAGCTCCAGTCCTACGGGCTTGAGAGCAAGCTTCGCGAGATAAACGTGGCCGCCGTCAAACTAGCAAGAGATGCGGCGGGGGACAAGGTTTTCGTGGCGGGTGCGATCGGGCCTCTGGGCTTGCGGCTGGAGCCATTCGGACCGACATCTTTTGACGAAGCTAAAGAGATGTACAAGGAGCAGGTCTCCGCTCTGCTCGAAGGCGGCGTGGATCTCTTTATACTCGAAACATTTTCCGAGCTGCCGCTGATCGAACAGGCAATTCAGGCCGTCCGGGAGCTCAGCGATCTGCCGATAATCGCACAGATGACCATCCAGATGGACGGCAAGACACTCTACGGCGTCACGCCCGAACACTTCACGAAAAAGCTGGATCAGCTCGCTGTTGACGTTATCGGTTTGAACTGCGGCATGGGGCCTAACCATCTGCTCAACGCTCTCGAAAAAATGCGGTCAGTGACCGCCAAGCCTCTTTCCGCACAGCCAAACGCGGGTCTGCCGCGCGATGTTCAAGGACGGCAATTTTACATGGGCTCGCCGGAATATATGGCGGAGTTTTCCCGGCGGTTCGTGCAGGTCGGCGCGAAATTTGTCGGAGGCTGCTGCGGCACAACGCCGACACACATCAAGTTGATAGCGAACGCGATCCGTTCGATCAGCCCGAGACAAGCGATCAGCGAAGTTCGCCAACAGCCAGTTACCGTGGCTGAACTAAAGCCGCAAGACGTGCAGGTCGTGGCGGCCGAAGACCGTTCGCGTTGGTCGGCGAAGATCGCCCGAGGTGAATTTGTGACATCGGTCGAGGTCCTGCCGCCAAAGGGATGCGACGCGCAAAAAACTCTGGAAAGTATTAGATTACTCAAGGACGCGGGAGTTGATGGTGTAAATATACCCGATGGCCCGAGGGCGCAGACACGAATGTCGGCCCAGGCGACGGCCGTTTTGGTCGAACGCGAGATCGGCATCGAAGCGGTCCTGCATTACTGCTGCCGCGACCGAAATTTGCTAGGTATGATGTCCGATCTGCTTGGGGCCGCTGCGTTGGGCTTGCATAATCTCCTCCTTATCACCGGCGATCCTCCAAAGATGGGGCCGTATCCTGATGCGACAGCCGTTTTCGACATCGACGCCATCGGCTTGACCAACATGGTGAACAAGCTCAACCACGGCCTCGATCTCGGCAACAACCCGATCGGCAAACCAACGGCATTCTCGATCGGCGTTGGCGTGAATCCCGGTGCGGTAAATATTGACGAAGAGATCCGGCGTTTTGAATGGAAGGTCGAGGCCGGTGCCGAATACGCCATCACCCAACCGGTGTTTGACACGGAGCAATTGCGAAGCTTTTTGGACAAGATCTCGCACGTGCGTATTCCGGTAGTCGCCGGCATCTGGCCGTTGGTCAGTTTCCGCAATGCTGAATTCCTGCACAACGAGGTGCCCGGCGTTAATGTTACCCCCGAAATTCTCGAACGAATGCGTGTCGCCTCGGACAAAGGCAAAGAGGAAGCCCGCGAAGAAGGCATCGCGATCGCCCGCGAATCGCTGCTCGAAGTACGAGACGTGATTCAGGGAGTGCAGGTTTCGGCACCGTTCGGAAATGTTAAATACGCACTCCAGGTGTTTGAGGCGCTCGAACACTTTTCCGCCAAAGTTGTTGCATAGATCAGTATTAGGGCGATCGCGCCACGCACATCGCAGACGCCGTTCCCCCTGACCCCCACCTGAAAAATAAGTTTGTTGACACGGAATCGTTAAAGTGTTACTTTAGGTCGCGTTACTTTAAGGCTGTGTTTTCAGCCTAACTGGGCCAACCATACCGTAGCCTGATTCTTCCACCGTAAGAAATTAAGAATACCTTCAATGTCGTCGCCTACGATGACCGATTTAGCTTTACGATGAAGAATCTCAGAACTTTATTATCCTTTTTGTTCCTTCTCGCAGTATCGACCTGCGTCGCGTACGCCGTAACAGTGAGCGGAACAAATACCGGAGCGATCGCCGACGGAACCGGCACGAATACATGCGGAGCAC
>JBDTZW010000335.1:0-9199 GCA_040004905.1 Acidobacteriota bacterium
TCATTTTGGAGGAAGTTGGAAAAATGCTGCATGAAAGTGGCGGATTCGCTGAGGCGCGGAGAGCGGTCGATAAGCTAGACTTATTTTAAAACAAAGGGTATTGAAAACCGTCGCGGGCTCAATGCACTAAGATGTCCGGGTTATCGGCGAGTTCGACGATCACGCAGGAATAAGTTGAGCAGCCGAAACAGGTCATTCCCTTATTCGCACGCAGGTAAGCATCAACTCCCGCTCCGACCACGAACGCCGCCGCGAGTATGAGAAAAGGTAGGGCTTTTAGAAATTTCCGCTTCATGCTGACTAGATCAATCCTACACCCTAGGTCAAGAGTTTGAGGTCCGATCGATCGATTGTAGAATGGATCGTCCCACGAGTATGGAAATAACCTACGAAATAACTCCCGACGACCTTTTCCGCTACAGCAAGGAATCGGCAAAAGAGATTAGCATCTACGTCTACAATGGTGTTTTCATGGGAGTGCTGTTGGCCCTTTTTGTGTTCGGAGATATCTTGCTGGCGGTCTACGCCGCTTTCAAAAACGACGGATCGATTCGGGTTGATTCTCCGAATATTCTGCCGAGAGCAGGTATCGCGCTCGTCATATGGATCATCTACTACGCAGGGTTGATGACGATGGGAAAGTGGTCGTTCCGCCGTTCCGCAAAGAAGGCCACCGGAGAAAATGGCCTCTATTGCGAACACACGATTCAGCTCACTGACGATGGATTTACCGAAACCACGCACGTCAATCGAAATATTATCTCGTGGAAAGCTGTCCAGCACATAAAAGAAACAGCGAACTACATTGTTATTACGCTTCGCCTGACCTCTCGTTATCTTATTCCGAAAAGCGCCTTTTCCAACCCCGACGATATCCGTACCTTCGTTGAAACCGTCGAAAAATACGTACTCGACGCTAACCCGCCTCTCGAATCCAACGTCACCGCATCGTTCAATTAAATTATCTGGGAGACTAAGATATGCCGCTGACCGTATTCAGACCAACAGATGAACAAAAATCTTCTGCTGTGCATAAAGTCGTTAGTGGCAATGCTGTCATTGACGCTTCGCGTGGTGGACGATATTTGTTCGCGGGTTTGATTCGGCGCGGCTCGTGAATATGATCGCCTGACCTCGACTTGTTTGGGTCCCTATGAAATATCCGGAGGAAAAGCCCGAAGTGCTCGTGCGGTGGACGTGCGATGGTCCGCTGTGGAGGGATTTTTGCACCTCGGAATCCACCCGGTATTGGCGCGGTTCGCGTGCTGCAATGCATTTCGCGATCGGCATTGGTGTACTGGGAATTGTCGTGGTCGCCGCGGTCTTCGTCATCAATTCGTTGATCCCACGGAGTAAGTTTGTCGATGCAATTGCTCCTGCTGCTGTGGTATCAGCCCTGGCCTGTTTAGCGGTCGTGATCGGGCTGCTCATGTGGTTTTTCAGGCGACAGCGTGATGCCAAACTCGCAACCGGCAGTGGCGAGGTGTCGATCAGTACGATGTCCGCGAGTCTGAACGGCGTGGACTTCGCCTTTTTCGGTGAGTATTTTTGGTTCAACTCATGTCGCCGAGTGAGTGTCGGAGGAAAGACCGGCACGAAATTCGAGATCATCGAATTCGAAACGGAGATCGTTCTACCCGGATCCAAGACGCGGACGAGGGATACGGCTCGCTTCCGCGTGCCTGTCCCGTCCCGGCAGATCTTTGAGGCTGACCAGGCTATCGGTCGGCTATATTCTCTGATCGAAACCAACAGACGGGAACGCCAACTCGGGAAATGATCATCGGAAAAGAAAACATCAGGCCTACGATATTACGATTGATTTCTATACTTGGTGGCTTAAAAATAAAGGACATTGAAAACCATCGCGCGGGCCGGACGACTCACAAGCCCGGACTATCGGCGAGTTCCACGATGACGCGAAGTCGGCTCCAGCAGCGGAAGCGAAAAAACTACCGCCAGTTCACGGCAATGAGGATGACGATACACGTCACGATCAATGCTATACATATTGTCCAAAAGGTTATAACAACGGTCCATTTCCATTTTTTTTGCCAACTATGAAGGTCTAATTCGCATAAAACCGATATCCCTCTTCGGTTCGCTCGCAGACGTATCCAGCCATCGGGCAAATAGGAATCCAAAGGAAAACGAGGTACACCGTATCGCCATAAACTGTGTAGCCATAACCATTTAACGTATATAATTTATACAGCGTAGTGACAGGTCTGACAACTTCATTTTGTCCACTGTTTTGAACCTGGCCTTGCATGGTTAGCGAGTATATTTGATATCAGGGTTTATTCAAACTAAGTCTGGATTCGACGCAACAAACCATTGGGATCAGGCCGACGATATTACGATTCGATTTCTAAACTTGGACTAAAATAAAGGGTGTTGAAATCCATCGCGGGCCCAAAAAACTAACAAGCCCGGATTATCGGCGAGTTCCACGATGACGCATGAATAGGTCGAGCAGCCGAAACATGTCGGGCCTTTATTCGCACGCAGGTATGCGTCAACTCCCGCTCCGACCACGAACGCGGCCGCCAGAACAAGAATAAAATGAAGCCTTGGGAACACTCTTTTCATGATCTACGATAATATCGTACCACTCGACCTAGGGTTGACCGTCGGCTATTGTCTTTGTCGCCTTCAGCGACATAGGTAGAATAAGAAAATGCTGCCTCTCGACAGCCCACGTTGGGCGGAACTTAAACATGCTTATGGCGATGCCGCGGATATTCCGGGATTGCTGAAAGAGTTGGAGAATTTCCCTATTGATCACGACCCTTTGTTCGACGGACCCTGGCACTCGGTTTGGAGCGCATTGGCACATCAGGGAGATGTCTATTCGGCATCGTTCGCGGCTATTCCGTGGATCGTTCATTTTTTGAGCAGCGATCCGCCGAGAGCTAGTTGGGACTATTTTGGGCTCCCTGCCTGTGTCGAGATCTACCGCATGGAAAAATCGGTACCAATACCGCCTGATCTCGAATTGGACTATTTCGCGGCATTAAAGCGATTGCCGTCGCTTGTTGAGCCTTCCTTAATGGTTGAACGGGACGAAGTATTCCTCCGCAGTGTACTTTCTGCGATCGCAGCTTCAAAAGGCCAACATCTGCTCGCCAAAGCTATCCTGGAACTCAATCCCGAAGTGGCTGCGGCGTTTCTTGATTGGGAAGAAAAGCGGTGAAGGTGGCTTCCCCGCTTTCGGAATTAGCTATAATTCCCAAATGAGCGATGACGAACAGCAAGACCTCGATCCGAAATTCTTCGAACGGGCTGACGCCCATATTTATCTTTCTAACGAACAATTAGCGGACATCAATCCCGGCAAGGCGAGCGCGTCGATGATGTATGCGACCGCTCGGTTCAATGCGTATGTGAGTTGGATCGGATTCAAAAGCGGTCCCGAAATGGCCGCCGAGCGCGAGAACACCATCAATTTCTTCGTCGAACAATATACGATCATGCTCAAAGAAAACCTCGACGATTACATCCAAAGATTCGACGAATACCGCCAAACCGCCGGCGGCACGCACCCGGACGATAAATAAAGCATGGTCGAACGAGAACTAATTGCTGAACGAACTATTTACGCGATCGATAAAGACCTGCGCGAGTTTAAGATCCGGCTGATGATCGGCAAGCCCTACCCAGACGACTCTGGCAGTTGGGCATGCCCGGTAGCGATGATCGGATTGCGCGGCGCCTTCCCTGATATGCACGGTGTCGATTCGTGGCAGGCTTTGATGATCGCCGTAAATCTACACAGGCGGCTTTTGACGTATTTCGTCGAGGACGGTGGAAAACTGTTTTGGGACAAGGACGGAAATGAACTAACTGTCGAGGAATTGCTTGGTGAGTCGCACGAAGTCCCAGAACCGATCGGCCCGCTCACCGAGGAACAACAGGATCGTGTAGATCGCTTGACGGAGAACGAGCTTCTAACAATCGACGATTCATTGATGGCCGATGCCTCAACACAATGGCGCAAGGTCGCACGAATAGTCGGCTCCGCGATGACGGTGAACCACGAAGCCATAGAAAATGTCCCGGATATCTTCTACGGGTTGCGATTACGGAAACTTGTCGACGAAGGACGCTTGATCTCCCAAGGAAATCTTGAATACATGAGATTCAGCGAGGTTAAACTGCCCTAACGTGGAAATCACTGATATTCAGACATCCGACATTACAATTTCGACTTCTAAACTTAGTTTAAAACAGCGGAGAATCGTAAAATCGCAGGCATGACCTCGATTTGTTTTTTGATGTAGCGACCGGATCAATGGCATACGAGAACGCCAAATGGAAATTGATCCGATCGCTCGCTGGTTGACGCAAAGATGATGTGATTCCTAATTCTTCACCTGGTCGTCATCATCATCGTCGTCATCATCCCTCTTCGGAACCGGCGTGATGGTGCCGAACAATCCGTGGGCTTCGTCATCAATGCCGGCGGTAAAGAACAGCGTGGTTGCCGGACCGGCACCGGCGCCATTCCCAAATCGAAGTGCCCACAGTCCATCTATTTCGATAGGTCGACCGCGGCGACCTCGAAGCAATCCTTCAAACTCGCCTGTGGCAGCATCAAAGGTTGCGACTTGCCCGCTGCCAAACATGCCGACAAGTACTTCGCCGCTGGCTTTCCCAAAACCGGAGGCAGGTGCCAGAGCGAGTCCCCACGGAGCATTCATCCAAGGACCATTGTCGAATCTCTGAAGCAGCGTTCCGTTCGCATCAAACGCATCTACGAAACCTAATTTGCGTCCGGCAACCTCATCGTGTTTATCCGGGTCTTGTTTCGCGAACGCCACGAAGATATTGCCGCCAATGTTCTGGACATTAAACGGCGCAAACCCCGCGGGTATGTTCGGATCCGTAAAAGCACCGGAAGGAAGGGAAGCCGGTGCGAAATTCGTGTTAAAAACGTCGACACTGCCACTGAAAAAATTGGCGACATAAAGAAAGTTCACGCCGCCCGCCTGCGCGATCGTCGCGCCTTTGTAAACGGCCAAGCCGGAGTTGTCGACTTTGAGAAAAGAGTTCGCCGGATTTACGGATGGATTCCACCCGGAAACGGTGCCATCCTCAGTCACGAAGATGAACCGCGCCGCCGTAGTGGGCACACCGGACACAAGCTGAAAATCCGAGCTGCCATTGAAGACGACACCAGTCGGAGTCGCCGGGTCCGGATCCATTGGCGGCTTCGCAACGGTTACCGTCAACGACTGCTTTACCCCGGCGCCGTTATAAAGAGTCGAAAGGCCGGTGCCGTTGTCTGACACCCACCACGGACTGGTCGAACTCGAGACCAGTCCCCATGGATTTACCAGATTGGCATCGGTAGACGCGGCCATACCAGGCACGTCCGAGACGAGATTAGTCTGTTGGTATTGTTGTGCGGAAAGTTGCGCCACAGCGCAAACCAGCAATAGCAATAATGAGCAACATGCGGTCGTTGTGGATTTGAAAACTGCTCCGGCCTTGTCCAGCTTTTTCAGCAGCCCGTGATATTTTGCGGTGAAATCGGGCGTGGCCGCCCTCGAAAGAAACGCCATTTGTGTCCCTCCCTTTGGTCGCGCCGCAAGGCGCAAAACCTGTGTTAAAAATCCTTGTTCGTAGTAGGCTCGAAAATAATATCACCTTTGGTTGTAGTTGGAAAGGTGAAAATTGGTTAGAGAAAGCCCAGACTTTTGACAATAACATAAAACGAACGGTCGGGGTCAAACGAACGGTCAGGGTCGTCGATGAAGTGACCCTGAAGTCGAGCGCAGTTATTATCTCCCACATCGTCGCCGGTGTTTTGGCTAAGGAGAAGTTCCTGACAATAGAACAAATCCGTCTCCCGTTAAGTTAGTTTGCTTTCAAATTCGCGGCTCCCTTTTTGGACGAGTGCCATCATCTATTCGTGCACAGAAAGAGGCAAAACGGGGTCGAGCCTGCGATTCTGCGATTCTCTTTCGGAATTACTACAATCCCCGAATGAGCGATGACGAACAGCAAGACCTCGATCCGAAATTCTTCGAACGGGCTGACGCCCATATTCATCTTTCTAACGAACAATTAAAGGACATCAATCCGGGCAAGGCGAGTGCGTCGATGATGTATGCGACCGCTCGGTTCAATGCTTATGTGAGTTGGATCGGATTCAAAAGCGGTCCCGAAATGGCCGCCGAGCGTGAGAAAACCATCAATTTCTTTGTCGAACAATATACGATCATGCTCAAAGATAACCTCGACGACTACATCCAAAGATTCGACGAGTACCGCCAAACCGCCCGCCGGCATATCTCCTAGCCTATGTGGAGCCAGGCGGAACGCGGGATAACGATGCGGTATCGATCGGACGTTTTAGGACTCTTCTTTCATTGTCATAAGAAGTATCTTCTGCGGAGGGAACCAGTGATGACGATCGAAGCCGTTTCAACCGAACTTAGTAGATGAGCGGTACGATGACGATGACAAGATTTGCGAAGCCGCCGACGGCGCTTGTGACGTAGATCGTGACGTCGCTCCGGCTGTCGTATTCGGCGCCTGACATCACACCGTCGTCGACCGGCTTGTCGGCATCGCGGTTAACGTACTCCTGGTAGAGCTTATAGGCAGAGAAGGCGGCGAAAAAACCGGTAAAGAAAACAAAGATCGTTCCGAACACGGCAATGAACACATCATCGACGAAGCGCCGCAGATAACTCATCCCAAAGATCGCAATGGCGACAGCCAGGACTTCGGCAACGATGGCGAACGCTAGCATCCTCTGTGCTCCGAAGGGCTGATCGGCCGAGGCGGTAATGCGCCTGAATTCGTCAGCCAATTCTTCGGCTTCGCCCTTGTCCACCAGGCCGCCGGCATAGGTGTCGTTTCGCAACTCCTCTATTACTTTGTCGCTAAGTGGCATAGATCGTATCCGAAAAGTTTTAGCGCTTATCCCGTCAAGGTGCAAGACCGGAGCAGTCCTTTGCTAATCCTGATATTCCAAAATACATCCGGGCTGACATTTCTAGATGACCCCATCCGTTCGTAGGTATCACTTTGCCAGCGCGATGACGAAGAGGTGGCTGCTCGCCTTCCGGGTCACCGATCCTCCCTGGTTCACGGTGGTGAGTTCTTCTTGAGTCAACGCGATCTCATGCCGGTGAAAGAAGCTCTTGGTGCTCACAAGCTTAACTCCTTCGCTTGGTGGAGTTCTTAAAAGTGCGTAGGGAATCAGGAGATCATGTACGTGATCGAATTTGCCAGGACTCGACTGCAAGATCAGGTTGTCGACCTTCATCTGGTCGTCGATTGGCGGATCTCCGGATTCACATCCGATCAGAGCCAGAGACTGGACGGTCAATACCGCGAGCCCAAGTCCTCGGAGAAAACTTCTTCGATCCCATTCAACGGGGATGTCATCGATCATGGGAATCTTCACCCTCCCGCTCCGTTTCGTCATGGCTGCTCCTTCTCGAAATCGTCTATCATTCGCAAACAGCTTCTGTTCGGCCATCTCATCTCTCCTTTTTGTCGTATCCGGATGGGAAGCGAAATACGCGGTTCGCTTTCGTTTCCTTATTGTGCCCGCCTGCCAATGATGAAACTCACGGGTTGTACTGCGTTTTACCCGGCCACGGGAGATCAACCCGCTCTCCGGGATCGAACCAGCACCAGCACACCAACAACTGCGGCGATCAGTCCCAACACAAACGCCCCGGCGGCTCCGATCACTCCATTGCCGGTGCCTGGACCACCCGAAGCGACCGCCAAATTCAGCCCACCATTCAGCGCAGCGATCAGGCCTGCCACTACGGCCACGATGGCACCCTTTCTTCCATGATCCGGCCCTATACTTTGCACGGCTCGGCGCAGGGCCACGCCGCCAACGACCACGCCGAGCAGCCCGATAAAAGCAGCAATCGTCGCCCAGACTCGTCCGGGTGTCACGCCCTGAACCGTGGTGGCGGCCGGCTCGGAAAGCCCCGCGGCGACGAGCACCAGATGCACAAGCCCGGCGAACAAGGCGATAGACGGCAGAGCGACGAGAAGGATAATCAAAGTTCGCTTCACGGATCCCGATTATCCATTACCGGATAAGTTCTGTATTGGAAAAAATTGACCTGACAAAAATAAGGCAGGTGTTATCGATTGACGTGTTCGATGAGGCTGTTGTGGCGATCTACGTATCGGTTGGGCTAAGTCCGGAGAATTCACGAAATTCGTTTATCAGATGTGATTGGTCGAAGTATCCGAGATCGATGGCGAGTGATGCCCAGTCGGGCGAAGGATCGCGATGGATCAATAACCGGGTTTTTTGAAACCGCTGGATCCGGCTGAACAGTTTCGGTGTCATGCCGACTTCTGTTTTGAAAACCTGAATAAACCGCCGCTGGCTTAGTGCCAGATACTTTGCGGCCTCTCGTACTACCGGCCCACCGTTATTATTCGCGAACATTTCCAGAGCCGCAGGAATAGCGTAATGATGCTCGATGCCGCGACACAAACGGTCTAGGAGGGCCTCTTCAACTAGATGAAAACGCTCAGCGGATGTTCTCGCTTCACAAAGGCGCTCCCGCAGCAGGCCCGCGAGCGGCCCCCAAAGTATATCCAGATCGATGTGAGTATCGGCAAGATCGCTCGCTGGAGCTCCCAGAAACGGAAAAGCGCCGCCTGGTTTGAAATGAACTCCGATGACACATAGCTCTTTCCGGGCCGCGGGCACGAAGCTTCGCCCGTGCGCGCCTGAAACGACCACAGCGGAAAAGCGGGAGGAAGTTTCCGATACATCGGAGTCATGGAACCGCATCTCGTCTTGTCGGAGATTGATTGCCAGTTCAAGCCTGCCGGTCGGAAGAATCGGTTCGGTCCTGCCCTCAGCGTCGTACCCTTCGTAAAGCCAAAAACTATCGACAAACTTCGAGAGTGGCGGTTTGGGTTTATAGAAGTTGAATATCGTATCGATATTCAATATCGCAAACTGTTGCGATTTACTACCAGCCAGGGTCGGACGCGTCATAAAATGAAATTCTAACTAAAATATCAAAAACATCAAGGAAAGATCTGTCGAAGGGGACGTCGGAACTGAAGAGAAGGTTTTAAAAGAGGCCAAACGGGGTCGAGCCTGCGATTCTCTTTCGGAATTACCTTTAATTCCCGAATGAGCGATGACGACCAGCAAGACCTCGACCCGAAATTCTTCGAACGGGCTGACGCC
>JBDTZW010000167.1:0-2744 GCA_040004905.1 Acidobacteriota bacterium
CCGAAACAATAAAGAACGGCGAAACGCGATCGGGGCCGGAGTTGAGCAGCTTTTCATGCTCGCGCTCGATCGCCCAAAAATCGCCGATGCCGGAACTGATATATGTCCCGACCATTTCGGCGTTCGAATCATCGATCACGAGCCCGCTGTCCTTCATCGCCTCGTCCGAGGCGGCAAGCGCAAAATGCGTAAAGGCTCCCATCCGCCTCGCTTCCTTTTTTTCAAGGAAACTAAGCGGATCGAAGTCCTTGACCTCGCAGGCGAACTGGACCGAGAACTTCTCGGGGTCGAACTTCTTGATATAGTCGGCGCCATTAGCACCGTTCATCAACCCGTTCCACGTTGTCGGAACATCGTTGCCGATCGCCGTGACCAACCCAATGCCTGTAACTACTACTCGACGCTTCATAACTCAGTGGTGAACGGTAAACAGTGAACGGCAAACGGCAGAAGATCTCCCATTCACCGTTCACCTCACCGTTAAAAACTAGGCTGCCTTATGCTGCTCGACGTACGCATATGCGTCGCGGACGCTTTGGATCTTTTCGGCGTCTTCGTCGGGAATTTCGATATCAAATTCCTCTTCGAACCGCATCACGAGTTCCACCAGATCGAGCGAATCCGCACCGAGGTCTTCGATAAAGCGGGCATTTTCCGTGACTTCTGCTTCGTCCACGCCCAATTCGTCGACGATTATCTGTTTGATCTTATCCTGAACTTCTGACATATGTTCTCCTGTTTATTGCGTTTCTAAATTACTTCTTAAACTTTCCGAATTCTCTATGTTCCCGTATGCGATATCCCTATTGATCTGCCGGACGAGGCCGGTCAAAACGTTTCCGGGACCGATCTCTATAAACTTTTCAACTGCGTTCGCAGCCAGTCGTTCGACCGACTGCAGCCAGCGCACCGGCGATGACACTTGCCGAGTAAGCCGATCGCAAACCAGCGCCTCATCTTCGTTCGCGGCGGCATCCACGTTATGTAGGATGGGGAATGCGAACGCATTATATTTCAACGCTTTCAGATCGTGCTCGAGCCGCACCTGAGCAGGCATCATCAAAGCACAATGGAAAGGGGCCGAGACATTTAGTTTGATCGCCCGTTTCGCTCCCTTCGCTTTCAAAATTTCACACGCACGATCTACCGCTTCGGCGTTTCCGGCGATCACTACCTGCGACGGAGAATTTATATTCGCCGGGTTGCAAACTTGACCCTCGGCCGCTTCGGCGCATCCAGCCTCGACCGTGTCCGCGTCAAGACCAAGTATCGCTGCCATCGCGCCGACGCCGACCGGAACCGCTTCCTGCATATAGGTGCCGCGTTTTCGAACAGTTACGACAGCCTCTGCAAAATCAAGCACACCGGCAACGACCAAGGCCGAATATTCACCGAGGCTGTGACCTGCAACGAAATCGGGCTTTTCAAAGCCTTCGCTCACCATCGCCCGATACGTCGCGATCGACGCGGTAAGTATCGCGGGCTGCGTATTCGCGGTTAACCGCAGAGCAGCTTCATCGCCTGCGAAACAGATCTCGGACAGCTTGAAACCGAGAGCATCGTCCGCAGCTTTGAAGGCTTCCCTCGCTACAGCAAAGTTATCAAACAGATCTTTTCCCATTCCCACGGCCTGTGAACCTTGCCCCGGAAATATGTATGCGACTTTAGACATTCAA
The DNA here is from genome assembly GCA_040004905.1 of Acidobacteriota bacterium. Lineage (GTDB taxonomy): Bacteria > Acidobacteriota > Blastocatellia > Pyrinomonadales > Pyrinomonadaceae > OLB17. Next base: position 1,677 of record JBDTZW010000167.1, read on the forward strand.
TATCGAACGTAATCCAATCTGAGATCTAAAATCTAATGACCGTTCCGCCCCAAGTCACGCCGCCGCCGAAGGCGGTTAACAGAACAAGGCTACCTTCTTTGATCTTGCCCGACTCGATGCATTCGTCCATAGCGATCGGGATGGAGGCCGACGAAGTATTTCCGTGCTCGGCGATGTTCGAAAACATTTTCTCTTCGGGTATCCCGAGCCTCGAAGCCACCGCGTCCGTAATTCGCTGGTTTGCTTGATGCGGAACAACGAGATCGATGTCCTCAACTTTATAGCCCGCTTTCTCGATCATTTCAGCCGAGATATCCGCCATCGAGCGCACCGCAACCTTGAAAAGCTCATTGCCTTTCATCTTGAAGAAGTGGAGCCGGTCGTCGATCGTTTTGTGCGTTGTGCCGAGCTTAGTTCCGCCGCCCGGAGCATAAAGCTGCTCTTCGTAACGGCCGTCGGACTTGATCTTGGTCGCGAGAATGCCCTTGCCCGAATTTACCGGCCCGAGCACGGCCGCACCTGCTCCGTCACCAAATATCACACAAGTCGAACGGTCGGTGTAATCAACATATTTCGTGAGAACTTCCGCACCGATCACGAGGGCGTATTTGATCTGCTCCGTCCGGATCATCGATTCGACCATCGTCAATCCGTACAGAAAACCCGAACACGCGGCGAACACATCCATACCTGCCGCGTTCGACGCTCCGAGCTGCGCCTGGATCAAGGCACCTGTGGACGGCATGATCTGGTCGGGAGTAGTGGTGGCGCATACGATGAGATCGATGTCGTCAGGTTTCAACCTCGCCCGTTCGATCGCCTGCTTAGCGGCGGCGGTTCCAAACTGCGAAGTATATTCGTTGTCGGCCGCTTTATGGCGCTGTTTTATTCCCGTCCGCGATGTGATCCACTCATCGGATGTTTCTACAATTCGTTCCAGGTCGGCGTTCGTTAAAACACCTTCCGGGTAGGAATGGCCCATCCCGATGATACCCGCGTTTATTGAAGTCATTGATTAGAATTAGAACTCAAAATTTGAATTATTTCAAAAATCTATTCGGCTTCTTT
>JBDTZW010000269.1:0-9171 GCA_040004905.1 Acidobacteriota bacterium
CGTTGATCATCGCTTTCAGGTGATGGCGGATTTTGACGTTCCAGGCCGAAGCTGGAAGAAAGGTGAATGGTATGACGCGATTCCTCCATTGACGCGTCGCACCACAGGCATCTCTCTTGTTGATTCCTTTGGCAGAACGATGGTGGCTAATCTTCCGAAAAATATCCGCGTTGGGGTGATCAAGGTTGGCGTTTCCGGCACAAAGATAGAACTGTGGGATAAAGACGGTTATCGGGAATACCTTGCGACGGCGGACGCGTGGAAGGTCAATCTCGCAAATGAATATGCCGGCAATCCTTATGCTTATATGATCGAGTTGGCGAAAACCGCACAAAAGTCCGGCGTCATTAAAGGAATACTTCTGCACCAGGGAGAGTCAAATGCCAGTGACAAAGATTGGCCGAAGAGGGTAAAGACCGTCTATGGCAACATCACGAAGGATCTGAATCTCACGCCCGAATCCGTGCCGTTGCTCGCGGGAGAAGTAGTCAATGCCGATCAGGGAGGTGAAAAAGCAGCCGCGAATGAAATTATTGATAAGCTCCCCGAGACACTTCCCAATTCATACGTAATTTCTTCGGCGGGGTTGCCCTGCAATGCGGATCATCTGCATTTCACAGCAGATGGTTATCGACAGTTCGGAAAACGCTACGCCGAAAAGATGCTCTCGGTTTTGGGATACAACGTTCGTAGCACCAATTTGCCTGCTCGATCAACATCAACCGGTTTTTCGCCCATCAAATTAAGCCCGGATTGGACGGAACCCTTTGAGCCTTTCAAGATCGCGGGGAACCTTTATTATGTGGGGAGCAGGGGGCTGGCCAACTATCTCATCACTACACCCAAAGGTCACATTCTTATTAATAGCGATCTTGATGAAAATGTACCCCTTATTCGAGCAAGCGTGGAAAAACTTGGGTTCAAATTTACTGACATAAAGATACTTGTCGTTAGCCACGGGCATTGGGATCATGTTGCAGGCAGCGACACAATTAAAAAACTGACTGGAGCGAAGTACATGGTAATGGACGCCGATGTGTCTGTTGTTGAATCGGGCGGCAAGACGGATTTTCAGTATGGCAACGATCCTAACACTCTATTCCAGCCCGCCAAGGTAGATCGCGTGTTATACGACGGCGACGAAATTAAGTTGGGAGGCGCCGTCCTGGTCGCGCATCTTACGCCGGGGCATACCAAAGGCTGTACGACCTGGACGATGAAGGTTCGGGAGGCGGGTAAGACATATAACGCGGTAATCATCGGCAGCCCAAATATAAATCCGGGTTATCGTCTTGTAAATAACGCTTCATATCCGACGATCGCTACGGATTACGAAAAGATGTTTCGCGTCTTGAAAGCGTTACAGTGTGATATTTTCCTGGGAGCTCATGGAAATTATTTCGGAATGGAAGCGAAATACGCGCGGCTGAAGGAGAAAGGATTCTCGGTCTTCATTGACCCGGAAGGTTACAAAAAGTATGTAACCGAGAAAGAACAAGAGTTTAGAAATGAACTGGCAAAACAAAAGGCAGCTTTGCCGAAATGAGCAACCAGCTCACGGCATCAATAAGACATGACAGGAGTAATTAATGTCAGAAGATTCGAGAGACGAGCAGGAGCCAAGCCGCAAAAATATCTTTGACACGGATGTCGAAAATGTTTGTCGCATATTGACATCGTCGCCTGGTCCAACGGGAAGTTTGCCAATCGTCGAGGAAGACCTATTGAACCGTCCCAGCGGCGAGATCTTTGGCTGGACACAGAATGTTGGGATGGGCTGGAATCCCGCACAGTTGCGTCGCCCGGAAGTTTTGATCTTAAGTACCCAAGGAGGTATTCGCCTGCACGACGGTACGCCTCTCGCTCTGGGTTATCACACGGGGCACTGGGAAGTAGGGCTTCTTATGCAGGCCGCTGCCGAAGAGTTGCGTGCACAGGGCTGCATACCGTTCGCAGGCTACTGCACAGATCCATGCGATGGACGTACACAAGGCACGACAGGTATGTTTGATAGTCTCCCTTATCGCAATGACGCCGCGATCGTACTGCGCCGTTTGATTCGTTCGCTACCTACCCGGCAGGCTGTCGTGGGCATCGCGACTTGTGACAAAGGGTTGCCGGCAATGATGCTCGCGCTCGCGGGCACACCAAGCTGTCCCGCAGTGCTTGTCCCAGGAGGTGTGACTTTGCCCGCCAGCGATGGCGAGGATGCGGGACGGGCGCAGACCATAGGCGCACGCTTTGCGAATAAACAAATAACGCTTGAAGAGGCGGCGGATATAGGCTGTAGAGCGTGCGCTTCGCCGGGCGGGGGTTGTCAGTTTCTGGGAACGGCGGCTACCTCGCAGGTCGTCGCTGAGGCTCTTGGACTTGCAGTCCCGCACAGTGCTCTCGCGCCTTCGGGTCAACCTGTGTGGCTCGATGCCGCTCACCGATCCGTGCATGCGGTATTGCGGCAAAAAGAACTCGGCATGACGCCTCATGACCTTGTTACGGATATTTCGATCCGCAACGCAATGGCGGTTCATGCTGCTTTCGGCGGCTCAACGAATCTTCTAATACACCTTCCGGCGGTGGCACACGCGGCGGGACTCGAGCCGCCAGCGATCGACGAATGGATCGCCATTAACCGACGGGTGCCGCGTCTAGTAGAAGCATTGCCGAACGGATCGCACCCGACCGTGCGGGTATTTCTCGCAGGTGGTGTTCCGGAGGTAATGCTGCATCTGCGCCGTCTCGGTTTGATTGACAGCAGGGCTCTTACGGCGGTCGGTAAGACTTTGGACGAAGTGCTGGATGAGTGGGAAGTATGTGAAAGACGAAAAGCATTTCGAGCACGTCTCCGACAAGCGGATGGTGTTGACCCTGACGACGTTATTTTGCCCCCCGAACGCGCAAAACAGCGAGGACTTACGAGTACGATCTCTTATATAAAAGGCAACCTGGCATCAGAAGGAGCAATAGTTAAGAGCACGGCTATCGCCCGATCTGCGTTTGATGCGGATGGAGTCTTTCGCCTGACAGGAACAGCGCGCGTATTCACGACCGAGCGAGCCACCATTGCAGCAATCAAAAGCCAGGGCGATGATCGAATAAAGTCCGGCGATGTCGTGGTGCTTATATGTCGCGGTGCTATGGGTGCAGGCATGGAAGAGGTTTATCAGATCACCTCCGCTCTCAAGTATATGCCTTATGCGGATAAGGTTGCGCTCATCACAGACGCTCGTTTCTCAGGAGTTTCAAGTGGCCCGTGTATCGGACATATTAGCCCCGAGGCTCTCGCGGGCGGCTCGATCGGCAAGGTGCGCGACGGCGACTTGATTCGTGTAGTGATAGACCCGATTAAGCTGGAAGGAAGCATTGACCTTGTTGAAAGGAGCGCATCGGACCAATACGTCCCTGCTGATGCGGCCTTAGCGGCGAGATGCTTGCGCACAGACTTACGATCTGATCCGGCTTTGCCCGACGACACGAAGTTATGGGCGGCACTACAGAACGCGAGTGGAGGACCCTGGCGGGGGAGTGTCTATGATGTTGACCGAATCGTTCGAGTTATCGAAGCGGGATTGCGTGCGCTGGATTCTTAAACAGGTATCTTCTTCAAACAATTGTAAGTGATTAGGTGAATAATGAATTTGAACGGATTAAATTTTTTAGGTAGAACACGCACCGGCAATGGAAATGTAATTTTTCGGGCAGTTAATCCGGCGACCGGCGATAATCTCGCGCCTGATTATTTTGAAGCGACGATTGATGAAATAAACGAAGCGGTTCTTAAAGCGAACGAAGCCTTTCAAAAATATCGAATCAAAAGCGGACAGGAAAAAGCCATTCTGCTGGAAACGATTGCTGAAGAAATTACTGCTTTGGGCGATGATTTGATAAAACGGTGCTGTAATGAAACGGGTTTACCAGAAGCCAGGATTATTGGCGAGCTCGGGCGGACAATTAAGCAACTAAATTTATTTGCCCAGTTATTGCGAGAAAGTTCATGGGTAGATGCCCGGATTGATACTGCTATCCCCGCACGCCAGCCAATTCCAAAACCTGATATTAGAAGTTTGCAAAAACCGCTCGGGGCGGTCGGAATATTTGGCGCAAGTAATTTTCCGCTGGCTTTTTCGGTTGCCGGCGGAGATACCGTTTCAGCACTGGCGGCGGGTTGTACGGTGGTCGTCAAAGCTCATCCGGCTCATCCGGGTACTTGTGAAATGATCGCTGCGGCTTTTCAAAAAGCGATTGAAAAATCGGATTTGCCGGACGGAATATTTTCGATGGTGCAGGGCTCATCGGTTGAAGTTGGAATGGCAATTGTAAAACATCCGCTGATTAAAGCGATTGGTTTTACGGGGTCGTTTAAAGGCGGAAAAGCCATTTTCGACGCGGCAGTTCGGCGGGAAGAACCAATACCGGTTTACGCAGAAATGGGAAGCACCAATCCGGTCTTTATTTTGCCTAATACTCTTCAGAAAAACGGAGAAACCATCGCCAAAGGATTAGCCGGTTCGGTAACGCTCGGAGTCGGCCAATTTTGCACAAATCCGGGGATCGTTGTCATTCAAAACTCTGACGATTCACAGATATTTCAACGGCAACTTGCGAAAAACATTCAAGATGTTGATGCGGGTGTAATGCTCACCTCCGAAATTCAAGAGGCTTACGGGAGCGGAATCGCAACACTAGCGGAGCAATCCGGGGTGGAATTAATAACATCGGGTGCCAACAAAAATGAGCCCAACCACGCAGCGGCGCATCTATTGAAAACGAGTGCCGCCTATTTTTTATCGAACGGGCTACTGCAAGAAGAAGTTTTTGGTCCTTCCACACTTGCCGTCGAAGCAAACAGCCGAGAAGAATTACTGAAAATTGCCCAAAATCTGAGTGGGCATTTAACGGCTACCATTTTCGGAACTGAAGAAGATTTTAAAAATTTTGGGGAACTTATTTCGATTCTCGAGCAAAAAGTTGGAAGGCTAATTATTAACGGTTTCCCAACTGGGGTTGAAGTCTGCGATTCGATGGTTCACGGCGGTCCATTTCCGGCGACAACCGATTGCCGAACAACCTCGGTTGGAACAGCAGCTATAACGAGATTCACCCGTCCGGTTTGTTATCAGAATTTCCCTGATTCTTTGTTGCCGGACGAACTGAAAAATAATAATCCTCTTGGCGTACGGCGGATTATTAATGGAAAAGCCGAGCAGTAAGTTTTACGTCAACTAGTCAGAACTCGCGCGTAGGAGCAGGTAGCTCTGAACGAGAGGAGGATTTTTGGAAGAGAAAAACAAGCTTGAGCAAACTACAAAAATGGGACGACGCAGTTTTATGGTCGGAACTATGGCAGCCGCGCTCGCGACTAGAGTCGCTGGACAGGTTCGTGACTATTCGCCGAATGCTACGCCAATTCGTTATCCGGATAAAGATATTCTGACTTTGGATCAAAGATTTGCCAAATACCGCCTGGGCAACACAGCCATCCAACGGCTTTACACAGGTACTTTATGGGCAGAAGGTCCGGCGTGGAACGGTGTCGGTAATTATCTGGTTTGGAGTGATATTCCAAACAATGTTCAGCATAGATGGCTGGCGGAAGATAACCACGTCAGCGTTTTTCGCAATCCTTCCAACAACTCCAACGGCAATACGTTTGATTGGGAAGGTCGTCAAATTACCTGCGAACACGGCACGCGCCGCGTAGTGCGCTATGAATACAACGGCAAAGTCACCATTCTTGCCGACAACTGGAAAGGTAAACCTTTTAACGCTCCGAATGATGTGGTAGTTCATCCGGACGGCGGAACCTGGTTCACGGATCCCGGTTACGGAACGATGGTCAATTACGAAGGAAACAAAGGCGAACTTCTGATCAAAGAAGCAATTTACCGCATTGATCCCAAAACCGCCAAGCTGGAAATGGTCAGCGATGAAGGTTTCAAGCCAAACGGGATCTGTTTTTCGCCCGATTACAAAAGGCTTTATTCAACCGATACAGGCGCGCCCATATGCGTCATGAGAGTTTGGGATGTGGTTGACGGAAAGAAGTTGCAAAATCATCGGGAGTTTGCCCGGATGAAGCTCAAAACAAAAGATGGAGAATTGGTCGGCGCGGCGGATGGAATTCGCGCAGATGTAGATGGAAATATCTGGGCGGCAATGGGTTGGGCTGGGGATGGTTTCGATGGCGTTCATATTTTTGCGCCTGACGGCCAACGAATCGGGCAGATACTCCTGCCTGAAACCTGTAGCAATGTCTGTTTTGGCGGAGTGAAACGAAATCGTCTTTTTATCACCGCCAGCCAATCGCTTTATGCGGTGTATGTCGAAGCTCAAGGAGGGCATATTGCTTGAAAATGCATACTAATTGGATGAAAAAAGTGAACGCTAAAAAAATTGGTTGACCTCAGCTAATTGGCTTTTTCACTTTTTCACACAGCAAGTTTGGTCTTAAACAATTACAGATCAGAGGACTAGAGTGAAGATCTATAGAATAAAAGACGGTTTTATAATTCAAGACAAAACGGGCGTTTATTCGGGCAAGAGTGACTGGGACGAGCTAATCAATCGAGACGACCTCGCCCATTACTTGTGTAACGTGTTGGATGACTCCGGTTTGCCGGAGGTCGACGGCGATTTCGATCAACGGATTCTGCCGCCGATTGTCAGCCAGGAAGTTTGGGCAGCGGGTGTCACTTATTATAGAAGCCGCACGGCACGCATAGAAGAGTCGCAAAACGCAGGAGGCGGAGATTTCTATGACCGTGTCTATACAGCGGAGCGACCCGAACTCTTCTTCAAAGCGACTGCCCATCGTGTCGCAGGCTCAGGCGAAAAGGTGCGTATCCGAAGCGATTCGTTCTGGAACGTGCCTGAACCCGAACTCGCGCTAGTTGTGACACGCACCGGAAAGATAGTCGGCTACACCGTAGGCAATGACATGAGCTCGCGTGACATAGAGGGAATTAATCCTCTCTATCTGCCGCAGGCCAAAGTCTATGATCGAAGTTGTGCGCTCGGTCCCTGCATTTTTGTCGCGAAAGAGATGCCTTCTCCGACGACCGAGATCAAACTTGATATTGGACGGAATGGCGAAACGGTCTTCGCGGGTGAGACGACCTTGGCGCAACTCAAACGCACGCCTTCGTCGCTCGTAGAATTTCTCTTCCGCGACAATTCGTTCCCGCAGGGATGCTTTCTTCTGACAGGTACGGGCATCGTCCCGCCTGACGATTTCACTTTGCTATCAGGCGACGTGATTAGCATTTCCATCGAACCAATCGGCACGCTCATTAATGTCGTCGAATAGTTAGCTAGCGCTCAACCAAAACATCTTATGAAGACAAAACGCTTAAATAAATTACAGCTTTTAGTAGTTGGGTTTCTCTTCTGTTCAATAGCGTCGGCCCAGCAACTTTATCAGAATACAAAACTCCCCTTTGAAGAGCGTGCGAAAGATCTGATTTCTCGTCTAACGCTTGAGGAGAAGGCATCGTTGATGTTTGACCAATCTCCCGCTGTTCCGCGTTTGGGAATTAAGAAGTTTAACTGGTGGAGCGAGGCTCTTCACGGTTTTGCAAATAACGATAACGTCACGGTATTTCCGCAGCCAATCGGTATGGCGGCTTCGTTTAATGACTCTCTTGTTTATCAAATTTTCGATGCGACATCTGATGAAGTGCGCGCCAAATATAACGAAGCTCTGCGAAACGGGCAAGAGAACAGGCGTTTTCACGGCCTTTCAGTCTGGACGCCAAATATAAACATCTTTCGCGACCCGCGTTGGGGACGCGGACAGGAAACCTACGGCGAAGACCCATATCTGACTTCGCGGATGGGCGTGATGGTTGTCAAGGGATTGCAGGGGCCGGAAGACGCAAAATACAGGAAGCTATTGGCTTGCGCGAAACACTATGCAGTGCATTCTGGTCCCGAATGGAGTCGTCACACGCTCAATCTCAATAATGTAGATCCAAGAGATCTATGGGAGACATATCTTCCAGCTTTTAAATCTTTAGTTCAGGATGCGGATGTAAGAGAGGTAATGTGCGCCTATCAACGGCTGGATGACGAACCTTGTTGCGGCAATAATCGTTTGCTGCAAAACATACTGCGCGATAACTTTGGCTTTAAATATATGGTTGTTTCAGACTGTGGTGCGATCACCGATTTTTACAGTAATCACAGGGTCTCATCCGATGCGATGCACGCAGCGGCGAAAGGAGTTTTAGCAGGCACCGATGTCGAATGTGTGTGGGACGGTTATGCGTTTAAAAATCTCCCCGAAGCCGTGTCAAGAGGTCTGATCACGGAAGAGGAAATTAACAAGCACTTACTGCGCGCGCTTGCGGAACGCTTCGAGTTAGGAGAAATGGATAACGAGTCGCTTGTGCCCTGGACTAAAATTCCGATGTCGGTCGTGAACAGCGAAGAGCATAGAAAACTCGCCCTCGATATGGCACGTCAATCCATGACGCTGCTTCAAAACAAGAATAATATTCTGCCGTTAAGTAAATCTGTTAACAAAATAGCCGTCATCGGACCTAACGCCAATAACGAGCAGATGCTGTGGGGAAATTACAACGGGAAACCTATGAGAACAATTTCGATTCTGAACGGGATCAAATCAAAAATTGACTCGAACAGGATCATATACGACAAAGCCTGCGACCTGGTTGAGAATAAAGTAACCCAAAGTTATTTCTCGAAAACTTCTATTGACGGGAAGCAAGGCTTTAAGGCTGCTTACTGGAACAATCGAACCTATCAAGGCGATAGCGTTATCTCCGACCAAATCGCTAATCCGCTTAAACTGACCACGGCGGGAGATCACGAATTTGCATCCGGCGTTCGCCTGGAAAACTTTTCCGCCAAATACGAAACCGAGTTTGAGGCAGATAAAACCGAAGAGATAGTTTTTAAGACAGGAGCGACGGGACATTTCGAGTTGATTGTCAACGGCGAGACGGTTGCAAAGTATGATAACTGGCGAACGCTTCCCTCAAGGTTTCCATTCAACGTCGAAGGCGGCAAAAAGTACGAAATTGAAATCCGCTACGCACAGCTAAACAACTGGCAGGCTAATCTGGAGTTTGATTTCGGAAAAGAGGTTAATGTTGATTTTACAGACCTCCTGAACCGGCTTAAAGATACGGATACAGTCGTTTTCGTAGGCGG
>JBDTZW010000298.1:0-9149 GCA_040004905.1 Acidobacteriota bacterium
GAAAGAGCTCGACTATCGGAAACTCTCTTGATCTGGGCCTCGAGGCGTGCACGTGCTTCGAGCGGCGGACGTTTTGTCGCTCCGTTCAGATAAATATCGAAATCGATCTTTAACTTCCTAATGTCGTCGTCGAGTCGTCCGAGCTGCTGATCGGTCTCGGCCGACTGTTCCTGTTTAACCTGGGTTTTACGATAAAGATTCCTGGAGTTGATCGCCATTTGCGGGTTATCCTTTGGGGAGCGGGGTTGCGGGGAGGGAGATCCCTTTTAATAGTATACCGCCAATTAGCTATCCATTCCAATAATTCGATTCTCGGTTACAATGCACCTATGACGGACAGAGCTACTTCTTCAGCGTCGGGGGTATTGCAGGATCTTCCATCGGTTGACGAATTGCTGCGTACGGAGACCGCGATCTCAATAGCCGCGGATGTCGGCGTCCGCTTCGCGACCGTTTTGGCGCGCAGAGCGATCAAAGCCGTTCGATCGGATATTCGCGAGTCGAGCTCCAATTCTCTCGGCCTGCAGAACCTTATCGAACGGTCTGAAAATAAGCTCCTTTCAGAATATAAGAAAGATCGCGCATCGCATATCAAGCGTGTGATAAACGCGACCGGTGTCGTTGTTCATACGAACCTCGGCCGAGCGCCTTTGTCCGAGAAAGCCCGGCGCGCGATCGTCGATGTCGCTGGCTATTCGAGCGTGGAATATGATCTCGCGTCCGGGACGCGCGGAAAACGCGGCGAACACTCCGAATCACTTATCTGCGAACTCACGGGAGCCGAGGCCTCCGTGATCGTCAACAACTGCGCGGCCGCGGCATTTCTTGTATTGACAGTTTTTGCAGCCGGAGGCGAGGTTGTGATCTCGCGTGGCGAGCTCGTAGAAATAGGTGGTGACTTTCGCATTCCGGATGTCCTTGTTCAATCCGGTGCGACGCTTCGGGAGGTGGGAACGACTAACAGAACGCGCCTAGCCGATTACGAAAAAACAATAAATGAAAACACCTGTCTCCTTCTGAAAGTTCATCCCTCCAACTACCGGATCACCGGCTTTTCCTCGGCTCCAAGCGTGAGTGAACTCGCTGGCCTGGCCCGCGAAAAAGGCCTTATCTTTTTCGAGGACGCCGGGTCCGGAGCCTTGACCGATCTTAGCGAATACGGAATAAGGGGTGAGCCAATAATTGCCGATTCGATCCGTGCCGGTGTGGATCTCGTCGCGTTTAGTGGAGACAAATTGCTCGGCGGGCCGCAGGCGGGGATTATCGTGGGACGATCGGAATTGGTCGATCAAATTCGAAAACATCCCCTCTATCGCGTACTCCGCGTGGACAAGATCGCCTATGCTGCTCTCGAGGCAACGCTTGAGGCGTATCGAAAAGGAACCTCGACCCAGGAAATTCCCGTCCAACGAATGCTGTCGCTGACCAAAACCGAACTTTCCCAACGAGCGGCGAAATTTTTCGAAAAACTTACGAACGCAGACCTGTCCGTCGAGATCAACGACGGACATTCAGTGATCGGCGGCGGAGCAGCCCCCGACTTTCAGCCCGAGACCGCACTGCTCGCTCTCTCACATCCCAACCTATCGCCTGAGCGCCTCGAATTTGGCTTGCGAAATTCCACGCCTGCCGTGATCGCGCGGATCGCGGAAGGACGGGTTGTGCTTGATCTGCGAACTGTGTCAGAAAGTGAGGAAGACGAATTATTGAATATTCTTAACGCGATCTAACCGTTGATCTCGGCAAAATCCTTCATAAATCCGACAAGCGCCTCGACGCCTGGCCGCGGAAAAGCGTTGTAGATCGAGGCTCGTATTCCGCCGACCTGGCGGTGACCCTTTAGGCCGCCGAGCCCGGCCTCAGCAGCTTCGACGGCAAATTTCTCATCCAGGTCCGCAGACGGCAGCCGAAAGGTGACGTTCATCAGCGATCGCGCGTCTCGTGATGCGAAGCCCGTGAAATAACCGTCGCTGGAATCGATCGCGTCGTATAGAACCCGAGCCTTTTCGATATTCCTCACTGCCATTGCCGCGACGCCGCCCTGCTTTTTCAGCCATTCGCAGACCAGTCCGATCAAATAAATGCCCCAAGTGTTCGGCGTGTTCGCCATCGATCCGTTCGCGGCAATGTGGCGGTAGTCCAGCATTGACGGCAGATTATCACGCACCCGATCGAGCATGTCATCACGAACGATCACAAGTGTGACGCCGCTCGGACCAATGTTTTTCTGCGCACCGGCGTAGATAAGGTCGTATTTCTCGGGATCTATCGGTTTCGACAAAATGTTAGACGACGCATCGCAAACGACCGGCGTCTTTCCGCCATCGAGTTCGTACTTGAATTCGACTCCGTCTATAGTCTCGTTGGATGTGTAATGAACATATGCAGCGTCCTGGCTGAAACGAAGCTCCTCCTGCGGCGGCGCGGTCGAGAACCGGTCCGCTTCCGAGGTGTAAATAACGTTTACCTTCCCGAATCGTTCGGCCTCGGGAACGGCTTTTTTGCCCCAGAAGCCCGTGACGATGTGATCCGCCGTTTGATCGCGTGTCAGGAAATTCATCGGCACCATCGAAAATTGGAGCGACGCTCCGCCCTGTAAGAACAAGATTCGATAGTTCGCAGGTATGCCAAGCAGATCGCGTATCCCTTTTTCGGCACCGTCCAAGATCGCCTCGAAACGTGCTGAGCGGTGGCTCATTTCCATCACGCTCATACCCGACCCGTCTAGGGAAAGCAGTTCGTCGCGTGCCTGTTCCAGTACCTCAAGCGGCATTACAGCCGGACCTGCCGAAAAATTGAATATTCTCTCTGTCATCAGTGATTTTTGGCGAAAATGTAACAATATCACGCGGCCGGACGATTTCGAATCGGAACAGCGATCTGAGATGACCCGGATAAACCACGCTTCACTTCAACTTTGGAGCCAATTTGCGTTAGAATAACTAAAAACTGACAAACTCTTTATTTAAGTCTCGCATCTTAGAAAAGCGTTTCTCGCCTAATTCGGAGGACCTAATGTTCCATAGATCAATTTTTAAGACTGTATTGTTAGCATTCGCGGTTAGCTCGTTCGCCTTGATTTCTTTTGGCCAGACAGGCCCGGTAAATGGTTCGGTAAAGATCAAAAAGCAGGATGGGACGTTGGTCCCCGCGGCGGGGGTGACCGTTGACGCCTATCGAACGGACATCGACAAGGGCAAAATGCCTTCCGCAAAAACAAATAAGAAGGGCGAGTTTAGCTTCGTCGGCTTCATTCTGGGCCAGCAATATGCCCTCGTTATCAGCGGACCAGGCATCAGCCCGGACCTCCGGCCGAATATCAAGGCCGGGATGGAGAATATATCTTTCGAGGTCAGCGAGGGCGGCGGAAAAACCTGGACCGAAGAAGAAGTTCGCGCGGCATTGAAGACTCCGTCAACGAACACCTCGTCCGGCCAGACTCCTGCCAAGCTGACCGAAGAGCAGAAAAAGCAGCAGGCCGAATACGACAAAGCAGTAGCAGCTAAGAATAAGGCTGAAAATTCCAACAAGGTCGTCAACGCCGCTTTTCAAGAAGGCGACAAGCTTTATAAAGCAAAGGACTACAACGGAGCGATCGCAAAATTTGATGAGGGCATCAACGCCGACCCTGATTTTGAAGGAAGCGCTCCGATCCTGCTCAATTACAAGGCTGTCGCGCTCAAAGATCGCGGATTCGATTCCTACAAACAGTCTGTAAGCGCCGAGGCAGATGCCAAGGCTGCCTTGATGGAAAAAGCCAAGGCTGATTTCGGCGACGCGATAACCGCCGTCAACCGCGGGCTGACGATCTTGAAAGATCATCCGGCGGGCGCGGACGCAGCCGCTCAGAAAACCTCCGAGACGGCCAAACACAATCTTCTGGCAAACTATGTCGAGATCTTCCGCTTGATGGTTAAGACGAGAGCGGATGTTTCCAAGGCCAAGGAAGCCGGCCCGGGCTTTGCCGATTACGTGGCCATCGAGACTGACCCTGTAAAGAAGCTTAACGCACGCCTTACTCTCGGCGATATCATGCAGGAAGCCGGCGAAACGCAGGCTGCGCTTGATGCTTACTTGGCGGTCCTGCAGGATTCACCTGACAACGTTGACGCACTCGCCGGAGCCGGTTTGAACCTTATAAATCTCGCCTATTTGAACAATGACAAGGGCAAGTTTCAGGAAGGCGTAAATTACCTGCAAAAGTTCGTCGCTGCCGCCCCGGATACTCATAAGCTCAAACCCGACGCCGTTGCGTTGATCGACACTCTTAAGAAAGAGCAGAACGTAACGCCGCAAAAAGGAGCCGCAACCCCAAAGAAAAAGGGGCAGTGATTCGGGCTGTTAATTGAGATTAAAACCGTGCCTGATATAATTCAGGCACGGTTTTTTCGTTATGAAGTTTCAGATCCGAAAAGCGCTTCCTGACGACGTCTGGGGCATTGTTAGCCTTCTGCGCGAGTTTGCCGAGTTTGAAAAGCTCACGCATTGTTTGGAAATCACCGAACAAAAATGCGGGAACTTTCTTTCTTTCCTGTCACAAACCACCTACAGCCGGTGTTTTCATTCTGCTAACGCAATTCTTGCGCACAAATAACTCAAAGTTTGGGAGGCTTGCATGCGGAAATCTATTTATACGATCATTGGCGGATTGGTCGGCTTTTGTTTCATCCTAATTGTTATCGGTTCATACGTTATTGTTGCCCAAACGGCCCTCACCGGTGACTGGCGTGCCGATTCCGTCAAGCAGAAGGACGGAAAGATCTATGTGTCGTTCGAGCGACGAACGGCTCGCGGCGGCCACGATCAGAATGGTTCTAATTACGACTATTCCGATTTCGACGGCCTGACCCGAGAGCAGGCCGCGAACGGCAAGGTCAGTTTCCGGCTGGTCCGCGAGGCCGGCACGATCGACTGCCAAGGCACGTTTGTGGACGGAAAAGGTTCGGGCACCTTTACATTTACGTCGAACCGAAGCTTTATCGACGCAATGAAAAGCCGCGGCTTCGATTTCGAAAAATCAGGCTCCAAGCACGAAGACGACATGGCCGACCGCCTTTTTGCTGCGGCCACGATCAATGTTACGACCAGGCTGGCCGACGATCTCCTCTCCACCAATTTCGGCCCGCTCGACGTCGAAGACCTGTTCAAGGCCGCAATCTTTCATGTAGATTCGCAGTTTATGGCCGAAATGAAGGCAACCGGATTTACCGACCTCAAGATGGAAGACCTGGTAAAGGCCCGCATTTTCAAGATCGACGCCGACTACGTCCGCCAAATGCATGACGCGGGTTTCGACAAGGAGAGCTTCGAAGGGTTGGTCAAATTCCGTATCTTTAAGATAACGCCCGAATTTCTGAACGATCTAAAAGCAGAAGGCTTCAGCGGCCTGTCATCCGAAGAGGTCGTTAAGTTCCGGATCTTCAACATCGACACGGACTTTATCCGTAAGGCCAAAGCCGATGACCCGAATGTCACCGTCGAGGACCTAGTCCAAATGAAGATCGGCGTCCGACGTGCCGGAAAATAAAAGGCGTCCCGCGCAGCAGGTTCCAAAGGAAAGACCGTCTTCCCGACGGCCTTTTTACTTTTAGGGTAGATTTAGATGCTCACACTACAACATGTGTGTTAGAATATCCATCGATTGTTTTCCGACATTAGGCACCAAGGTGTATCGATCTTTGAAAATTAACATTCTGCGACCGGCAACCGAGAGACGGCTCACACGCTTTAAACGCAGGTTTAACATGCGTATGGGACGCTGGGACAGTGGGATATGGGACAAAATAAAAATGGCGAACAGCTGGCGAGCGGCCCGCTTCGCTCGTAAGCCGAATGATGTCAATGGTTTGCAAAACACGAGGTTTTACCCCGCCCGCCGTGAGCTATGCCGAGGTCAAAACGGATCAAAGGCTGCGGCGTTTTTTCAGGTCGGCAAGAGATGATCGGGGGGCGATGGCACCAGGCTCATCAAAATGATGCAAAAGTTTGCAAAACATGATGCCGCCGGGTGGATCCGCTTAAACTTTTCGGCATCGAGGCCGAACTTGCTCGTGACCATCCCGCGCCACGTCGACCCGTTAGTAACGATTTTGCAATCAACGTCTAAAGTCGTTAAACTGGTTTTTTCGACAAATTGACGGGCACGAGGGGTTGTAAATGGCAAAAAGGGTATTGGTTGTCGAAGACTACGAAGATACGCGTGAGATGATGCGCCTGATGATTGAGCACTACGGCTACTATGTGCTCGAAGCGTCGGGTCCCTACGAAGCCATCGAAAAAGCCGCTCAATACCATCCCGACCTGATCCTGATGGACATCGGACTGCCGCTGATGGACGGTCTATCCGCCGCAGAGCTGATCAACGGAATGGAGAGTCTCGCCGACATTCCCATCGTTGCCGTTACCGCCTACCACGATGTTCGATCTCAGGTAATGAAAGCCGGCTGCATGGGAGTTTTATATAAGCCCGTCGATCCGCCGCAGTTAAAGCAAGTCCTTGAAAAACATCTCGAAGGAAACTGAATTTATTCGAATTGTTTTCGAAACGCTTCGACCGTTTCGCGAAGAGCCCCAAGCTCGGTGCTTACCCGCTCCAGCTCTTGTTCCACTTTTTCGACCCGCTCATTCAAAACACCGCCTCCGGCAGCACGTTCCCGGGGAAGGTTCAAAATCGCCGCGTCAACAGGGCCCGAAAGGAGATGAGCGTAGCGAGCATCTTTTTGCCCAGGCTGGCGTTCGAGCTTCACCACCAGCGATTCTGCCCGTGAGGCAAGGCCATCCAGCGTCTGCTGCACCTGGCCGAGGCCCTCAAAATCGCAAAGCCGATCGCTTCGCCCGCGTATCTCGCCAGCGGTTTGCGGCCCTCGGAGCATCAACACCGTGATCACGGCCGTTTCCGCCGGATCAAGGCTGTAAACGCTCGGCAGCATATGCTTATATTTCACCACGCGGCTCGTGCTCCCGTAGAAAACATAGACGAGATTTTTGTCCCGCAGCGAATCGAGAGCTTCCGTGGCCACGATGTCATCGTATGACACGACCGGATCGCGATTGCTCTTTTGATTGCAAACAGCTACAAGAGCGTTTAGCGTGAGCGGATAGTATTCAGGAGTGGTCAACTGCTTTTCAACCAGACAGCCAAGAACGCGAACTTCGGTTTCAGAGAGATTTTCAGCCATAAACTTGCCGATTAGCTTAATACATTTCGTGCCGCAAGTTTAATGGAAAGGTTCGTTGCGTTCCTTGCGACCTTTGCTGAAAATACGATGTAGTGGAAATTTTGATCGCTCGAACATTGGATGAAATTGAGCTCGCTGTTGAGCGATTGTCGAAAGCTGACGTTCTCGGCTGCGACACCGAAACGTCGGGCTTCAATTCGCGCAGCGGCAAATTATTTTCTATCCAGTTTTCAGATGGAAAATTCAACGTGCTTGTTCCGTTAAGCGAAGGTATCTCAATGGGTCGATTCGTCGAGATCCTCGCCGACCCGAATATAGTCAAGATATTTCACAATGCCAAATTCGATCTAGAGTTTCTGCACGCCGCCGGTCACGCTGTAACTAATGTGTTCGACACGATGATCGCGGAAAAGGTTTTAACAAAGGGAGCCAAACAGTCGGCTTCGCTCGCCGAAACCCTCTACCGCTATTTCGCCGTCGATCTCGACAAATCGCAACGGGCGAAGTTTAGCCGAAGCTGGGACGGCATCTGGACGGACGCGCTAGTTGATTACGCTCTCTCGGATGTTGTGCACCTGCCCGAGCTTATGCGCGAGCAGGTAACATGGCTCGATAAACTCGGTCTATCCGAAAGCTACTCTGAACAGATGAACCGGATCGAAAAATGAAAAGGGCCGGCCAAATGACCGGCAACCTTAGTTTTGAACCAGAACTACCTCGCGGCTTTTCGCGGCATCATTTCGTCCATCATTGCTGTTTGATAAACGAAGGCGGCCATAACGGTCGCGGCCTGTTTCATGTCGTCTGCCTGGATCCGATCAAATACATCCTGATTCGAGTGGTGAGTTAGCGTATCGTATTCGATCTCATCCTGAATGAACTGAAAACCGGGAAGCCCTATCGCATCGAACGAGAGATGGTCGGTCCCGCCGGTGTTCGACATCGTCAGCGTCTTGGCGTCCAGGTCTGCGAACGGTGCTAGCCACGCTTCGAAATATGGCCGGACGGCGCCGTTGCCTTGCATGTAGACACCGCGAACCCTGCCCGTTCCGTTGTCGAGATTGAAATAAGCCGACAACTTCTCATACTCGGGGCCTTTTACGAGTTCAGGCTTTGGAGAGTTGGGATCGGGCGGACCGAAACCAGGAGCACCCTTCATCTCGCCAAAATGCTGCTTGACGTAGGCACGCGAACCGAGAAGGCCTTCCTCTTCGCCTGACCAGAGAGCCACGCGGATCGCGCGTCGCGGCTTTAGGCCGGCGGCCTGTATTATTCGTGCGGCTTCCATTGCGACGGCGACACCCGCTCCATTGTCGGTTGCGCCAGTTCCGCCGTGCCAGGAGTCCATGTGCCCGCCTAGCATTACGACCTGGTCCTTTAGCGTCGGATCGGTTCCGGGAATTTCCGCGATGGTGTTGTTTACCATACCGTCACCATCGATGTATTGAGCATCGACATTAACGGTCATTTTCAGCTTTTCACCGAGCTGGATCATGCGGACCATCCGATTGTAATGCTCGGTTGCTACAGTCATTTGAGGAAGGATGCGCGATTCGGCTTCCTTCATATACGGGGTTAAGCGTCGTGTGTTCGGATCAGGAGGAGTCGCCGGAAGATCCTGCGCGACGGTAGCTTGCTGCACAAAGACCGTTCCGCCAAATCCGCCACGGCTATTGTCGACGAGCATCCCGGCGCCTTCGTTCGTCGCGAAAAGAAGTTTTTTAGCGGCGAAGAGTTGAGCTGCCCGGCGCGCCTGTGCCTCTGGCCCGCCTCCGCCAAAATTTGGCCGCGGCTGAGTCGCAGGATCCGGTGCGGCCGCCAATTTCGTTAGGTCTTCGTCAGTATCGCGCTTACCGATGCCGGTAAAATCAGCCTTGAGCGGACGAATGTCAGACATCAGAACAATCTTGCCTTTTAGTTGGCCTTTGAACTTATCAAGAGAAGCATCGTCTTTTGCGTCAAAATAAACGA
>JBDTZW010000150.1:0-2712 GCA_040004905.1 Acidobacteriota bacterium
TCGACCACCACGCAACCAGCGAACATTTCGGCACGATCAACTGGATAGATTCGACCGCGTCTGCGGTCGGCGAGATGATCTACAACCTGTGCAAGGCGATCGGCGGCCGGATAACCCGCGAGATAGCAGAGTGCCTGTACATGGCCCTAGTAACCGACACTGGTTCCTTTCACTTCTCCAACACAACCGAACGCACTTTCAAGGTTGCTTCCGAATTGATCAAGGCCGGCGTTAAACCCGCATCAATATCGGAAGCGGTTTACAACAACTATCCGTGGTCGCGGATCGAACTGATGCGACAGGTGCTAGCCACTGTGAAACGAGATCCGAGCGGTCGTGTAGCATCTCTTCGGCAGACGCTTTTGATGAAGAACACCGCCGGTGCGATCGACGGCGACAACAACGGCTTCGTCAACATTCCGCTGGCTGCTCGCGATGTGCTTGCCGTGGTTTACATGCGCGAGGTCGGCCCGGACGAATATCGCGTCAGCCTGCGTTCTAAGGGCTGTATCAACGTTGCCCGCGTGGCCGAGGCATTCGGCGGGGGCGGTCACAGGAATGCCTCGGGTCTGCGGGTAAAGGGTGATTGGGATGTCAAAGAGCAAGAGCTTGTCGCGGCCGTTTTGGCGGCGGTAGACAAGGCGGCCGAGAGTTTTCAGCCGCTCGAAAATGGCAGCTACGACCTGAGTCTGAGTTAAGAAAAGGATTCATATCCGATATAATCTTTGGCGGCGGTTTCTTTTGAAGCTGCCGCTTTTTTGATTTATGGCCGACGCGAAAGAGAAAAAGTACAAGTGGCGTCGCGAGGACTATCGCGAGAAAACCAAAGGCCTGCTGATGGTCAACACCGGAGACGGCAAGGGCAAGACCACGGCCGCGCTCGGGCTGCTGGTGCGTGCCGCCGGCCGCGGATTGAACTGCTGCATGATCCAGTTCATGAAGTCCAAAAACGACCGCTATGGCGAGCACGAATCGCTCGAAAAGCTCGGTGTCGAGGTTCATACAATGGGCGACGGATTTACCTGGGACACGAAAGATCCGGCTCAGGATATCAGGACATCGGAAGAAACCTGGGCGCTTTGCGTCGAGAAAATGCGGAGCGAGGAATACGAGCTGCTTGTTTTCGACGAGCTTGTCTACGTGCTCGATTACAAATTTCTCGATGTACATAAGGTCCTCGATGAGATCAACGCTGTCCGCGAAAAACAGCCGCATCTGCATCTCGTGCTGACCGGCCGCAACGCTCCGGCGGAGCTTGTCGAAACCGCTGATCTTGTTACTGAAATGAAAGAGATCAAACATCCTTTTCACGCGGGCATCTACGCCCAGCAGGGAATTGAGTTCTGAAATGAAATCCGAGATCGAACGCCGAAAACCTGAGGGCTTTGTCGACTATCTTTCGCTCGCGATCACGACGGTCGGCGTCGGGTACATCCCACTTGCTCCGGGAACATGGGGATCGGCGGTCGGCGTTTTGATCTATCTTGCGGCTTCGCAGATGGTCAATTTCTTTCATTTTACGGTTCGCATCAATTCGTCGGTACGATCCGAGTTTCTTGGTCTCTCCGAAGCTGCCCAAGCGGCATGGTTGTTTACGCTCATCGTGATCCTCTTTGTCCTCCTTTGTCTGATCGGAATTTGGGCGTCGGGCCGCTCGGCTCCGATCTTTGGTAACGCCGATCCGTCACAGGCGGTGATCGACGAAGTGATGGGCCAACTGCTGGTATTCTTTTTTGCGCCTTTCGGAATTTCGTGGCCTTTTATCCTTGCCGGATTTCTTCTCTTTCGGCTCTTCGATATCTGGAAGCCGTACCCGATCAGGGCGCTTGAAGTGCTTCCGGGTGGTCTCGGGATCTGTGCGGATGACCTGGTTGCGGGCGTGTACGCCGGCGTATGTCTCGCGGTGGGACACGCCATATATCTTTCCATATGATCTATCATGTAATGCCGGGCGACGCGACGGCCGGAGACTTTAAGAAAACAGGTATTGCAGGCGACGTGATCGTTTGCCGTGAGTGTCTGGCGGTCGGCCCGGCGGATGCGGACGCGTTGTACGAATTTTGGGAGCAACGGGCCCATTTTATTCTGGCTGAGTACGGCGGCGACGAGATCGTTTATAACGAGACGGTCGCGGACGAGTTGGTGAAACTGCTCGATGTCGAAGCGGGTGACGAGGTAAACCTTTGGTTCGAATACGAGCTGTTCTGCAGTACGAACCTGTGGTTCTGCCTCTCGCTGCTGCGTGAATCCGAAGGAGATCTCTATCGCATCGAACCGGTCGTTCGGTCCTTCGACGATCGCTGGAAGGGATTTGGATCGCTCAATGCGGCCGATCTCAATACCTGCTACGAAGCTCGTACGAAGTTTGAGCCCTCGGACATCAAACTCGGAGTCGCGCTTTGGGATGCTTATCGTCATGGTGACAATGCTCGCCTCCTTTTGATCGGCGAAACGGAGTCGAAACGGTTTCCATACCTTAAAGAGGTAGTAGAGGCCGCTGTCGAACGAGAGATCCGGCCCGTCGAGATTCTGCGAAATATTACAAAAAATAAAAAAGAGTTCATAGAGATCTTTGCCGATTTCACCCAGATGGCAGGCGTTTACGGCTATGGCGACTCGCAAGTCGAGCGACTGCTTCTGCAAATGAGAAATGAGAGATGAGATATGAGAAGTGAGAATTGAGATGTGTGAGAAATGCGAGCGTTCTTATTG
>JBDTZW010000329.1:0-2709 GCA_040004905.1 Acidobacteriota bacterium
ACGGTAAGACCGACATCACGGTGTATCGGCCTTCGACTGGAGTGTGGTATGCGCTTCGGACTTCCGACGGCGGCGTCTCGATCTCGGGTTGGGGCAACGCGGGCGACGTTCCTGTTCCGGCAGATTACGACGGCGACGGCAAAACGGATGTCGCTGTCTATCGGCCTTCGACTGGTGTCTGGTACATGCTGAACTCCACGACCAGCGTACAGATCGTCGGTTGGGGACAACCCGGTGACAAACCCGTCGAAGCCGACTACGACGGTGACGGCAAAGACGACATCGCCGTCTACCGACCTGCGGACAACAACTGGTACGTTCTCAACAGTTCCACCGGCATCCCGACGATCGTCAACTGGGGCAACTCGACAGACCAACCCGTCCCCGCCGACTACGACGGCGACGGCAAAGCCGACATCGCCGTCTTCCGCCAAGGCAACTGGTACATCCTGAGATCCACAGGCGGCGTTACCATCAGCGTCTTAGGCACAACTGGCGACGTCGCCATTCCAGCGAGGTATATTCCTTAGAAAGTGGAAGGAAAGGCCGCTTGACGTTTGACCTGCTAATACTTTTCGTATTATATTTCTCAGGCCAGAAGGAGTGATGTCCTTCTGATATTTTGTGGGTAAGAAAAGGCGTCGGAACGCAACTCCGACGCCTTTTCTGTCTGACTTTGAAAGAGCTTTATTGTAAATTTTTTCCACTGAGAAGCCTCCCCGGTTTCTCCGGCGACGTGGTCCCTCTATCCGCGAAGACGATTCAGGGTCATAGACAACGAGCTTGTTGCATCCTTGACACGATGGCCCTCTGGGGGCTAGTTTAGGTTCTCACAATAAAGAGGAAGGTCCGCCTCTGGTGATATTTTATGCCGAGATATCGCTACATAAAGGCCGAGTTCAATATCCCTGCGATCGGGATGCTCTGGGTGCCGGTGCCGCGTATTGAAACTGGCATTCAGATCCTCGAAGCGGTCGGCGAGGGCAGGCTCTCCCTTACTGGAAGATCGGTGAAAACGCCCAGATTCCTTATCGCTCCGAGACCACAGCTCGCGATCGATGTCATCCGGGGAATGAACAAGAATGAGATCCTTCGCCTCTTTGATCGCGAGAGCGATATCGAGTGCGGTCGGCAGGAACGCGCCACAACGATACACACCGTTTATTTTCCGGACGAACTCCTCGAAAAATTCAGGCCCGATGCCCAGAACCGGCTGCGTCATTTCGCTGCCCTGGTTACATCCGGCATCAAGATCGGCAATTGGAACATCTGGTCCCCGATTGAACACGCTGCCCTCGACGCCAGCCTGAACATCGACGAACGCGAGGTGGCGTATCGCTTTGAAAGGGAAAAACGCCTCACGGAGCTGCTCGCCCAGCCCTGTCCATTCGAAAAGTAGGCTGTTTCGCACTTTGCCACGCGTGCTTCTAATTTACACCTAAGTGATAACAGGAAGTTTACAAAGATGTTGACATTCCCGGTTGCCGGAACTTAATATCGAGGGAGTTGTTTTGATCGAAGAATGAATCTCCGCTACTGGTTAACAAAGAGTCGAGCCCGCACGCCAATGGTGCGAGGGCTGGCGTTTGTTCTACTCGCAGGCATCGTTTACGGAATCACTTTCGGCTCTGCTCATAGCCACGGAAATCCTTCAAAACCGCAAGTAAACATCGTTGCGGGTCACGAGATCTCGACATCGACGGTATCCACGCTTCGCAGCCAGCCCGGTTTTGAGTGCCTCGTTTGTCTTTTTCATCAGAACCTCTTTAACAGCACGATTCCGGGCGCGATCTTCTCGGCGACGTCTAGCCAACCTGAAGTTCGTCCGACCGCTGCACCTTTAACTTCCTATTCGAGCCCCTTCACATCCACGCCGGTTGCCCGTTTATCCGGGCGCGCCCCACCTCTTGTCTAAAACAGGCAAATCTCGGTGATCGGGCCCGGTTTCGATCGCCCCAGCTTTATTGATCGCCGAAAATTTGCCGCGTAGTTGATCTGCGGCAGCTGTTACGCGCCTGCCAATAAGCTAATTAACGACGGAATCTTGCGCCCGCGCTTATCTTGCGGCTGCAGGATAAATGGTCTTTAGAACTGCCGATGTTCTAAATCGATCTATGAGGCATCATGAGAAATTTATACCGCTCCCTTACTATAATTATATTTCTATCGATAGGCGTTTTTGCTCAATCCCTCGGCACAGCTGGTTCGATTTCGGGCGTTGTTACCGATCCGAACGGGGCGATAGTTTCGGGGGCATCGGTTACGTTGAGCAATGCTTTAACCGGCTATACGCGTACCGTCACAACCGCGGTCGACGGCAGTTACAGGTTCAATGACATTCCGCCGAACAATTACACCTTAAGGATATCGGCTACAAGTTTCGGCATAGCTACGCAAGCTGTGAATGTTCGATCTACCGTACCTATGAACATGCCGGTTGCTCTAACGCTCGCGAATGCCACAGCGACAGTCGACATTCAGGAAAACGAAACGATCGTCGAAAATGTGCCGACGACGCATGTGGACGTTGATGCGTCCGAGCTGCGTCGTTTGCCGCTTAGCTCGCCCGGCAACGGACTGAGCGATGCGGTTACGATGAAATCGCCCGGTGTCGTGGCCGATTCCAACGGCTTTTTTCACCCGCTTGGCGATCACGCGCAAACGCAGTTCACGATCGACAATCAGCCGATCACAGACCAGCAGAGCAAG
>JBDTZW010000119.1:0-2709 GCA_040004905.1 Acidobacteriota bacterium
GGACGGTTTCCTGAGCGGCAGCATCGCGGCAATGATCGCTGCAGAATTTTCCTTCGTCCGTCGTGGGACAGCGACATGTTTCGTGGTTGCATACTCCCAGATCTGGCATTCGTTTTTTCCCCTCTTAATAATTTGTTAACGAGCCGGCGCCGCATTGGCCGCGGGTGCCGGTGCCGCAGGTCCGGCCGGGGCCGTAACTTTAATGTCGACCTCTTTTTTCGGGCTGGTTTTTAAGATGCCGCTGTAATAGACGAGAGCGGCGATGATCGCAACTATCACGACCAAGGCAATCGCCAAACAGCATTACTACCCGTACTATTTTCCTCTGCCATAATAAATTCCTGACATAACTTATCTTTTTACCGATATCATCGTATCGTAAAACGAGATCTCCTTTTTCTTAGTCCCGTTTTCCGGAAGAGATCCGAAAAATACCTCGATCGCCTTGATCTGGTTGTTACTAATTCTAAAAAACTCGGTGTTTCGAAAAGTTTCCAGATGTACCGTGCATTCGTAAAGAACAAAAACATCTCCGTCTGGGCTTGCAACGAGTTTTTCAAACCTATAAGTTGGGCTGTTGTTGCTGAACTGCCAGCATTTTTCAAAATAGAGGGCCTTGTCTATGTGGTCGTCGTTCGGACCGGTAAACGTAAAGGTCTCCGATAACAATTCGTCGATCACAGCCCTGTCCTGCGTTTCGTATGCGGCAAAATACCGGTTTACGATGTCGGACGCTGTGATCGTTTCAAATGCTTGCTGGGTGTCGGGCATAGTTATCTCCATTGAACTGAAACTTCAATTATCTCATAGATCGGTCCGAACGAACGTGTGACCCATACTGATGAGTGGCTATATATGTGACCTTATTTGCGTGGAGGGACGCTGGCCACCGAAAGTTAAAAGGAACTCTACCTGCCCAAAGCAACCATTCTGAACGGAACGCTCATCTTTTAGGCTAGTTTTACAAACAGATCTTTCAGAAAAAAGGACAATAACGAAAATGAAAAGACTTCTCCTCCTGTTGGCACTCGTGTGCCCGATCGCCGCGAATTCGCAAGCAATTAGAAACAAACGTGTTACGCCTGTTAACGCTTTGTTAACGTCAGCCGTCCGTGAGACTTCGGTAAGCCAACTGCCGATCCGCCGGGTCATTCTTTATTCGAACGGCGTGTCATACATCGAGCGTCGAGGAATGGTTTCAGGAAACGCCGAGATCAATCTATCGTTCAAGCAGTCCCAGGTAGACGACGTTTTGAAGTCTATGGTCGTGCTCGATCTCGGGCAATTCAACCCCATTGCGGCCGAAAAGATCCTGAGAACGATCAGAAAGGAATTCTTGACTTCGTCCGTTTTCGCCGACATACACTAAGGATAACAACTCTTAGTATCAGACCCGTATGTAGATCTGCTTTCTATACAGCAGCCACATCAGAAACAGCCAGACCAGAATGAAGGAAATAGCGAAGGCGAGCGAAGCATTGATCGGCTGAAGAAAGGAGAGGAAGAAATAATAGGCCCATTCGCCGATCGAGAGCGTATGGCCGTCGGAACCGGTCGCCTTCAAGGCCCCGAGCATCCTGGAGAAAAACGCCGAGAACACGAACAAGGCCAGAGCGTTAGCGCCGAAGATCATAAAAGGCGTTGCCCATTTTTTGTAGCCTTTTATATCGATCAGCCAGTAACAGCAGCCGAGCATGAACAACGCGAGCCCGGATGTCGCGAGAACATACGAGCTGGTCCAAAGCGATTTGTTGATCGGAAATGATCCATTCCAGATCCAGCTGAGAGCGAACAGTATGACGCCGAAGAAAAATATGCCCGAGACCTTTTGATATTGGTCGCGATCCGATTTCAGCCAGGTTCCGGTCAGCACGCCCGACAGACAAGTAACGATCGCGGGAATGGTCGAGAGTATGCCCTCAGGGTCATAGACCTTGCCTTGGCTCCAGATGTGCGGGACCGTGATTATCAGCCGGTCGAGATAGGCGGCGACGTTGCACGCCTTGTCGTTCATTGTCGTGATCTCGCAGCCGGGAACGGGGATCGTTGTCATTACGATCCAATAAACGAGAAGCAAAACGATGCCGATACCCAACTGCTGTTTCCATGTCGTATGCAGAAATATCAGCGACGCAATGAGATAACAGATCGCGATACGCTGCAGCACTCCGAAGATACGAATGGTTTCGAAATGGTACAGGACCACTGTATACCCGCCAAGATACATCACCGCGATGCCGACAAAACCGATAACCGCCAGCGGCAACCCGATCTTGAAACTCCTGAGCAGCAAAAAGAGGATCGATGCCGAGAAAACGATCCAAATGCCCATTTTCAGCCATTCGGGGGCGTCAGTTTTAGCGTATGAGAAAAACGGAACGACGGATGTGGCGAGGCCGAGGAGATAGATCAGGACAAATCGCGAAAATATCTTCGTATAAGTCGAGCGTGTGACGCCTTCTTCGATACGCTTCCCGAGCGCGATCGAGATCGCGACACCGACGATAAAAAGAAAGAACGGAAAAACCCAATCGGTCGGCGTCAGGCCGTTCCATTCGGCATGCTCAAGCGGCCAGTAGATGTGCTCCCAAGACCCGGGATTGTTTACCAGCGTCATCCCCGCGATCGTAATGCCGCGGAAAACGTCGAGGGACAGAAGCCTATTTGGGTTCACCAATTCGGACATTTTCTAAATCGTAGAGATATGAG
>JBDTZW010000116.1:0-9060 GCA_040004905.1 Acidobacteriota bacterium
AGACTGAATTTATAAGGAGTGCGACAAAAGAGATGGAAGAATTGTTACATTAACGTGACTCGGCAAATCGGTCAGGCTACTCCTATAGGCCTTCGAAATTCCGACCTTTCGGCGAGTTCGGTGACGTTCATTTTCTGCTTGGCCAACAGAATAATTGGGGCCAGCCTACGCTCTTTACAATTCGATTTCCAAACTCAGCTTAAAATAAGCTCTGTTGAAACCCCTCGCGGGCGCACATTACCAACAAGCCCCGATTATCGGCGAGTTCCACGACGACGCATTTGCCCACTTCACGTCGGGGCTCATCGCCGAGATTATCGTCTCGATCTCGTTAGTTTCAACAGCATGCTGGCGAAGAACAACCTGAAGCCCCTGAAGATCGAGCCCTCCGTCGTGACGGCGCCGTCTTCTTGCACGTTTGTAACACGGCGAAAGTAGTTCGACAGCTTGCCGCGATCGGACGATCACGACCTTGCAGTCGTCTTGCTCGCGGCGTAGTTGGCAATGGCCTGTTCTCTGGTTGCACCAAATGCGTAGCAGTTGCTTTCTTCCATGCTCACAAACTCGGAGCCGACGACGCAGTATTGGTCGCCGTCGAGGAAGATAAGCGTGCCGCCCGGTCCGCGCGTAGCCTGAAGGTCCGGATCGTGTTTTAGCATTTCAAATTCGGCGGTCATATCTACAGATCGTAGCACGTCAGTCATACTTTCAGCCCGTCCCCGAAAATAAAAAACAACCCCTTGCGTAGTTGAATGGCTTCATGTATATTAATGTAGTCAGGTGACTACGCAATGAATTTAAGACGAGACGTTTTCCAGGCAATAGCGGACCCGACAAGGCGGGCGATCCTTCTTCTTGTTGCCACGCAATCGATGACGGCAGGTGCGATAGCGGCCAATTTCGACACCGCCAGACCGACAGTTTCAAAACACCTGCAAATCCTTACAGAGTGCGAGCTGCTCAAACAAGAGCAAAGGGGCCGCGAGGTACGCTATCACCTGAACGCGAAAAAGATGAAGGACATCGCGGACTTTATCGAACCCTTCCGCGACATGTGGGACGAGCGATTCAACAAACTCGAATCGATAATGAAAAAATACAAGCGCAAAAAATAAAGATATGGAGCGAAAAACTAAGGTACATGCCGAAGACGGCAAACAGGAATTAGACATCACGCGGGAATTCGACCTGCCGGTCGACCTCGTATTCAGGGCCTACGCCGAGCCGGAGATCGTCGAGCAATGGATGGGCACCAAGGTGGTTAAGCTCGAGAATAAAAAGCACGGCGGATACCAGTTTGAAACGACAGATCCGAAAGGAAACAGACATGGATTTAACGGCGCGATCCATGAGTTCGTGCAGGAGGAACGGATCACGCGGACGTTCGAAATGGAGAATACGCCGTACGGAGTCCAGCTTGAATTTCTAAAGTTCGAGCCGCTCAGTGACGACACGAGCAAACTCACGATCCACGTTGTATACGAATCGGTCGCTCTTCGCGACGAGATGCTGAAGCTGCCCTTCGAATGGGGCATCAACGGGGCCCATGATCGACTGGAGGAGGTCGCCGGCGAATTGCGATAAACTTTTATGACAAAGACAAGAAAGATCATCTATTGGATAGCGACCGTCTGGCTCGCGTTGGGAATGGTATCGACCGCGGCTGGCCAATTGCTCAAATGGAACGAAGGCCAGGGAGCAGTAGACAGCATTCATCATTTGGGCTACCCCGTCTACCTGCTCACGATCCTCGGCCTCTGGAAGGTGCTCGGCACGATCGCTATACTCGTTCCCGGAACGCCACTGATAAAAGAATGGGCTTACGCCGGATTCTTCTTCGCGATGACCGGAGCGATCGCTTCGCACCTTGCCGTGGGTGACGTAATAATAGCGATAATCCCGGCGTTGCTGCTTCTCGTCCTAACTTTGGTATCGTGGTATCTCAGGCCTGCGGAAAGAACGATCGCCTCTAAGACCGTCGCTTAGGCCCTGTAGATATCGGGTTAAAGGAGATTTAAATATGAAACATGTTTTATTTGTCGGACAAGAGCCGGAGACGGTAGATTTTTCGGATCCTTCGCTTCCCGCCGGATTTGACGCCGCCAAGATCACTCACGGGATCGACGCTGGGATGAAACAAATGCAGGAAATGGGGTGGAATGCTCATCTATGCTTGGTTAGGCCGGATGAGTCAGCCACCGTCGATCTAACTCGCGACCTCGAAGCAACAGCATATGATTGCGTTGTGATCGGCGGAGGACTTCGTATCCCGCCGAAGAGCTTGGTACTCTTTGAATCCCTCGTAAACGTTGTACACAAGTCGGCTCCGAGTGCATTTATCGCCTTCAACACAAAGCCGGAAGATACTGGTGCCGCCGCCGCCCGATGGATCGACGGCGACTAAGTCAACCTCGGTTGAATATACGCAGCAAGGTCTGACTTTTCTGATCATGGAAAATTACGAAAACATTTGGTATCTCGACTGTCCGCACTTCACAGTCGGCCGAGTCGATCAATGGGGCGAGCAGGGCTATCTGCTGTTCGAGCGCAAAGTTTACTGGTACGACGAAGACCGAAAAGACCAATGCGGAACAACTACTTCGCCGATGGCGATCAGTGACTTTTTGGCATACGCGGAGCAACAGCAGATCTCGATCCCCGATGAGTTCATGAAGCAGTTGATGGAATCTCAAAATATATAGACCCAGATTTGGCGCGTAGAGCTTAAGGCTGTTTTTCCTTTGCGTCTTAGCGAGAAACCGCCTTTTATCCCGCAGAGACGCAAAATAAATTAGGATGAGTAAACAGGATGAAAAAGAATTTACCCGCAGCACACCGTGGCGAATTACTAACCGAACTAAAGACGCGATTCGAGAAAAACATCGCCCGGCACAAAGGCCTTGACTGGACAAAGGTCCAGGCAAAGGTCGAGGCCGATCCTGATAAGCTCTGGACGCTGAGCGAAATGGAGCGGACCGGCGGCGAACCGGATGTTGTCGGGTTTGATAAAAAATCGGGTGAATTTATTTTCTACGATTGCTCAGCGGAAAGCCCAAAAGGCCGCCGAAGTCTCTGTTACGATCGCAAGGCCTGGGAATCCAGAAAGGAACACAAGCCCGAAAATGACGCCGTTAATCTAGCGACGATAATGGGCATCGAGCTTTTGACGGAAGAAGAATACCGAGAGCTGCAGCAGCTAGGCGAGTTCGATCTGAAAACGTCGAGTTGGGTAAAAACGCCATCCGAAGTCCGGACCTTAGGCGGAGCGATATTCTGCGACCGCCGCTTCGGTCGCATCTTCACCTATCACAACGGGGCCGAATCCTACTACGCCGGGAGGGCGTTTCGGGGCTCGTTGAAGGTTTGAAGTTCGGCAACGCATATTTACGGATCACGCATAAAATGACGACAGACGCATTTAAAATAACGATACATATGGTCTCAAGTCTTGATGGCATCATTGCCAAAAAAGACAACAGCGTTTCGTGGTTTGAGACGAAAGACAATTACGAAAAAGGCGTCTCTATTTCCGAAGAAGACGCCGCCGATTTTCTTAAAAAGATCGACTGCTATGTTATGGGTTCTCGGACCTACGAACATGCTTTGGCACTTTCAAAGAATTACGGGTGGGCCTATGGGGACATTCCCACTATCGTTCTAACACACAGAAACGTAACGATAGAACGAGCAAATATCGAAACGTATTCCGGGGATCTGAAAAACCTTGTGAATGAAAAGCTGAAGCCGACCTACAAGAATGTATGGGTCGTAGGTGGCGCCAAGCTTGCCGCGGACTTCATTCGCCTAAGATTGGCAGACGAAATAAGATTGTCTATCCTGCCGATCATTTTAGGAGATGGCATTCTATTTTTTGAGAACATCGGACACGAACAACCACTGCACCTAAAAGATGTGACACCCTACAAAAGCGGCATGGTGGAATTGTGCTATGAGATAAGAACGGATCAAGAGTTATCCCAGCCATGAAAAGTTGATCTGCATCTGCTCCGGACGAACTTCCCTTCTGCCTTTACAATTTCCGGCGATCCATGTTAAATTTCCTTCCGATTTCCTCACGAAAGCGAAAAACAATTTATGAGTAGTCTATTAGGTCTCGAGGAAGAACGACCGGCGGGAGCTGGTTCTCAATATGAGAGCGTTCCGGCTGGGCCGAACCCGGCGTGGATCGCGCAGGCAAAACGCGGGGCGAACTGGTTTTATTGGATCGCCGGCCTGTCGCTGGTCAATTCGATCCTGTTCGTTACCGGAGCGAAACTGCATTTTCTGGCCGGTCTCGGGTTGACCGAGATCGTGGACGTGTTCGTCGACGTCTTTGTTAAGCAGGGACTGTCGCCGGCGTTCAGGGTGATCTCGATCGGATTCGATCTGATCTTTGTTATCGGCTTTGCTCTCTGCGGCTACTACGCGAACAAGCTTTTCAAAACAGTCTTTATCCTCGGCATCATTGTCTATGCATTCGACGCGTTGATCGTGCTTCTGCTGGGTGACTTTTTGATGGTCGCGTTCCACGGCTGGGCGCTCTATTCGCTGATCCGCGGTTTCTTGGCCTGCCGGAATATCGCTGCTTTTCAGCGGTCGATAGTCATACCGCTGGTTGCCCAGCCAATGCTTACCCCGCCTGGCACTCCTTAATTTGCTGGAATATTAGCCCGTTCTCACGCGATTTACTCTTTTTGTAAGAGATACACCAAATGAAAGGTACAAAGATCGCGTATTGGGTAATAACTGGTTTTGTTCGCCGCATTCATATTGCTGTCGGCGATCCCGGATGTTTTGCGGGCGAAGGACGCTGTGGATTTCATTGTCCATCTTGGCTATCCGGTCTACCTGCTTCCGTTTCTCGGACTAGCAAAGATCTTGGGATCTCTGACAGTCGTCCTACCGCGGTTTCCGCGTCTCAAAGAATGGGCATATGCAGGTATAGTCTTCGACCTGATCGGAGCCCTGTATTCGCACCTCTCGGTCGGCGATCCCGCGAGCTTTTGGATATTCCCCGTTGTGGGCCTCACCCTTGCGGCCGGATCGTACACCTTCTGGCGACGAAGTTCAGCAGTCCAGTCGAGCTAGGCGAGCTGCGGGTGCAAAATCACAACGATTTGAACCGGAAAACGGTGATCTTTATCATGCCCTGGCCTTCCCATTTTACGTTTCCGCCCGTCGGATCGGTTAGATCGGATCTGTATCCTGGACCATAGGAATATGAAAGCTCGACCGGGAGTTCATAACTGGTCCCGGGTATCGTAATGTTAAACGTCAAGGCTGCCTGAAGTTGAGCGACGATCTCGACCGAGATCTGTTTCGCAAACTCCTTCGTAAGGCCTCCTCCCATCGTGAGCTTTACGTCGAACGTGATCTTCTCAGCGAGGCCTTCCTGTCCCAGGCGTCGTAGTATACGCTCGATCTTCGGCCTCCAAACCGTCAATTCCGCAGAGAATGCATTTGAAATATCGACCGGCGAGATGCCGGTGGTCGATTTGAAGGATATCTCGGGCACAACGGTCTCAAGTCCCGATTTGAACGTCTTTGCCGTCACCTCCCAAGCCAACACTTTGTTGCTATTAATATTGATCTCCGAATCGCGGATGGGCTTTGGCGGATTTACGGTCGGAAGCGGACGGCCATTTCCCGGCGGATTGGATGGAAAGTAATGACGCGATTCGCCCTGCTGTTCGAGGAAAAGGTCGATCTGGCGGCTTTTCGTACCCGAAAACACCATCTCGCCCATATAGAGTTGGTCGATCGGCACTCCCATCTGCACGAGTGCCTTTGAGATACCGGAAAGACTCCGGTTCATCAGTTCGCGTTCGATCTCCTGCTTCACATTGTCGGATGCGGCGGCGACGGTCAAATATCCGTACAAGAGAACACCTAGCTGTTTCTGCGGACTCGCTTTCTTCCTATCCTGAAAATCCGAGGCCAAATGCGCTAAGGTGATCATTTTTGCCGGCGCCGGAGTATCTCGTTCGAGAGTCGCGAATAATGCCATAAAATCCTCCTCTTAAGTTGGTAAGGAGATCAAGCCAAAACATTTCGTGTTTCAAGCGGTCGGAAAGTGTGGCTAGCAAGCCTGCAGTTGTTCCTGCTTTAATCACGACTAGGACCACCAAGCGAGACCGCTCCCGGAGCCTGACTCGATCGTTAACTAGTTGAAAACAGGTTCTTGGGAGCCCCTTTTATGGCGCTGGCACGCGCATTGCTTCTCTTTGCTTCCAGAAGTACTGCAATTAAATCGAACACAGGGGGAATTGATCATGGACGGAGAGAATGATGGTGGAGCAGGGGTAGCAAGCAACCTGATATGGGCGGTCGCAATAATAGTGATAGTTGCGATGGTCGTGGGAGCCTTTTATTACGGCGGAATGATGTCGGGTAAGCAGAAAAAGGAGATCGACGTTAACGTAAGTCTTCCCACTCGGTAGCCAAATGCCATCGAAAGACGACGCGCCCCGCTTACGTCAAGCGGGGTCTTGGTTTAGAATTACACTTATTATGTGCGCTGCACCACATTCGTCCTCACGGTTCTGTGTTATAAGGTTCAGGCCTTGCGAGTCCTTGGTCCTCACGCAACGGGCAGTCGGCAGCCAACTCAACAGGAGAATCACTGATGAAGGATATAGCTACTTGCAGCCACAAATTCTGTAGCTGCCCGGTTCCCCGGGAAGAGAGATTTTGCAGTGAACACTGCGAACGAGCCTCGGATCATGAGAGGCCAGAGATCGCATGTAATTGCGGTCACTCGGATTGTGAGTAAGGTGCCTCCACGAAATCAAACGGTTTCGTCCTACTGAAAGGCCGAAGTTATTGTTTGTGTATCATTAAGGTACCTACCGCAAATTGACTGCCGACAAATGGAAAACTACCGTCAAGCGAGCCAAGACTTCTGATTACAGTAAAAACTAGATCTCGACCTTGCGATGTGCGGCCATACGGAGCAAGCCGTTGATCGCGAGATGCAGCAGCATATATGCCACTAGAGCAATGACGATGGGAAGCGCCAACGTAAAGCCTTCAGGCGTGGACGGGCTCGCTACAATTCCCCGAAATGGAGCGTAGAGGGGATTGGTCATCATCTTTACGAATTGGACAAATCCCGCGCTCTCGCGTGCGGCAAAAAGTTCGAGCAGCAGCCTGATCGCCAGAAGCCCGTAGATCAGAAAGAAAATGTAATCCACCACCTGCGAGAGGCGAGCGGCTACCCGTCCGCGCTCCACTTCGCGATGGGTTTGCTCGACCTCTGCTACCGCCGACTGCCGCATGTCGCCGGCGACGTTCTCGACGTACTCTGCTTGCGCGACCGTTGGACGATCCGCACCCGCTACTATCTCGCCGCCGACTTCGGACTTAACATTCGATTTTATTGCTTCGTAGTTCGCGGCCCGTTCGGCCTCGTCACGTAAAAGTTTGTCGTCAACCATTTCACCTTCCCTCCTCGTGATTCTTCTTGGTTTCTTCCCGCCCGTGCGGCGTGTCCCTGAAATCTACAGACCCAGCCACATCCTTCTCGTGGCCCCGCCTCCTTTATTTGATCCGTGTCCGGAACGCGGCTGGCCTTTCGATCCTTTCCTTACCAAGAGTCGGCCCACTCGCATCCGTCTTGATTTCATATTTTATTGGCGTCCTCGTCTGTGAGATACAGTACATAGAGGTGAATGCAACTGACGAGCCAAATAGAACGCTTCCTATAACATTCAGTAACTACTTACATTTAGCTGTAGCGACTAGAAATGATGAGCATTACCGTGTACGTATTTATTACACATGAACCGAAAAATAATATGGCTGGCAGATCGGTGCGGATCTGCCGGCCATGTCACGTAGCGAGGTCGATAACTAAAGCACGGGTTTGTTCGCCACGGCTGCTGCTGCTGCTGCGGCGGGTGCGGTCAAAACTGTATCGAGCGCATGGATAACGCCGTTCGCAGCTTCGATATTTCGAGCCTGAACGCTCGAACCGTTGACCTTAATGCCGCTCGCGTCGGTAAATTTCACCTCTTGGCCGGAAACTGTAGTCGCCCTTTTGATCGTTGCCAGGTTGACAGCGTCGATCCGCGTCGGAACGATGTGATACGAAAGCAAAGCCTTCAGTTTCGCCTGGCCGGGCTCATTCAGCAGCTCATTCATTAACGTGTCCGGAATCTTGGCAAAAGCATCGTCAGTCGGTACAAAAACCGTGAAGGTGCCGGCTTCGCTAAATATCGCGTTCGCGCCCGAGGTGCCCAAAAGTCTCGAAAAAGTTGAAAACTTGTCGAGCTTTGCGATGGTTTCGATGATGTTCAATTTGTCCGTCATTGTCGTCTCCCTTGCCGTACAGCCAAAGCTGTCCGTCGTCCGCTGGCATTTCGCCCACGAACTGTAACTGGCTGTTAGACTCAGGATTGATCCGACGTATTCGGAGAGGCTGAAAAAAGAGTAAGCGAGGCTCGATTCACCTCCGATAATGTTCCCCTTAAGACGACAAGTCAACGTGTCTCGGAAAGGGCGCTAGTCGATAAGAGATCCAGGAGCTATTTGTGGCGGTACGTAATGCGGCCTTTCGTTAGGTCGTAAGGCGAGAGTTCGACGTCGACGCGGTCGCCCATCAGGATGCGGATACGATTGCGGCGCATCCGGCCGGAGATCGTGGCCAGAACGATATGTTCACTTTCGGCGATCTGCACCTTGAAAAAAGCGTTGGGTTGCTTGTCTATCACCGTGCCTGCTAATTCTATTAGTTCTTCTTTCATCTATAAGTTCCGGAAAATGCTCAAATAACCTGTTTAGGATCCTTTTCTGCCGCGTCTTCAAAGGCTCGAGGTCTCAATTTATCTTCGCAAAAGTCCGATATTCGATCGGATCTTTGCTGTCTTAACGAACCTGCTCGCGAGTTTGATACAAGAAACCGTCTTAACGAAGGCATCCAGTTGATGCTAGAGAAGGGTCAGTACTAATAGAATGCTCCTATTTCGCGGCAGTTGCAAACCCTGTTCGCCTGAAACTGCCCGAAATTTAAAAAGCGATACGGCTTCGATTGGAGCAAAACCGAAGCCGTAGCTCTGCGGG
>JBDTZW010000398.1:0-2696 GCA_040004905.1 Acidobacteriota bacterium
GCGGCAACGTCGAATGAAATGTCGTCCACCGCGGTGACTTCACCGAATTTCTTTACTAGATTCTCGACTTTTATCATAAACCTAGGCAGTTTTTGCCGTCGCTTCCATATCTGCTCGCCACCGCAGCACCGGTTTTCTAGCGGCGGACGCTTCGTCGAGACGTCCGATCCTGGTTGAATGAGGAGCATCATGAACGAGTTCCGGGTTTTCGCGGGCTTCCCGGTCGATATCGATCATTGCTTCAACGAACGCATCGAGATCGGCGTGGCCGACCGACTCGGTTGGCTCGATAAGCATTGCTCCTTCGACAACAAGAGGGAAGTAGATCGTCATTGGGTGAAAGCCGTAGTCGATGAGCCGCTTTGCAATGTCTAACGTGTGGATGCCCGTTGCAGCCTGATTTTTGTGCGAAAGAACGACTTCGTGCATGCAGTCAGAATCGTAGGGCTTATGAAAAGTGTCCTTCAGCTTTTCGGCGACATAGCGGGCGTTCAAAACTGCGGATTCGGTCGCTTCCTTCAGCCCCTCGGCTCCGTGCGTATAAATATATGAAAGAGCGCGGACCATCATTCCGAAATTTCCGAAGAACGCTTTGACGCGGCCGATCGATTCGGGAACGTCGTAGTTAAGCAAGTAATTGTTACCACTTTTTTCGATCCGAGGCATCGGCAGGAACGGTGCGAGCTCTGCCGAGCAGAGACACGGACCACAGCCCGGCCCGCCTCCACCGTGCGGTGTCGAGAATGTTTTATGAAGATTAAGGTGGATAACATCGACGCCCATGTCGCCCGGGCGAGCGATGCCGACAAGAGCGTTCATGTTCGCGCCGTCCATATAAACCAAACCACCGGCGCCGTGGATGGTCTCGCAAATCTCCTTGATATTCGTTTCGAAGATGCCGACCGTGTTCGGGTTCGTTAACATCAGTCCGGCCACGCCGCCCTGATCGCAGAGCTCGCGGAGATGTTCCATATCGGTCAAGCCTTCAACCGTAGAGCGAACGGTTTTGACGGTAAATCCTGACATAGCAGCCGACGCCGGATTTGTACCGTGAGCTGAATCAGGAATTAGCATCACGCGGCGGTCTTTTGACGCTTGGCCCTCGCGTTTGTCGAGAAACGCCCGGATCAGCATCACACCCGTCATCTCGCCCTGAGCACCTGCAGCGGGCTGAAGCGACACGCCAGGCAATCCTGTGATCTCTGCAAGGTTTTGCTGTAGTTCGTAGATCAATTCCAACGCACCTTGAGTTTCTTCTGTTGGAGCCAGCGGATGAAGACCGGCAAACCCTCCGATCCTCGCAACTTTTTCATTAAGCCGAGAATTATATTTCATCGTGCAGGACCCGAGCGGATACATGCCGAGATCGATCGAATAATTCCACGTTGAGATTCGCGTAAAGTGACGAACAACATCGACCTCGGAAACCTCGGGCACCCCGTCCAGATCGTCGTCGCGGCGAAAGTCAGCCGCGATGATGTCGTCGATATCTGTCTCATCGACATCCAGCTTTGGCAGCCGATAGCCGACGCGCCCGGTCTGCGAACGTTCGAAGATCAACGATTCGTTCTGTGATGGATGTTGGGTGACTTTTTTAATGGTCATTGCTGCTTTTCAGTGAACCTCTGGTCTTAAACTTCTTTTTCTGTCTCGCCATTCTCGCATCAGCGACTTACTACTCCGGGTCATTTGCTTAATTCCGATTGAATCTTCTTGCATTTGCGGCATTTTACGTCCTCAATCTTCATCCGAGCTCCGCAAGAATTACATTTCTTATGCGTGTATTTAGCGTCCATCGGAAGTAGCAAAGGAACCAGTATCGCTGCCAGAATGACTATTCCTATGATCAAGAACAACATCTTTCCTATTTGACGAGCGAGGTGACGAGCTGATCGATCTGTTTCTTTGTATTCGCCTCAGTCACGCATACGAGAAAGTCGTTGTCGTGACCCTCGTAATATTTTGACAACGCGAGTCCGCCGACCACGCCTTGTTCCCGAACATTTTCGAGTACCTCGTCGGAAGGTCTCGGGCCACGCACCACAAACTCGTTGAATTTCGGAGCTGAAAAAGGAAGCGAGAACCCACGGATCGCGGCGATTTGCTTTGCCGCGTAATCCGCCTTTTGGGCATTCTGCATGGCAACTTCCTGCAAGCCTTTCTTGCCCATCGTTTCCATGTAGATCGTTGCGGCAAGAGCGATCAAGCCTTGATTTGTACAAATGTTCGATGTCGCCT
Source organism: Acidobacteriota bacterium (assembly GCA_040004905.1). Taxonomy (GTDB): domain Bacteria; phylum Acidobacteriota; class Blastocatellia; order Pyrinomonadales; family Pyrinomonadaceae; genus OLB17. The sequence continues at coordinate 2,239 of JBDTZW010000398.1, forward strand.
TTTCCCGGCGGATGTGCTGCTCGCGCGTCGAGAGCGTCAACACAAAGCCGCGATTACCGTTCTTATCGTAGGCAATACCGCATAGCCGTCCCGGCATGTTGCGAACATATTTTTCCTGCGTTGCGAACAACCCGACGTGGGGCCCGCCAAAGCTCATCGGAATTCCGAACGATTGTCCCTCTCCGACGACAATGTCAGCACCGCAGGCTCCCGGCGATTTTAACAGGCCGAACGATATGGCTTCGGTCACGACGACAACGAGCACTGCTCCAACCCTGTGAGCCGTATCGGAGAGAGCTTTCAAGTCCTCGATGCATCCAAAAAAGTTCGGCGACTGGACGACAAGAGCCGCGGTCTTGTCATCGAGTGCTGAAAGGTCCGATAGCCGTCCGGTCTCGTGGTCGAAGGGAACCGTGACTATTTCTGCTGCCCCGTGCTGGGTATAGGTTCTGGCGACC
>JBDTZW010000185.1:0-9012 GCA_040004905.1 Acidobacteriota bacterium
TCGCTCCTACGGAGCTAAAGAAGATTCTTTGCATAGCGTTCTTTGAACATGTCGCTCCCAAAGATCTCGATTACCAAGATTCCACTCTCGATCTCCACCGGGGCCGCGACCGTCGCTTGGACGGTTAACCCGTACTTCCGGAGGAACGCCAGAGCGGCGATGCGGCCATAGCCTCGGGCCGAATGGGCTCTGACGCGAAATGTGTTCGGCTCGTCTAGTCGACGAGACTCGACGCCGATCGCTCCGCTCGCTCGCTCAAAGTAGAGAGCCGTGGCTCTCGGGTTACCGAGCATCTCCATTGCCGCCGCGTTTATCTGGATCGTTCCTCGCCGGCTGATCGAAACCCTTAGCTTGCCGCGCCTCGGCCCATCTCCCTTCGCCTCGAACCGTTCCCATTTTCGTCTCGCCCGATCGCCGCTTACCAACTCGTCGCTCATGAATATTTTCTCCTTGGGTCGGAGGCCTGCCTCTCGACTCGGGTGACATCATGGCACAGCTCCGCCGCGAAGTGTGATACCCACTTTCCAGATATGACGTGACTTTCTATATATGACGTAACTTTCTCGAAACGACGTGGTTTTCCAGGTACGGCAGTCATGGTTTTCCAGATATTCCAGCACACGCCTTATCCTCAATTCCGACAAGCAGTTGCCGCCATCGACGGCCGATCGGAGATCGTTCCGACCCCCACTTTTGCTGGGGTTCGCATGTTCCGATTTGCGGAAAAATGGGCCAAATGCCGCCTCGACGAGAGAGGGCCCGGACAGCGGCCCGAACAGCAGCTTTCCGACGGCCCAACCTTCCCGACCTATGCCGCCCGCGGGCGATCGGCCGCTATTCGGGCCGCCGCTCCAGGCCATCATTCGGCCGTGTGCCCGGTCCTCGTAAACACCGATCTGAACACAGGCAAGCCCTTGTCCTCGACGGCTTTCTCACGCTCGGTTTTTACTGGAAAGGGATTGTCGCTAACCGGAACTTCCTGGAGACCATCATTCGAACGGAACAGCTCGAACATCTCTTGCGCGAGAGATTCGATGTCCGTTTGTACGAACACGTTACCGTCGGGAGCCAGGTGTTGAACGATGGCCTCGACCATCTCGTCATTGACCATCCGGCGTTTGGCGTGTTTCTTCTTGAACCACGGATCGGGGAATTGGATCGTCACCACTTGGAGTTGGGCGGGCGGGACGTCGGCGAGGAGCCGGTCCAGCCACAACATGGCGTTGCAGAAGGTGTAATGAAGGTTGGGCAAGCCCGCTTCGCCGGCGAGGCGGTTTGCTTCGTCGACAAGCGGCTCGCGGATCTCGACACCGAGATAGTTCCAAGCCGGTTGGGCCTCGGCCATTCGCAGAAGAAATCTTCCGCGGGCACAGCCAATATCCAAATGAAGCGGCAGCTCCGGCCGTGCAAAAACGGCGGCGACGTCCACCGGCTGCGGCTCCTGCCGGTAAAACGGCGACAGTGGATTAACGTGTTGGTGAACTCGGACGCGAGGCATACAAAGGAGACTCGTACTCAGACTATGCCGGCGATGACTAAAATACTAAATAGACAGGCGGCTCCGTAGATCGCCAATGACACGAGGCCCGTGATCTGAGTGACGGGTCCTGCCTCTCGCGGGTCTATATGCGGGTCGGACGGTATCTGTATCAGTCCATACACCGCACCAACGATCAATCCGCCGAGATGTCCGAAATTATCGACTACCTGATAAAGGACCAAACCAAAAACAAAAAGAAACCCGATATTTATCAGCAGATTTTTTCGGAACGCATCTGAAATAAAGTCTTTTCGACGAAAAGCGTAGATCGCCAGATAACCGATGAGTCCGACGATGCCGCCCGATGCTCCGACGGAAATGCCTTGCGGAAGGAAGAACAGACTTAGCAGTCCGCCGCCTATCGCGGAAAGCAAAAACACGATCGCAAGATGAGCACGATTAGTAAGCATCTCGAAGATCCGCCCGAAACTATAAAACGCATAGCTGTTCATCAGGACATGCACGACGCTCCCGTGAAGAGCGGCTCCGGTCAATATCCTCCAGTACTGATGATCGTGAAGAAAAGCGGGCTTAACAAATCCCGCCCGCAAGATGGAACTATCGAGGCCCGACGCAAACTGAGCGACCGCCACAGCGCCGATGCAGCCAAGGAATATATATGTATAGAGCGGCACGGGCATCGGAAGTGCCGGCCCTGATTCGGATGCGTCGTCCTGCGTCTCTTCGTCGTTTTGATATTTTAGGGACATTTTTCGGCCTACATCGCCAACCCGCCGTCGGCCTGTATCACCTGGCCGGTAATGTACCCGGCGGAATCGGAGAGGAGGAACGCGGCGATCTCGGCGACTTCCTGGACGTTGCCCAGGCGGGCTAGCGGGATCATGGCGAGGGCCTTGGCTCGGTAGTCTTCGTTCATTTCGGCGGCCATATCGGTTTCGATGAGGCCGAGTGCGAGGGCGTTGACCGTTATCTTGCGGCTCGCAACCTCTTTCGCCATCGATTTTGTCAGGCCGATCATCCCGGCCTTCGACGCGGAATAATTCGACTGGCCGAGCATGCCGACGACGCCTGAAATTGATGAGATATTCAGGATCGAGCCGCCGTTCTCGTTTCGCATCATCGGACGAAGAACCGCCTTGGAAAAATTCCAAGCGCCTTTTAGATTCGTATCGATCACCGCATCCCAGTCTTCTTCCTTCATCCGCAGGATGAGCTGGTCACGAGTGATACCGGCGTTGTTGACGAGATAGTGAACCGTCTCGAACTGCTCCTTGACCTGCTTGACGAACTCGGCCGCAGCCTCGGTATTCGCGACATCACACTGCGCCGCAAAGGTCTTGACCCCAAGAGCCTCGATCTCGGCTTTCAGCTTTTCAGCCTCGTCGGCGCTCTTAGAATAATTGAACGCCACATTCGCACCGTTCTTCGCCAATTCCAATGCTATTGCCCGGCCAATCCCGCGAGTAGCTCCAGTAACTATCGCCGATCGCCCGGCAAATTTCTTATCGCTCAAAATTGATCTCCTGACTGTTGATCATTCAATTCTACGCAATTCAGCGAAAAATGCTAAAGGCTGTTGCTTATGCCATAATCTGTCCGCGATGAGCCTGGAAACCGACCTCGATCATATCCCGCGGGGCAACACCGCTCCCGGCGTTAACCGGATGGTGATCGATTACCTTTCGACCAAAATAGATCGGGACGCGCGCGCGGCCGTCCTTGATGTGCCGTGTGGAAATGGCGAATTCATTGCGGCCGTAACGACGATTTTTCCAAGCCTTACAGCGGTCGGTGCGGACATCGCCCCACCTGACCGCGAGGGATTTGTGAAGGCCGATCTCTCATCGTCGGAGGAATTGAAGTTTGATCCCCGCTTCGACGTCATAACTTCTATCAGCGGCGTGATGGAATTTGATAACACGCTGAATTTCTTTGTGCGTCTTCGCGAGAATATCACCGAGGACGGCCTGCTGATCGTGACCAATGACAATCTGCTCTCTGTCAGGGACCGCGTGCTTTACTTTTTTTCGGGAAGGTTTAGGCAGTATCGGATGTTCGTTGCGGACGACGCACCGACGTGGAAAATAATGCCGCTGCAAAATCTGCTGAGGGTATTAAAGGACGCTCGATTTGAAACGGCGGAGATCCGTTATGTTCCGGCGAAATGGGCCGAATGGCTTTGGCTGCCTATTGCGTTGCCGATCTATCTATTCCAAAGCCTGGCGTTCGCATTGGATAGATCGACGCCCTCTTACAAGGAAAAAGCGGCACGGTATCCGTTCGCGTCGCTTTTCTCAAGGCATTATATGTTGATCTGCAAGCCGTCGAGATCGCCCTAGTCGTTAATTCTCGGTACCACCCGATGAGCCCTAAACGAGCGGAGCGGAGCGAATACGGCTGTCGCTTTCATCGTCTTCAAAAATGCCTTTCCGTAGTGATAAAATCGCCGTCCGCCGAGCGAAAGCCTCGACAGCTCGAGGTAATCGCGGGCAACGAGATCATCGTCGAATTTGGCGGGTTCGATAGTTACAGCTAGTTTAATGCCGTTTCGTTTTAGAACGCGCTTCGTCGTTTTATCGAAACTGCCGTACGGATAGGCGAATGAAACTGGCCGCTCGCCAAGATTCTTCTCAATTTCAGCGATCGATCGGCCGATGATCTCTTCTTGCTTCCGCTCGTCATATCGTGCCAGATGGACATGCTCGTGAGCGTGGCTCGCGATCTCCCAGCCGTCGTCGCGAAGAGCTGACAGTTCATCCCAGTCTAAAATATCCGCGGGAAGATCTTCGCCCGCTTCGTTCCAAACCACTACCTTCTTGCCAACATCTGCGGTTATAACAAATACGGTCGCAGGGGCGTTGAACTTTTTCAGGACCGGCAAAGCTCCCGTTATGTCAGCGTAGCCGTCATCAAAGGTGAGCACCGCGACCTTCTCGTTCCTGTCCGAATGCGCTATCGCATCGCACAGCGTCAGGAAGCGATATCCAAGAAGCTTAAGCAGAGAAAGCTGAAAGGAAAGCAGACGAGGAGAGATGAACAGTCCGCGGATCTTTGCATTGTTCGGCGGGTACCCGACCCTATGCAGGCCGAGTATCAGCAGTTGTGAGCTCATTTAGTTCAGTCTTCGGTAAACGCAGAACTGAAAAAAAAGAAACTTTTCCTAAACTGCCGACGTCTAATTTGCAGGACGTTTCTGTCTAGGATGGTTTCATTTACTTAACGGCTTATGCCTCCAAGCTGGCCGTTGCGCAATTGTTTCAGTTCTTGGTCAGAAATTTCTAGTTGTTAATAGTCAACCTCAAGTGCCCCGTTGGTTTAGCGCAACAAACGTAGCGGGGCATTTGGGTTTCTCTTTTTTACGCCCCTTTACACTTCTTTACAATAGTCCCCGTTCTGATTTTTGTATCGGAATTTGTCTTACACGGCTGATTTTATCTGGCCAACTAGACTATCTTATGGTCGCGGGCGTACTGAACTATCGCCGCATTGGTGGTGAGGCCTGTCTTTTCGACGACCCTCGTTCGGTAGGTACTAACTGTCTTAACGCTCAGGAAAAGCTCTTTTGAGATCTGCGTAACGGTCTTGCCCTGAGCGATCTTTCGAAAAACTTCGAATTCGCGATCGGAAAGAACGCGATGCGGTTCGCCCGTTTCTCCGCGTTCGATGTAATCGGCAAGCAATTCGGCAACATCGGGGCTGATGAACTTTTCACCTGCAAATGCCTTCCTGATCGCAAGGATCAATTCCTCGGGCGCGCTCTCTTTTGTGATGTAACCAGAGGCACCCGCACGAAGAACCCGCACGGCATATTGGTCCTTTGGGTGCATGCTAAGGACAATTACCGGGAGGAACGGATGGAGCTTCTTAAGTTCTTTTAACGTCTCAAGGCCGTTTCGGCCCGGCATGCTGATGTCCAACAGCACGACATCGACCGATGTCTCGCGGACGATCTCGAGTACTTCGTTCCCATTCTGGGCTTCGCCGGCGATCGACATGTCGGATTCCGCATCGACAAGCCGGCAGAGTCCATCGCGAACGATCGTATGGTCATCAGCTATCAGGACTTTGATCATCTCAGGCGGCGACCCTCGCATCTTTATTTTCAATTGCGATCGGAACCCTCAACCTGACCTCGGTGCCGCCGTCCGCAGACGGAACTATATCGACCGATCCGCCAACCAGCTTGGCCCGTTCGCGAATGCCGAGGAGCCCGAGTGAACGCTTGTGACGAAGGACTTCCATATTTATGCCAACACCATCGTCTGCGACGGTAAGGCGAAGCTCACCGTCATCCGTCTTCAAATGGACCTCGACCGACGACGCCTTGGCGTGCCGGGTGATATTGGTCAGGGTTTCCTGAAAGATGCGGAAAACCGCAGTGCTGACAACGGGGTCGAGATCGACCTCGTCGGTGTCCGCTATTAACTCGCAGGGGATCCCGGCCATCTTTTCGAATTCGGTGATCTGCCATTCGATCGCGGCGATCAAACCGAAATCGTCGAGGACCGACGGCCGCAGTTCAGTGGCGATACGCCGGACCTGTGAAACGGTCGAATCGATCATTGAAAGCATGTCGCTTAGCTTTGCCGAAACCTCGCCGTTCAACGCACTATTTCCCTTTTCCGTTATCTGCCGGCTTAGCCAGTGAACACCCATTTTTAAGCCAGTTAGCGATTGGCCCAATTCGTCGTGGATCTCAAGGGCGATACGCTTCTGTTCGGATTCGCGGACCGTCTGCAAGTGATTCGACAGAGCCTGGAGTTGTTCGCGCGAGATCTGCACCTCGTCCGACGCCCGCCGCTGGGCGTCGAGCACCCAACTAATGATCACGCCTTCCGTAACGAAAAGAATAAAACGGACGATCTCGTCACGGCTGGCGATCATTTCGTATGTCGGCGGCACAAAATAATAGTCAAGGATCAGCCCCGAGATAACTGATGCAAAGATGCCCGCGCGAAAACCGCACAACCAGGCACTCAGCACGATCGCAACGAGAAAGAGTACTGAACTGATCGGCCGGTCGACGATCAGCCAAAGGCCGGACGTCAGCAGCAGCGCAGCGATCACTAACAGGAACGCCACACATAATCGCATCCAAAGTGGCCGGGCAGTTAATCTTAGTTTCTCGGAATGCATCGTAGCGGTAAGTGGTCCGGCCATATTCTTGAAGTGCGCCGGATAACGTTAGACGCCGTGAGTATATGTGAGGGTTGTTAAACTCCGCAAATCCAGCTAGAGGGCCAGGGCCGTCCGCTGGACGACAAACAGGTCATTTATGCCTTTTTCTGCCAATGCCAGCATTTCGTTCATCTGGTCGCGCGAGAACGGCTCGCGTTCCGCCGTGCCTTGTATCTCAATAAAACTGCCGGCTCCGGTGCACACTACATTCATATCCACCTCGGCGGTCGAATCTTCGACATAAGCGAGATCGAGTATCGCCACTCCCTCGACGATCCCGACGCTAACTGCCGCAACTTCGCTTAAAAGCGGCGATTTTGAGAGAAGGCCCTGCTTGACGAGTTTTCGGCATGCCAGCGCCAACGCAACATACGCTCCGGTGATCGAAGCACAGCGCGTTCCGCCGTCTGCCTGGATAACGTCGCAATCAAGAAAGATCTGCCTTTCGCCGAGCTTTTTTGTATCGACAACGGCTCGCAGGCTCCGCCCGATCAGCCGCTGGATCTCCTGGGTTCGTCCAGAAGGCCGCAGAGTTTCACGCTGCGTCCGCGTGCTCGTTGCGCGCGGAAGCATCGCATACTCAGCCGTCACCCAGCCCACGCCTTTGTTGCGAAGGAATGGCGGAACTTTCTCCTCGACCGTTGCGGTGCAGATCACTTTTGTTCCGCCCACCTCGATCAAAGCCGAGCCTTCCGCGTAGGAAGAAATGTTCGGCGTTATCTTTGTGTTTCGGATCTGATCGAGATTCCGATTATCTTGCCTTTGATAGCTCATCTGAAGCAGTTCGCTGATACTTGTTTATTTCGTCGCCGTCGTAGACCTCGATCGCTTCCAGTTTTGACGGTTTGGTGCCGAGGAAACGTTCGGCGACTCGGCCAAAGCGGTCCGCCGCGTCCGTAACATAAAAATGGTCGAGGTCATCGCAAAGGTTTCGCAGGCCCGAGTGGCCGATAATATTCGCAAGGCCTTTTTCCGCAAGAAGAGTTTTTACCTCATCCGCCGTTGCCTCGCCTGAGTCCACAAGCTTAACATCTTCGCCGACGGTTTGTTGAATCACCGCCGACAGGATCGGATAGTGCGTACATCCCAAAACGAGAGCGTCGGGCCGAAATTCTTTCATTTTCGCCAGGTATTTGGCGGCGATCGACCATGTTTCGGATTCGCCGGTCCAGCCTTCTTCCGCGAGCGGAACAAACAGCGGACATGCTGTCTGCATTACGTTCGCCTCGGGCGAGGCCCCACGGATCGCTTTAAAATAAGCGTTACTGGAAACGGTCGCCTCGGTGGCGATCACGCCGATCTTTGGAACGGCCTTGTCCTTTGTAACTTCAACCGCCTTTCGTCCACCAGGACCGATCACGCCGACTACGTCGAGTCCGATCTTTTCCCGGATCTTCGGCAAGGCAAGAGCCGATGCCGTGTTGCAAGCGACAACCAGCATTTTGATACCGAGCGAAGCCAAAAACTGCGAATTCTCGATCGCATAGCGCTCAACGGTGGCCAGTGATTTGGTCCCATACGGCACCCGAGCCGTGTCGCCTAAATATATGAATCGCTCGTTCGGAAGGCGGTTATGAAGAGCTCGGTAGACAGTAAGCCCGCCGACGCCCGAATCGAATATTCCAATTGGAAGCTCGTTCATTTGACCTCAATCTTAGCCTAAAAGAATTGTGTTCAAAAATCGCGACCAGCCGCAACACGCATTTTGATTTTGAAGATCCCGACGTTTGTAATACGATGCCTTGAAAAAAGATCGAGCGGGAAACCTATGGACGCTAACGAAGAACCGACCAACGATAAGGAATTTCGTGACGAAGAAGAACGTGTCGAGGAACGGAGCTCCGGTTTTAAGAAAGAGCTTGGACTAACTGACCTCGTACTTACGCAGATCCTGTTTATTGTGGGCTTGCCGTGGGTCGGCGTGGCCGCGAAACAAGGCCCTTCGCATATAGTTCTTTGGCTCGGCGCAATACTTCTCTTCTACATTCCGTCGGCGTTCGTCGTGATCTATCTCAACCGCCAAATGCCGCTGGAAGGCGGACTCTATCAATGGGCGAAACTTGGTTTCAATGATCTGATCGGATTTCTCGTGGCGTGGAATCTCTGGCTTTTCGCGATCCTGAATACTTCCGAGGTCGGGCTTCAGGTCACGCAGTATCTCGCCTATATAATTGGCCCGGGCAATGAATGGCTGACCGCAAACGTTTGGTTCATCGCGGCGGTGAACACAGCGATCATCGGCGTCCTGATCTACATTACCGTGATCGGACTCGGGGTCGGCAAGTGGGTCCATAAGGCCGGCGGAGTACTGATGGTGCTGATCTTCGCCGCGC
>JBDTZW010000435.1:0-28938 GCA_040004905.1 Acidobacteriota bacterium
GCACGAACAATTTCGTCGGAAAGGCGTTCGGCTTATTCATGAATATGGACAAAATGGTCGGCGGCGATTTCGACCGGGGCCTTGCTCAAATGAAGACCAACGCCGAGTCCGCGGCGAAGTAAACTCAAGAGCCCACGATCAATCGATCACAGGAGAATGTAAATGAATATTGTTCTTTGGATAGTTCAGATCTTGCTGGCATTGCTCTTTCTAGTCGCAGGTGTGACGAAGTTCATCATGCCGTACAACGAAATGATCAAGGATGCTCCAGTAGTCTTTCCGCACTGGTTCTTTTTGTTTATCGGTACATGTGAAATTCTCGGCGGGTTGGGGCTTGTACTGCCGTGGGCATTAAAGATAAAGCCAGGCCTCACTCCGCTTGCGGCGTGGCTGCTTTTGATCATTATGATCGGAGCGGTCGTGACAAGCGCGATGGGCGGGATCGTTCTGGCGATCCCTGGCTTGGTTGCGGGAGTTTTGCTGGCGTTTGTCGGCTACGGCCGGTCGCGAAAACCTGCTATGCCGTAAGAGAATTTCGTTCTAAATATAAAAGCCCCGGAGATCGTGTAGCGATGCCGGGGCTTCTGCTATTTCGAGAATCTCTCGACTATCTTTGGAAATCCCTGCAATTCCTCAGGAGCTTCGGACATTGGAGTTACGTTGTTGATGAGCAGTTCTTTAGCCGTTTTATTGTAAATACCGCGATTGAGTTCATCGTCCTGCGTGATCACGGCACCTTTGAGCGAGACGCCCGCAAATGCTCCCTTGCTGCGCGAATAGGTCAGGATCTGCGCGTCGAAGGTTGCGTTGGTCGAAGCCGCTGCGTTGCGGCCGACCGGGCCGGCAGAAACATTTGCTTCGCCGCCGATCTCGAACTTGTCTTCAAACAGGCCTTTCAATCCGCCGTCATTCATGATGACCATAATGTAGTCGATCTTGGATCCGCCAATCTGAGCTCCAAAGCTTCCGCCCGCCATCTTCAGAAACGCCGGAGCGCTCCAGCCGTCACGCGTGCGTCGAACGACCACCCCATGACCTCCCTGGCCGCCTATGACGAACGCTCCTTTGAGCACGCCGGGAAATACAACGACGGCCGCGGCTTTTTGAAGCAATTCGCGCGGTATCGATTTGTCACGGTCCCCCATGATCTGAATGATCACGCGCGATGCGCTGTCGGCACGTTTCCGCGCCTCGTCGAGTTTTCTCGAGTCGGGCGGAAGCGGTGCCGCAGCCGGCATCGGCGTTACGGTCGTATCCTGAGCGAGCGTAATTCCCGCACAAGCGAGTAGACTAATGATCGCTAATATCAAAACTGTTTTATTTCTCATTCATTACCTCCTGATTCTGCCGTAACTATATCATCCGCTTCGTCATCTTCGGTTTCGTCATCAATAAAAGTTTGATAGCCGTGGGCATCGTCGTAATAGTATTGCCGCCGTTTTTGATCGGCGTCGAGCGACGATCCATCGGATGCTTCTTCTTTGTCGCAATGGCTTTTCGGCGTTTGCTCCATAAATCATTTATAATCTGTAACGATCTTCATTCCAACTCAAACATTATGATCTCGCGAAAATACATCCTGAGCCTCGGGCTTATTATCTGCTCCGTTGTATCGACTTACTTTGTCACTGTTTCGACCGCCCAGCAAGGCACTTCTATGGTTGCCGCGTCGGCTGACAATGAGTATCAGGTCGCGGCCGTGCTCTACATGCAGAAGGCCGCCGAATATCGAGCGCTCGCGTACCAGGCCTTTAACATTGCCCGCTGGCAGTTGGATGCCGATCTTGATAAAAAGAGCGCCAAAAAATTGCCGCGTGCGGAAAGAAAGAAGCCGCGTGCCGTGATGGTCGATATAGATGAGACCGTTCTGGACAATTCGCCGGCACAAGCTTACGCCATCAAAAACCGACTGCCTTTCAACCTAAAGGACTGGTACGCATGGGGCGAAATACGGAAAGCAAAACCGATCCCGGGGGCCGTCGATTTCCTTAATTACGCCGATTCAGAAGGCGTTCGCGTATTCTTTGTTTCAAATCGGGATGAGGTACAGAAGCAGGCGACCATCGACAATTTGAAAAATGCCGGATTTGCGAATGTCTCGGCTGAGAACGTTCTTCTCAAAACCGACACCTCCAGTAAAGAGCCGCGTCGCGAGATCATTCTCGCCAAATATCGTATCGTTTTTTTCATAGGCGATAACCTTGACGACCATTCCAACGTATTCGAGAAGAAAGTGATCGCTGACCGCTTCGCCGAAGTCGATAAGGCAAGGGGTCTGTTCGGCAAAAGATACATTCTGCTCCCGAACGCGATGTACGGCACATGGGAAAATGCTATCTATGACTACAAGATCTTGCCAGAAGCACAGAAAGCTGAAAAACGTGCGAATGCACTGGAATTGCCGTAAAATGTAGCCATGAAACGGACGCCCGAAGAAAAATTATTTAACCCGCGTCCCGGCAGCAAGATCGCGGAAGCTCGGGATTTTGGGATCGATCTGACATTAACGACGAAGAATAACAGATGAAAATTATACTCACCTCGTTTTTCCTTTTTATCTTTGTCTTTTTACTTGTTTCGTACGTAAACGCCCAAAACCTGACCGTTCACGACATCATGGCCGAGCCGTCGATCGCCGGAATGCGTGTCGAGGGCGAAAAGCTGTCGCCTGACGGATCGAAGGTCGCGTACCTGTGGAACGCCGAGGGCAAGATGCCGATGGACCTATATTTGGTTTCGACGTCCGGCGGAGAACCGGCACGCCTGCTCGGGCCGCGCGATCTGCCACCGCCGTCAGAGCGGCCGGCAAAAGAAAATAGGCTCGATTATGGCCTGACCATCCGCGACGATTTTGTAAAGGCTCGCGAGAATCAGATCGGCGGGCTTGAATGGTCTCCCGATTCGAAAAAACTCTTGTTTGTTCAGAACGGCGACATTTTTGTTCTGAATATCGAAGACAAGATACGGGCGAGCGGTGGGACGGCGGCCATTAATCGATGGAAGGATGTCGAGAGTGCAATTCAACGATTCGTCGACCACGTTCCCATCCTGATCCAAGCATCGCAAAGCTCGGACGTTAAAGAGTACCAGATTTACGGACAGGTCGCCGAGGCCCGCTCAAAATTGTTGAACGCCCTGATGGAAGAGCCCGCAGGTTCGAACGGCTCGAAGAGTGACGGGCAGGTCCATGCGGTACTTGACTCGAACAAGGAATTAGAAAGACTGGTCGGATTGGTCGCTCGGTTTGTCGATATTTATCCATCGCTTCGAAAAGGCGATAAATTCTCGAGGATAGCCGATGAAATTACGGGAACGGAAAATCGGATAAGTGTCGCGTTGATCGATTACCAACAATCCGAAAAAATCGCGAGACCAAAAAGATATACAAAAACCCAGTCGCCGGAGTTTGGCGCTCGTTTCCTAGACAATGACCGGATAATGTTCCAACAAAGCGGAAATGTTTTCGTTCTGAACACGCTTGATGCGACACTCGTCCAGTTGACGCGAGAAGCCAACCCGCCGAATTTCATTTCCGTTAGCAACGCAACCTCGAGCAAGGACGGAAGTATGCTTGCATATGTTGTGTCGGACAGTTCAAAACAAAAGGCCTTGATCGTGCCGAACTATCTTGACGAGTTCGTTCAAGCGTCAACGGTTCGACGCGGTTGGTCGGAACAGAAGATCTTTGTTACGCCGACCGACGCCAGCCGTGACCGTCCGTTCGAAATAAAACTTCCGCCGGCTGAAGGCGTAAGTAATTTTCGGCGTCTGATCTGGGCCATCGATGGACGGAGTTTAATAGTTGACCGCAACGACAAAGACACGAAAAGACGCCAGCTTTTTTTTATTCATAATGTTGGCGGCAAGGACGAACAAACAATTCTCGTTACGGAGGAAACGGACGACAAATGGCAGGCTCCCCTTTCGTCGATCGCGGAACCGAACCCAAAGAACCCAGGCCAGCTCATTTATTGCTCGGAGGTAGACGGGTTCAATCATATATATCTCGCCACCCTTAAGAAAAATAGTCCCGAACCTAATCCGCGAGGCGAGATCCGACAAGAAAATCCGAGCGACCCGGGATACTCGTCGAATGTTTCCATCCGACAGTTGACCAGAGGCAACTGGCAGGTCGAGTGGGCCAAGTGGACGGCGGACGGTAACCGCATCGTTTTTTCATCAACCGAAGAAAATACTGCCGAGCGTCAATTTTACGCTTTGTCCCCCGCAGGCGGAGAAAAGGTCGAGCTTTTCTCAGGGAAAAAGGGCATAAAATCAGGGGCACAGATCGACGAGGTCAATGCCCAGCCGACGCTGGTCTATGACTATTCAACATGGGACCATCCGGACGATCTCTATGCGATTCGGGTCTGTCCCGGGTGTGAGGGCGTAAACGCCCCAGTCGCGATCACATCCTCGGTACCGGCCGCCTTCGTCAACATGAAGTGGAACGCTCCGAAGTTTTTGAGCGTTCCTTCGCGGGACGGCAAAAAAATTCCAGTCAGAGTTTATTTCCCGAACGGGTTTGATGCGATGCAAAAATACCCGATGGTTATCTTCGTCCATGGGGCGGGGTATCTTCAGAATGTGATAAATGGCTGGAATAATTATTCTCGCGAGTTTATGTTCAATGAACTGCTCGTCCAGAAGGGGTATGTCGTTCTTGATATGGATTATCGCGGTTCGTCCGGTTACGGCCGCGAATGGCGAACTGACGTTTATGATTTCCTTGGCGGCAAGGACTATGACGATCACATCGATGCGATCGATTTCATGATCAAGAATTACTCGGTCGATCCGAAGCGTGTTGGGGTTTACGGCGGCAGCTATGGCGGATTCATGGCGGAAATGCTTGCGTTTCGGGCTCCGGAAAAAATCGCGGCAGCCGCAGCCTTGAGACCCGTTGCAGATTGGAAGAACTATTATGCGTCATCGCCCGGATACACCGCCCAGAGGCTCGGGTTCCCCGATAAAAATCCGGAAGGCTACAAACGCAGTTCGCCGATCACATATGCCGATGGCCTGAAAACGCACCTGCTGATTTTGCATGGCCTTTCGGACACTAACGTCCATGTACAGGATTCGATGCAGCTTATCGAAAAACTTGTCCGGCTCGAAAAAACTCCTTATTTTGAAACGATGTTTTACCCATCGGAAGACCACGGATTCGGACGTCCCGAGAGTTGGACCGACGAATATGAGCGGATCCTTAACTTTTTCGATAAACACCTCAGGAGTTAGGCGATCTCTGGGCAAATGCGGTCGGACATTTTCGTCATCATTCGTTGTACCTATTAAACCGGGAGCTCTTAGTAAATAAAATGGCAGGCAAAAATTGGAAGGGTTGGGCTTGGGATCCAAAGCACGGATTTACATTTGGCGAAATGTGGCACCTGCTTCTGCAGGCGAATACTTTAGACACAAGCTCGGAATTCTCGAATACGCTCCTGATCGGCTTATTCTGGGAAGAGAGTACATTTCAGAATTGGTGGCAATTGAACGATCAGGGCCAGCCCTTGAAACAGTTCGCGTCCGGATTCGGCCAGATCGAGCGCAATACTCTTAATATCATGAACGCCCTCTATAAAGAGAAGCGGTTCAAGTATGTGCCCGAACTTATGGTCGAAAACTCTTTTATGTCGGTCTGCGCAAGTGTCGATTACCTGCGTTATCTGAGAAAGGCCTTTAAGAATTCCTCCAAGAGGCAGATCTTGAAGAACTACGGCGGTGCCGGCAATGGCGGATCAACAAACGTCGATAAGAAGGTCGACCAGTGGCTTGCGTGCGAGGGAAAGTTGAATTCGGCGGGTGGAAATTACACGCCCGAGGTGCTCACCGATGCTCTTAATGCCGCGGAGCCCAACCATGCTCCAAATGTCCAATATGTCCTCGATGCGAGTTATTAGTTGAAAGGAGTTTTTGAACCGGAATTCGTTTCACGTGTAAACTTAGGCGATGAAACGAATTCTTGTCTCCGGCGGGGCCGGGTTTATCGGCTCGCATCTTTGCGAACGACTGGTTAGCGAGGGCAATGACGTAATTTGCCTCGATAATTTCTTTACCGGCCGCAAAAGAAATATTGAGCACCTGCTAGACAGCAGAAATTTTGAGCTGGTGCGTCACGACGTGACCGAGCCAGTACTGCTCGAGGTCGATCAGATCTACAATCTAGCTTGTCCGGCGTCCCCGATCCACTATCAATACAATCCGATCAAAACCGTCAAGACAAACGTGATGGGCACGATCAACATGCTCGGGCTCGCCAAGCGTGTTAAGGCAAGGATCCTTCAAGCCTCGACGTCCGAGGTTTACGGCGACCCGGTCGTGCATCCGCAGACCGAAGACTATTGGGGCAACGTCAACTGCATCGGCCTGCGAAGCTGCTACGACGAAGGAAAGCGGGTGGCCGAAACGCTGATGATGGATTATCACCGGCAAAGCGCGGTCGATACGCGCATTGTGCGTATCTTTAACACCTACGGGACGCGAATGCTCGAGAACGACGGCCGCGTGGTTTCTAATTTTGTCGTTCAGGCACTCCGCGGTCAGGAATTAACCATTTATGGCGATGGGACCCAAACTAGATCGTTTTGCTATGTCAGTGATCTGGTCGATGGACTGGTAATGCTTATGGCCGCCGAGGCTGATGACATCCACCTACCTGTAAACATTGGTAATCCGGGAGAATTTACCATGAAGGAGCTGGCACAAAAGGTCGGCGAGATCACGGGGAAAACTATAAACATCAAGTTTTTTCCCCTACCGGATGACGACCCGAGGCAGCGAAAACCGGATATCGAGCGCGCGAGACGCCTGTTGGGCTGGGAACCTTCGGTGCCGCTCATGGATGGACTTAAAAAAACTGTCGATTATTTCGAAAACAGGATCAACGGGCTATAATTGAATGCTACCCGTTTGCGTCTATCTCTAACGGAAACTCACAAAGCATAGGATCAGAATGAAAATACTTATAACCGGCGGGGCCGGCTTTATTGGAAGTCATCTCGCGGACAAACTAATTGAAGAGGGGCATGAGATCACCGTTATCGACGATCTGTCGACCGGCCGCTACTCGAATGTTGAGCATCTTGAGGGGCGAGAACGCTTTCGCCTGATCATTGACACGGTTTTGAATACCGAGCTGATGGAGGACCTTGTTCGCGAAACCGACCGCGTATTTCATATGGCGAGCGCTGTAGGTGTGAAATTGATCATGGAGCACCCGGTCAAAACCATCGAAACAATCTTTCGCGGGACGGATGTCGTTCTTGCCCTTTGCTCGAGATATCGAAAGCGAGTCTTGATCCCGAGCACCTCTGAGGTCTACGGTAAGGGCATCTCGGTACCGTTCAAGGAAGAAGACGATCTGCTTACCGGGGCGACTGATAAGCATCGCTGGGCCTATGCCTGCGCGAAAACGCTCGACGAATTTCTTGCCTTAGCGCACTGGAAAGAAACCCGTCTGCCGGTCGTCGTCGTACGGTTATTCAACACCGTCGGCCCGCGGCAGACCGGGCAATATGGAATGGTTGTACCGCGTTTTGTCCAAGGGGCCCTCAAAAACGAACCGATAGAGGTGCACGGCGACGGAACGCAGTCGCGATGCTTTGGGCACGTAAGCGACGTTGTCGAAGGTCTTTCGAAATTATTGGATTTTCCAGAATGTTTCGGACAGGTAATAAACCTTGGGAACGACCAGGAAACATCGATCCTGCAACTTGCGGACAAAGCGATAGCGTTAACTAGCAGCTCTAGCCAGATTCGGTTCGTGCCGTACTCAGAAGCCTACGGCGAGGGGTTTGAGGACATGCGGCGCCGGGTTCCAAGTCTAGTAAAAGCAAAAAGATTGATCGGCTACCAGCCAACGCGATCCTTGGAAAACATCATCAATGATGTTGCCGATGAATTTCGGAGAGAAGTGCCGGAAGCTAAATTCGATGTTCAGCAAAGTTCATAACCAGTTATTGATCCTATTTATTGTTTCCGTCTGCTCGGGCGCATCTCTTGCTCAGACAACGGGTGGCTTTCAGGGTCGGGTGCGGACCGCAAGCGGTAATGGGATATCTAATGCGACGATAAGCGCACGGCAGGATGGCGCGGATGTAAAAACCGTAACGGCCGACAGCAAAGGCAAATTTGTTCTAAACGGCCTCGCGCCTGGAAAGTATAACGTTGCGTTCGACGCCAAGGGCTACGCAATGGGCGTCCTTTATAATGTCGAGGTTAAAGGAAAAAACGTGCGCGACCTTGGCGACCGTCTGATCCTTTCGGTAGATCGCGGGAGCCTTGTGATCATTCAGGGAAGCGTGTTTTATAAGGAAGGAACGAGTGCGACTGCGGCCAGGGTCGAGTGCTCAGAAGTTCTGGCTGACGGCACTACGAAAAAAATAGGCAGCACTTACACGAGCAGCGATGGAGAATTTACGTTCAAGATGCGTCCCGGTGCGTCGAAATTCAGATTAAAAGCGTCTCTAAAGGGTGGTGAAGGAACGAAAGATGTAGTGATCGACGAAGGTGCCGCGATTTATCGCCTGTCGATCATACTGGATCTATCACGAACCGATAAGTAGAGAGGTACTGAGATCAACAAAAAGGCGGCTACCGTATCCATCGGTAGCCGCCTTTTATTATCGTCTAGGCAGATCTTTTAATTTACGGTCTCAGAGATCTCTTCGGCCGGTTGAACGGCACCGACATTTTCCGAATCCGTAACGATCAGCGGAAACTCGTCCAGCAACTGGGTATCTGCGATCGTTTGGACCCAGTACGTCCCCGCCGTCGGAAAGACGACGTTCACAAAAAAACTAACATTATCGGTAAATCCGCCCGGTGCGAGGTCTACAGCGGTCGGCTGCGATGTCACCACAAGATTGGAACGATCTGGATACAGAATCCTGACCTCGGTCTGGTGATTCCCAGCTCCCTGCCAATGGTTGATAACAGCAAATTTGATCAGCGAAACCGGCAGTTTTTCAACCATTATGTTCTGAAAAATACCCATCAAGGAGATCTTGTTGCCCATTTCGATCCGCACATCATCGCAAAGAAGCGTGTAGACCAATTTTAGATTTTCGGTTTGTATTTCCATTTTTTTTTCCGCGGGCAGCAAAAGAGGGCGAAGATCTGATCGCGATCCGCACCATCCAGATTTTAAGCCAGTAGAATAGCTTAGACTTCTAATATAGCTTTAATTTCAATATTTTACGCGGCTCCATTCTTTTTGAACCACGCGAGCAGCTTCGGCCAGGCGTCCGAGGCCGCATCCTTGTTATAGCTCGGACGATAATCGGCAAAGAAGCCATGGTCGGCGGCGGGGTAAACATTGATCTCAGAATGCGAAGCACCTTTCGCCAGTTCGTCCTTCATTTTTTGGACGCCATCCTGAGTGATCCCCTTATCCAAACCGCCATAGAATCCGATGACCGGGACTTTCAGGTCCATTGCATAGTCGATGGGAGTTGTCGGTTGAGCCTCGTTCACGGGCGAGTTGGGCGTGGGGACTACGCGACCGTACCAAGCTGCTCCTGCCTTGATCTTCGGATTGTGTTCAGCATAAAGCCATAACTATCCTGCCTCCCCAGCAGAATCCGGTGATCGAGACCTTGTCTTTGTTCCCACTGTTCTTTGCGGCCCAAACGACCGTTGAATCGAGATCGGTCAGGGACTGTGTATCCGGGATCTGGCTGAATATTTTCATGTTCAGCTCACGTGAATCCTTAATATGATGCACGTCACCCTGTCGTGCATACAGAGCAGGAGCGATCGCCAAATATCCGAGTTTAGCGAACCTGCGACACACATCTTGGATCCATTCGTGAACGCCGAATATCTCGTGAACGACCAAAACCACAGGGAATTTCTTTCCCTGTTTGTCGGGCATTGCACGATAGGCGGGGATCTCGCCATCAGAAACCGGGATCATCACCTCGCCTTAGACCAGTCCGACACTATCGGTAGTGATCTTGGTTTGTGCCGAGATCGGCTGGACAGCGGCGGCAAAAGTTCCGGCCGCGAAAATAGAGGTTATAAAAAATTCGCGACGGTCCAGGGTCGGTGCCTCAGGAATGGAATTCACAATGTCTTCGCGCATAGTTCTCCTTCGGAATCAATAGTACTTACAATTTTTGCTTTTCCAATCGTGCCGGTCAAGAGTATAATCTCTGTGTCAGGTATCACAATTTCCGCTTCCTTTAGACCGTAATGCTTTTGTACGTTCTGATTTGCCTTAGCTTGTCGCTTGCTGGCGTCGCTGGCCTTCAAATGCTGTATATGTACTATATGGAAGCTGGGGACAGGCAGAGAAAGAAGCGTCTGACGGAGTTAGAATGCGAAACCAGAAAGCTGCGACACGATCTTCTTGATGCAAAAAAGGCTGTATCCGAACAAAAGGCACGCCTCGTAAGAGCGGGCATCGAGATCGATGACGAATCGTGGGCAGAAGTGATCGAAGAGATCTAACTTCGAAATTCCACTATCGTCCCTCCCCAGTTCCCCGAAAATTCGGGGGCATTCTTGAAAGCTTTAACAAAATCTTTCTTTTCGAGAACCTTTCGAACCGTCTCTCGCTGAACACCGATCCCTTTTCCGTGAATTATTCGCACGAATTTGAACCCTTTTTTCCGGGCTTCGATCAGATAGGCCTCGACAACGGCCTGTGTTTCCTGCGGCCGAAAAGCGTGCAGATCGATAGAATCCGTGATCTCGATCTCCACCGGTTCAGGGAACGGGTCGTCAAATTCCGAATTGTTAATCACTATCTCGTTTTAGAAGCGGTCTGAAACTGTGCGATATCCTCGGGCGGCGTGACCTTCATGCGGTTCTTGTCCTTGAAGACGCTAAACCGCTTGTCGTCCATTTTCCCGTCGTTGTTACGCATTTTCATCGTGAACGTCTTGCTGTCGCCTGTCCCATCTAGCCGAAGCGGAAGCAGTCCCCAAACTTCGCCGGAAGTTCGCCATACGGTGTAATAATTCTGATCGTATTTGTCGAAGGCGAGAACAAGGATGCCATCGAAATCCGGTTCGACACCGTCGATGGCTTTTACGACATTAGTACGAGTGAGTATCACCCAGCTGCCCGGCGTAGTGGCACGAGTCGTCGTGTTCCCCACGTCCGCATCGAGCCGCGCCCAAGTCACGAATTTCCGATTGTTCTGTTGGAAGAATGATATGTCGCTCGGAACGGCAAGTTCGACTTGGCGCCCGAACAGCCAACCCGCCGGAGCCGGGGAAACCGAAGGGTCGAGACGGACCTGATACCAGATATCATATTTATCATCCAATTTATCCGGTTCGTCCGCTTCCTTCGCAGCCTCGATCTCTTCGTTCTTGGACTTCTTCCCCTGCTTTTCGCCCTTTGTGTCATCGACATCGGGGACTTCCTGCTTGGGAACAAACTTCCAATTCATGATCTCGAACGTCGAGCCGTTCGCTAGCTTAAAAAGCACATTTTCAGAGCTCATGTCCGATGACAGCCGCAGGTTGGAAGCGGCCCGCAATTGACCAGACGCCTGCGGAAGCTGGCCTTCGTATTCGGTCGCCAGCTTCTTCGATTTGTCTAGCACGGCGCTCGTTATGATGTTCTGAGCCTCGATCCAGCCCTCGGTCCGCGCTTCGTCATGAGCCCGAACGCGATACCACAGCACCTTTTCAAATTCGACTTGATCGGTGATGTCCAACCTGTCGTTGCGCTTTACTTCCAAAAGATCTGCGGCCACAACCGCGTAAGACGTTCGTATCTGGGCGGTCTTCGCAATAACGGTTGCGGTATCCGACGCACCGAATGCACTAGTCACACCGTCGAACCAGGTGCAGCCGCTCGCAACGACACAAAGAACGGCAGCCAGAACAAATAAACTAACTCTAACTTTCATTTTGAAGGTATCCCGACTTTACGCCAGCTATTATAACCCAGCCTGTCCAATATTTCCCTTTGGCGGCCGTCAGGTTTCTCGACGGTTCTCAGGGCCGTGACATAATTCTTTTCCTCGGAGAGGATCCCAGCCTTTTGCAAATCGTCCGTCCAATCGATACTCGAATTGCCTTTTATATATTTGTCTATTATGGGAATAAGTTCCGGATGAGAAGCTAAAACCTTCAACACGGCCTCCGTCCCGTCTACCAACTCTTTCGTATTCCGGTATTTGTTGAAGATTTCCCGAAGGACAACGGAAACGTCCGCTTTTCGTCCGGAACTATTGAGTAAAGCGACATCGCACAAAAACGCGGTGATCAACCCCCGGGCGTAGACGATTATGTTACCGCCTCTCCACCTCGCTAGCGAAGCGTCGATAAGTGACATTCTTGGATCTTGAGCACGATCGATGGTGTAGGCCCGCGAAAGTGTATCGAGAAGATCGTCGAATCGGATTCGATTGAGCAGAACGCCGTTTTTCAGCGAAAAATAAAGCGCGAAACCTTCATAAAACCAGTCGTATCTTCCGGTCAAATGTATTCCGTTCGGTATCCATAAGTGAAACATCTCGTGCCGGAGCTGCTCGTGAAGCCGCTG
This sequence comes from Acidobacteriota bacterium, assembly GCA_040004905.1. Classification (GTDB taxonomy): domain Bacteria; phylum Acidobacteriota; class Blastocatellia; order Pyrinomonadales; family Pyrinomonadaceae; genus OLB17. The sequence goes on from JBDTZW010000435.1 coordinate 12,511, forward strand.
GAGAGCCTGCGTCTTGAAAGGCATGTCTGACGATACGATGCTGACGGTCGAACCTCGCGTGTCAGCTTCCCAACTCCCGTTATTGACTGCGACCGGGAATTTTAGCAGAACAACAGCCATCCCGGTTGCCGGGTCGGCCCCAAAAACTCTCCGGTAGCTTGCGAAAATCTCTCCGACCATTCCCGCCGCATCTTCATCAGTGAATTGCCAATCGCCGCTTGTAAATAGTTTGATCGCCGGGTTTGCCGAGTTGATCGTTTGGTTCCTCATGCCTTTCCCGGCAACGAAAACCGCCCCAGTCGCATTAGCCACCTGGAAAGACAAGCCGCCTAGATCTTTTTCGGTCGTGTATATCTCCCAGCCTGTCGGGAGCTTGAATTGCACGTCGACACCCACCGGGCCATTGCTGGAAAATTGAGGGAGTAGGTCGCCCAGAAAGATCAAGGCCGAGTCGTCCCGGATCCATGAGACGTGAGATGAAGCCGCCGGGTCTTTTCGCGGCGTGAGATCTACCGCATAACGCCCGCTTACGAACGGCTTTTCCGCCAAGAATTCGCCCGGAATTAGCTTACGAAAGCCGACCTCTCGGCCGTCGCCATCCATTAAAGCAAGGTCAGCGATCCGTTCGCCCAGGTTATCAATTGCGGCATAGTCCTTTAGAAAGGCAAGATTCCGGGGTGTTTCAGAAACGTTAATATCATGAATTTTCCCATCGACGAATGCCTTCTTGGCGTTTGCATCGAGAAATATCGTTGCCGAGATCTTCTGAGCGGAAGAATTATTAAATAATTGTAAAATCAGGAGGAAAGTAGCAGCGACAGGCAAATTGGCTCTCAAAAGTTTTGACATCGCATCTTTTTCGGAACTAGAATAACAATTTGCTCGTAAGCGTCTTAGGTTCGCCTCTAGAATAGGAAATTATATGAGCCTTATCAAAGTTGTCATATTTGCGCTGGCATTTTTGCTGAGCCTGCTTTTTCTCGGGCGCTTTTTCTTTTAGTGCGTATCTGGTCGACGAACCTATCTGGCTGTGTCGATGGAGAACAACGGTTGTTCTCTTTTTTTGTTTTGAGTTAGGATAGCGAAGACGGCTCCAAACCGGGCCGTTTTTTTATTTATGAGTGAACTTCGAAAGATCAAGCGAGCCTTGATAAGCGTTTCCGACAAGACGGGTATTCTGGAACTAGCTAATGCCTTAACCGATCTCGGCGTGGATATCATTTCTACAGGCGGTACCGCAAAAGCCCTTCGCGAGGGCGACCTCTCTGTGACGGACGTTTCGGATGTCACCGGTTTCCCTGAAATGATGGACGGCCGAGTCAAGACGCTTCATCCAAAGATGCACGGCGCGTTTCTTGCACTCCGAGACAACTCGGAACATCTTGATTCGATGAATGCCCACGGGATCGAACCGATCGATCTCGTCGTCGTCAATCTCTATCCATTCGAAGCAACCATCGCTAAAGACGGCGTAAGCCTCGAAGTAGCTGTCGAGAACATCGACATCGGTGGACCCGCAATGATCCGTTCTGCTTCAAAGAATTGGCGTGATGTAGCGGTCGTGACGGACCCGCGATTATACAGCGGAATTGTCGAGGAACTACTCCAAAATAACGGCTCACTATCTCTGGAAACGCGGCAGCGTCTCGCCACTTTGGCATACACGCGAACCGCCAGCTACGACCTGGCAATTTCGTCCTATCTCGCAGGACAACTCGGTAACGACGATCTAGAATTTCTCGAACCTTTTAACCCGCTGGGAAACCTAGTATTCATCGAGGGCAAGGACCTCGAAGCTGGTGACGGGAATACTCCTTTTCCGGAGAGCCTCCGGATTGAGATGGCAAAAGTTACCGACCTTCGATACGGCGAAAACCCCCATCAAAAAGCCGCTCTCTATAGATCGGACGAACCTAATGGAATTGCCACCGCCAAGCAACTTCACGGCAAGGAGATGTCGTTCAATAATTACGTCGATGCTGAAGCCGCGTGGAACCTCGTACAGGATCTCGATGAGCTTGCCGTAGCCATAGTTAAGCACACAAATCCCTCCGGCGTAGGCAGCGGGACGACGAACGAAGAAGCGTATCGGAGGGCCCTATCGACCGACCCTGTATCCGCATTTGGCGGTATCGTAGCCTTCAATCGAAAGGTCGACGCTGTTGCGGCAGCTTCTGTGAATGAGGTGTTTACGGAGGTAGTGATCGCTCCTGAATTTGACGACGATGCTTTGAAGATCTTTGAGACCAAGAAAAACTTGAGGGTCCTGAAAGCTGTAACTCCATTCCCTAATTCGACGGACTTACCTGACATGGACTACAAACAGATCTCGGGTGGTTTCCTCGTTCAGGACAAAGATCGACAAAAAACGCACAAAGCTGACTTGAGGATCGTCACTAAGCGGCAACCGACAGCCGAGGAATTCAAATCCATGCTTCTTGCGTGGGCGGTTTGCAAGCACGTTAAATCAAACGCTATCGTTTTCGCTACCACGGATCGAACGCTCGGGGTCGGAGCGGGGCAGATGAATCGGGTCGATTCGGTCCGGATCGCCGCAATACGGGCTGACAGGTTTGATCTATCGCTCGCCGGCTCCGCGGTGGCGTCCGACGCATTTTTTCCGTTTCGCGATAACGTGGATGAGGCGGCGAAATTTGGCGTTTCAGCTATTATCCAACCTGGCGGGTCTATCAAGGACAACGAATCGATCGAAGCGGCGGATGAGCATAACATTGCGATGGCGTTCACCGGCATCCGGCATTTCAAACACTGACTCACGCCAGCGCGATCTCATTTGAGGTACTTCTTGGACATTTTGGCATTCCGGCCAGATTTTTTGGCTCTAGTTGGTCAAATAAAGGTGTTTCCCCGTCCGTGTAACTGTTATTAACAGAACATTTTGCGACGGAAAACACCGTTAAACGGTTCTTTTGCACAATTTGCTTGACAATACTTAATGTATCGAATAAGCTAATCAACAATTAGGACGACTGATGGAACGCTCGAAGATTTGCAAAGCCAAATCTTGTGGGTGTTTTGTGCATTTTGGCGTCGATTTTTCCACGCTTTTCCAAGGGTCTTTATCCACGTTTCAGTTTTGTTCGATAAAATGTTGGACAAATGGCCTTCCTTCTGATTTAATACTCCTCACCTAATCTTTGTTTATCATTTATAAACTACGGCCAAAGCAATTTTCTTTTGGTTTCGAGTGGCTAACATCATTAATGATTTTGTAGCCGACACCTGAAACATTCTTAGCCCACGGTTGCCAAGTGTCTTCCACGTTTCCTTCAGGGTTTACATAACAAAAATGGAGGTGTTATGAGAGCTGTAAAATTGGCTGTCGTTGCTATGTTTTTAGCGACGCTTTGCTTTGGCCTGGTTTACAATCGAGTGGTTTCGAGCCAGGTACGAAAAACAGATGTTCTTGACGACGGGAAGTTCATGCCGAGGGGCCAGATCCAGTCCGAGCGTCAGGACGGCTTAATGGCGCAGACGGGAGCGGCTACCGAAGCACCCGCCGGCTTTGACAATTTAACAAACGGCGTTACTGTCCAGGGACCCGCCTTTGACACGCTGGACGAAGACAATTTAGTTCCTCTTCGTTCATTCAACGATGACCGGTTTGTTTTCGAAGAAACTGAAGTCAACGCGGACGGACTTGGACCTACCTATAATGCGCAGAGCTGCCGCGAATGCCATCAGAACGTTGCAACCGGTGGTGCAAGCCAGATCACGGAGCAGCGAACTGGCCACGTAACTAACGGCCAGTTCTTCGAAGCACCCGGTGGCTCACTGATTCATTCGCGTGCGATCGATCCTGAGATCGTCGAACGTGTCGATTTCGCGGACCAGGTTCGAACATTTCGTATTTCCACCAACACTCTCGGCGATGGCTTTATCGAAGCTATCGCTAACGACACGCTCATCTCGATCCGTAACGCCCAGCCCAATGCTCTACGCGGCTCGGCTATCATCGTTTCGGTCCTCGAAGCAAACAATGCTGCCCGGATCGGTCGCTTCGGCTGGAAGGCTCAGCACGCCAGCCTCCAATCGTTTGCGGCGGACGCTTATCTTAATGAGATGGGAATTACCAGTCCGCTGCTGCCGACCGAGAACACGTCGAGCGGCCGAGATATTAGTGCATACGATCTCGTCGCCGATCCTGAGGACGACGGAGAAGACGTTCTGGCTTTCGCTGAATTTATGCGTTCGACCAAGGCTCCGTCACGTGGTCCGCTTACCAATGCCGTTCAAAACGGCGAAACTCAATTCAAGGCTATCGGATGTAACATCTGCCATACGGATACGATCGTTACTGCCGCAACCGGAACGCCTATCAACGGCGGGGCGATGACCGTTCCTGCCGCATTGGGAAACAAAACCATTCACCCATATAGCGATTTCCTTCTCCATGACATCGGCAGCGGAGACGGAATTCCTTTCCTTCCGACACCGGACTATGCATTCTCGACGAACATGATCAAGACGGCTCCCCTTTGGGGCCTAAGAACACGAAGTCGATTGATGCATGACGGCCTTTCCTTTGCATTGCAGGACGTGATCGCACGCCATGGCGGACAAGCCTCGGCTGTCACAGCGAGATACAACCGGCTGACGAATCAGCAGAAAAATCAGCTGATCGCGTTCCTGAATTCACTCTAGAATTCTGAACAAAAAACTGTCAGGCATGTTCGAATATTCGGACGTGCCTTTTTTGTGGGGCATACAATTTGTCGGTTCACAAAAAATGTGACATATTCACTGGCAAAAAGAATCCAGCTTTTTCCGGATCGAGTTGATAGGTCCGTTTTGGTGCGGAAGTCCAAACAAAAAGGAGAAGATCGATGGAAAAATTAGTTAAGATCTCGCTGCTCGCAATGGCGGCGTTCACATTTAGCTGTGGGGGAGCGGCTGACAATAGACCGGCGAATACGGTCAATACTAATACCGCCGTCAAGCCCGCCGTCGCTGCACCCGGTAAAGACGATCTCAAGGCCCTTGAATCGAAGGCTTACGACGCATTGAAAAATAAAGACCCCAAGTTTTTCGAGGGATTTTTATCCGATAAATTCGTCGGTTTTGGCGTGGGCGGACGCGAGGACAAAGCCGCTTCCATTAAAGAGATCTCTGGAATGAAATGCGACTTCAAAAGCTATTCATTTGCCAACGAGCAGGTGACGCCGGTTAATGCAACTACGGCTCTATTTACTGCCAAAGCGTCGTCCGATTACACATGCGGCGGCAAGAAAGGCCCAGCCGAAGCGTGGATCGCTACCGTCTACGTCAAAGAGGGTGAAGCGTGGAAAGCCATCTATCATAATGAAGCTCCAGTAGCAGATCCCAACGCAAAACCACCAGCCGGGGCCCAGGTTTCGGTAAAGCCAACGGCCGAGAAACCGATCGACGATCTAACCAAGACGTTGGTTGTTATTGAGTCCAAGGGTTGGGAAGCGTGGAAGGCGAAGGACGCGGCTGCATATGACCCTTTGCTTAGCAAAGACCTTGTTCACCTTTCATCCGATGGCCGGTCGGACAAGGCAGCTACCATAAGAATGTGGACCGAACACAATTGCGAGATCAAGAGTTGGGCAGTTACGGAGCCTGAAACCGTACCGCTCGGGTCGGACGCCGCAATTCTTACATTCCGCGGCAACGCGGAAGGAAAATGCGGCGATAAACCTCTAATGAACTTGTGGGGAACAAACCTCATGATCAAAGACGGTGAAGCTTGGAGATCGCTTTTCTATCTGGACACGATGTAGGCCTTTTGTTGCGGCTCTGTTCGTAAGGGCCGCTTCAGCTCATCTAACGAAGGTCGAAACCTCTAAAGCCCTTCCGTCAGTCGCTACTGTGATCGTTCCGCTCGTCCCAGTAGTAAAAACTGTCGCACCGCGGTCTTTCCACCTTTGCACAACAGCCGGGTTAGGGTGGCCAAATATCGAATGCCTCCCGACGGAGATCACGGCAAAGCCCGGTTGGACGGCGTCGACAAATGCCTGCGATGAGGAAGTCTTGCTTCCGTGATGCGGCACCTTGACGACGTCCGCTGTTAAAAGTGAAGGTGTGGTGATGAGATCCGTCTCCGCTTTTCGTTCGATGTCGCCCGTCATGAGAATTTTTCTCGAACCGAATTCCAGTCGCACTACGAGGGAATGATCATTGTCTGACGGCTCGTTTGGCGATCCCGCCGGCTGCGGATACAGCGTCTTGACTCGAACGCCACCGATCTCAAACGCATCGCCTCGAGCCAGAACGACGGACGGAATATTCTTTTGAGCAAGAATATCTGCAAGTTCGGAAAACTCCGGATCGGACACGGGCGTCCGCCCAAAGAATGCTTGACGTATCGCAAAATTTTTAGCTATGTCCGAAAGACCCTGAATGTGATCGGCGTCGGCGTGGGTTGCCAAAATATAATCGATCTTTGAATAGCCCTTTTCCCATAAAAACGCAGATACCACGGCCTCACCGATCCGCTGAGCGTCGGGCTCAAATGTTCTCTGCCCGACTTCCTCACCGTCTTGCCTTTCCGTTCGAAAACGTCCTCGCCCGCCGCCGTCGATGAGCATCGTCTCACCATCGGGAAATGTCACCAACGCCGAGTCGCCCTGCCCTACATCGAGAAAATCCACATGCAGTTTTCCGTCAGCACTTGGTGCACTAAACGGATGGTAAATGATGATCGCCAGGAGGATCGGAAACACAAGAGCACCGATCGGAACCAGCTTATTCAGGTTAGACCGCTTTCGCTCTCTGTGATCAAAGGGATTCCAAACAAATAGCGCGTAAGCAAAAACGGCGATGGGGATCAAATAGAGTAGATAAATTACTCTCGCTGAGCCGGAGTAGGCTGGAAGACGGAAGCTCGCCCAGCCGCCTTCGACGAACCATCCGGGAACAGAGACGAGCAGCCAATTCAACGCTTCAGTCACATAGACAAATGGCAGCGCCATGGTCGAGCTGATCTGACTCAATGCGATCGAAACGATCGCCGCAAAGCTTTCGAGAACGATCAAGAATCCGGCCCAAAGATTGAGCAAGACCCCAGCGGACGATATGCGGTGAAAATAGACGATCACGAAGGGCATTAGCGAGAGTTGAACGATCACGGAAACCAAAACGCCTTCGAAAATATATACTGCGACCGATCGAAAAGCATCGGACGACAACCAACGCGGCTGAGCGGATTTGAAGAGGCGGGCCGACCAGATCTGGCGTTTCGCTTCGATCTTCCAAAAGTCGTCGCGCCAATACAATGCTTCGCAAATACGGCGCAATTCATTCGGTACATTCGGCGGGAAGGGCTGCCGTCTGGTCGGCACCCATTTTCCGATCGAACGCAGTTTTTCCACCAGCGGGAATGCGGCCGCCACTATAGCCAACACGCTGACGAAAGTTAGCTGAAAGGACGCCGTAAACAGATCGCCCGGCCTCCAGGCAAGCAGCAATATCGCGCACAGCCCGAGAGAATTCAGCAGTGTTCCCTGCCGATTCACAACATTGGAAAACGCGAGGATCGTGAACATCACGGAAGCCCGTACGACGGGCACCTCACCTCCAACCGCTAAAGCGAAGGACCACAAAAAAACACTGGCGATCAGAAATTGCAGCAATCGGTTTCGCGTGAACAGTCGTACAAACAGCAGGAGCACGGCTCCGATAAAAGTTACGTGCAAACCCGAAATAACAAGGATGTGAAAAGTTCCGCCTTCGCGAAATATATCGGCAGTATGTTTGTCGAGAAAATATTTGTCTCCAAGGAGCGATGCAGTCAAGACACCTGCCGTCGGGCCATCAAAACGTTCACGAAATTCTGAAACCAATTTCTCCCTGATCTCAAATATTCGGCCAAATGGATCGAAGATCTCGTTCGCCGAGAGGACTTTGATCGAAGATGGACTCTTAACGATCGCCGTCGCGTCAACTCCCTGCTGATCCAGCATTTGCTTATGCGAGACGACGCCTGGATTCAGGAATCTCTCTTCGCGATCGAGTTCACACGTGACAAGAATTTGCGCACCACGGCGAAGATCCATCGCTGAATATTCGGCATCAAACTTCCCACCAGGCGAAACGGCAAACAAACGAATGTCACCCGAAACATTCTGAGGCACCCCGTTATGAGACAGACGCATCGCACGTAGTCTGATAAAGGATCCGTCGACCGAACTTTCCGGTGATCGCAATAAGACTCCTTCAACTTCAACGGTTTCGCCGGATGCTATCTTCCCACCATCGTAGATCGCCTTTATCCTGTCGTCGCGAATACTATGTAGGTCAGCCGCCTGAAGGAAGACACCGGTCGCGAAAAACGTGAGAGCGACGAAATATGGGCCCAAGTCTCTCCGAAAACAAGTGAGAGTTGAGGCGAACATTCCAATTGCTATTACTAACGAAAGAGTCGGCGGAGGTTCGAGTAACCTCGAAAACAAAATGCCGAAGATAAGGCTTGCGCCGAGCCAGGCGAGAGGATAAAGCGTGAAATTTGGATGAGAACTATTCAAGTGGGCTGCAATATTCGGCTAAAAATAGAACCTTAAAACAATAGGTTTAGCGCAACGCACAAACGAGCGCTATTCTTATGTGCAAAATGCTAAAAGTATCCGTGTTACAAAGAGTTGAACGAATTAAGATCGCGAGAATCGCAAACTTTTCCACAATTGCTCTGGAAAACATTTTCCGGGAATATCGCGCTCAGATACTGTTCATTTCTTTCAGGTCCTGCAGATCTTCGTATGCTTTCTGAAGGATAGGACGTGCACGCGTGCTGCCTTCCATTTCCCCGATGTAACCCTCGCGGACCATTGCGTCCAGAATGGCTGCGGCACGTCCATAGCCGATCCGAAGATGCCGCTGAAGCAGGGATGTCGAAGCCCGCTTTGCCTGGATCACACAGCGGAGAGCATCGAGAAATAGCGGATCGCGACGTCCTGGCAGATCGTCAGAACCGTCGAGTTCCTCTTCGGTACGCGTTATGGTCGTATCGTATTCGGGCCGACCTTGGGCCTTGATATGATCGACGATCTTTTGGATCTCCTTTTCATCAACAAAGGCCCCGTGTACGCGAATCAGCTGCGAATTGCCCGGCGGCAAGAAAAGCATATCGCCCTTGCCAAGCAAACCTTCGGCTCCGTTAGAATCAATGATCGTGCGTGAATCGACCTTGCTTGAAACACGAAAAGAGATACGCGACGGGAAGTTCGCTTTGATCAGGCCCGTGATCACATCGACCGACGGACGCTGGGTTGCGAGCACGAGATGAATCCCGACGGCCCGTGCCATCTGAGCCAGCCGTGTGATCGCTTCCTCGACGTCCTTCCCCGAGACCATCATCAGATCGGCAAGCTCGTCGATAATGATAACAATATACGGCAGCAAACGATGTGGTTCTCCGTTGTCGTCAAAACGCTCCTCGACATTCATCTGCTTCGCTTTGACGTTGTAGCCGTCGATATTTCGAACGCCGTATCCCGCAAGGTCCTTATACCGCCGCTCCATCTCGGTCACCGCCCATCGCAGCGAAACAGCCGCTCGTTTCGGGTCCGTGATTATTGGTGTTGCCAGATGCGGAATGTCCGCGTATAGCCCAAGCTCAAGCCGCTTCGGATCAACCATGATGAATTTCACTTCGTCAGGCTTTGCCTTGTAGAGAATGGAAACGATAAGTGAATTTACGCCAACGGATTTACCCGCACCGGTCGCACCGGCAATGAGCAAATGTGGCATTTTCGCGAGATCGGCGACATAATTTAGTCCGTCGATCGTCTGGCCCAACGCGATCGTCAGCAGCGATTTCGATTCTTTAAACTTTTTCGATTCGATTACCTCGCGAAGCTGTATCTGCTCGCGGTGTTTATTCGGGACCTCGATCCCGACGAACGCTTTTCCCGGGATTCGATCGATACGGATCGACTCAGCCTTTAGAGCGAGACACAGATCGTCGACCAAACCGGTCACACGCGAATATTTGACGCCCGGATCCGGCTTGAATTCGTAGGTCGTGACGACCGGGCCTGGCATTATGTGAACGACCTTTCCGGTTACGTTGAATTCCTTGGTCTTTTCAGCGAGATCGGTTGCGATCGCACGAAGCTCGGCTTCTTTGTGTTCGACGGCGGGTTCGCCTTTGGTGAGAAAATACGTCCCCGGCAAGCGATAATCATCGTAGTTCTGCTTGCTGCCGTGGGTTTGAGGTTCTTCAAGATCGGCCTCGTCACCCGGCGTTGATCCGTTTTCAAGATCTCCCGTGTGTTTTACCGGCCAGATAGGGATCGTGCCGCCGGCTGCGTCGATCTCGTTGGTATTAGGCTGTTCGACCTCATCGGCGAGAGGGGCTTTTGCCGGAGCTATTGTGGGCGGCTCGAGCGGAAGTTCTGCTTGCTCTATCGGCGGGACAGAGCCGTTGACCAACGCGGCATCGGCGATCGTTTCGCGTGCGATCGGAATTGTGTCGCCGACAATGATCGTCGATGGAAGCTCGCCCGTCTTTCCCACGCGTTTCTCCCGGCGTTTTTCGAGTCGCTCCTTTGCTTTTGCACTTTCCTCCGCCGGATCGCTGCCGTGCTTGGCCCGCCACTCATCAAAATGCACGCGAAAATTTGACCACGCCATTCGGAAATTTGCGAAAAGTCCGACAAAGGTCAGATTCGTAATGAGAATGAGTGACGCGGTTAGCCCCGCAAACAGCAAGATTCCCGTACCGATCGCTCCGATGATCCTTGCCGAGAATCGAAAGAAAAAGGCTCCCGTGATTCCGCCTTGCCAGCCCACCATGTGGATCAGTCCGGAAAGAGAGACAACGAAGAGTAGAAAACCGATCACGCGGCTCGTTCGTGGATAAAGAGTTTCGGAACGAAAGACCCGCCAGGCGATCAGAGTGATAAGTGCGGGAAAGAGATAGGCCGAGATACCAATTATCTGAAATAACAGATCACCGAAATAGGCTCCGAACGGCCCGATCCAATTCTGCGTTCTTTGTGACGACGCGGTATTGAAGGAAGCATCCTGCGTGTTGTAAGTAACCAGGCAAAGAAATGTGAGAAATGCAAAGGCGACAAGAATTACCGAAACCACTTCGTTCCATCTCGAATGCTTCGCGGGCCTTCCGTTCTTTTTTTTGACGAGAGTTGCCCCATCGGCGAGACAGAAATTTATCTCATCGTCCTTGTATATCTCGTTACAAAGGGGGCAGTTCTTCATCTAAACGCTGGCGGTTTGGCCGCCTTTCTTGAACCGCAGAAATTCTTGTATAAAATTGTCGATACTTCCATCAAGCACCGCATCGACATCCGTTTCCTCGTATTTCGTCCGCGTATCTTTCACCAACCGATAAGGATGCAGGACGTAATTTCGGATCTGCGAACCAAATGAAATATCTTGTTTCGTCGCTTCGAGATCGGCTGAATCCGCACGCCGTTTTTCGAGTTCAAGTTCGTACAGCTTTGACCGAAGCACGTTCATCGCAACGACTCTATTCTGCAATTGAGAACGCTGGTTCTGACACGTAACGACCGTGTTCGTCGGAATATGCGTGATCCGCACGGCACTGTCCGTCACATTAACATGCTGCCCCCCGGCACCTGACGAACGATACGTATCGATACGAAGATCTTTATCCTCAATAATGACCTCAATATTCTCATCGATCTCCGGCGATACAAAGAGCGACGCAAACGACGTCTCGCGGCTGCCGCCGGAATTGAACGGCGAGATCCGCACAAGTCTATGCACGCCCGCCTCAGCCGAAAGAAGTCCGTAAGCGTAATCGCCTTCGACGCGAAAGGTTGCGGATTTTAGTCCGGCTTCGCTTCCCGACTGTTCGTCGAGGACCTCGACCTTAAATCCTTTTCGCTCTGCCCAACGCAAATACATTCTCAACAGCATCTGAGCAAAGTCCTGAGCGTCGGTGCCGCCCGCTCCGGACTGGATCGAACAGATCGCGTTGTTGGCGTCAGTTTCTCCCGAGAGCAGAGTTTGCGTTTCCGCCTCGCCAACTTCACGTTCAAGCTTTGCGATCAGGCGTTCGAGTTCGGTTGCCGAATCCTTATCGCCGATGGCGAACTCTAAAAGGACCTCAGCGTCGGAAATGCCCATCTCGAAATTCTTCTGGATCTCGAGCGTTTTTTCGATCCGACTTCTCCGCTGAACGATCTTCTGTGCCTTTTCAGAATCGTTCCAAAAATCGGGCTCCGAGATCAGCTTTTCTAATTTTTCAAGTTCCGAGTGCTTGGCAGGTGCGTCAAAGAAACCTCCCAAGCTGGGAAACTTTTTCTTTTAGCTCTTCTTGTTTTGTCTGTAGATCAGTGAGTTCCATTTATGAGTAATTGGGTAATTTCTAATGTCTAAAACTTCGGGCGATCGCGATCATCAACGCTCCTAGAGTAACTAAGGAGCAGAGATACGCGAACCAATCGCCGTACTTTACATAAAAGGTCAAGTTGCCGTCCGATCTCGTCACCGGCCAAACACGCGTGTCCTCCGTATAGCTTTTCGTCGCGTCGAGAATCTCACCCTGATCCGTAATATAGCCGCCGATCCCGACATTCGTCGTTCGCAAAAGCGGGCGATGCGTTTCGACCGCACGAAAAACCGAGTTTGCCAGATGCTGTCGCAATACCGGTGTCGGCCCCAGATAACCATCGTTGGTCATCTCGATCAAAATGTCCGCACCACGCAAGGCGAATTGCCTCGAAAGATCGCCGAAAGCCGATTCGTAACAGATCACGATTCCCGCCTTTGCTTCGCCAAACGGCATCACTTCGTATTTTGTTCCATAAGAAAAACTTCCGACCAGTGCCGGAATTATGTTTTCGAATGGAGCGGGAACGGCTTCGCCAAAAGGTACGAGATGAATTTTATCATACTGGGCGATCTCGCGACCGGTTGTATCAGTCAACACCGCCGAATTGAAATACTTACCATCAAGCGGATTCGGCTCAGCGGAATTGAAGAGAAGATCAACGTTATGCTTCGAAGTAAAGTCGTGGACGAAACTCTGAAACTCGCGGTCGTCCGCGTACATAAAATTCATCGGTGATTCGGGAAACACGACCGTCACCGGTTTCGATAAAGCCTCCGGCATTTTTGTGGCTAGCTCGCCCAACGCCTTCTCGGCAAGTGCAACGTGCCGTCCACGCAGGTCCATCCACTTCTCGAAATCGAGACCGCTCATCGGAACGTTCGGCTGGATCGTAACCACCGATGCGACAACGGCCGGCTTTTCACGAGCACTGGTCGTCAGATTCGTTCCAAAGAGAAAAAGCAGAAACGCAACGGCGAGCCCGAATACTCCAACGAATGCATAGAGATGTGCAGGCTCACTCTGGCCGGATTCTGAAAGCTTCACGGCATTGGTTCCAAAGATACGTTCACGGTTCAGATACAACGCAACCACTGCCGTCTGAAATGTGAGGATCGAAAACCCGGTCAAATAGATCCCGCCGACGCTTGAAAGACTTAGCCCCCAACCACCGAATGCCTGCGTATAGGCGACAGCGTTCCAGCTTGTGCCGACGATGTAGTGCCGCATCAGCTCGGTAAATTCCCAGGCGAACGGAGCTGCGAGAACCGCGATCCGCCCAAATCGTTTCATCAGTGTTCCGACGATCGCCGCGAACATCCCCGGGAAAAGTCCCACGATCAAACAGATGACGAGCAGAAGCAAATACGCAAAAGCCGAGGGAAGCCCGCCGTAGCGGATCATCGAATACGTTAGCCACCAGCACGTTCCGAGGAAAAAGGAGGTTCCGAAAAGCCAGCCCGTAAAAAACGAGCTAATTGCCGACACCTTTTCCCGATCGACTGCCAGCAGGAGCGGAATAAAACCGAGCCAGGCCAGAAACCAGTATTCGAAATCGGGAAATGCGAGTATTAGCAAGATCGCCGACAGAATTGCTAGTCCAAGACTTTGCAAAGACGGCAAAGAACTTGAAAACCGCGTCAAAATCATGACATCAGTTTAACAGAAAAGATCGTTCGATTCCCCTTTTGAAAGGATGACTCTGCGATTCGATATCCTTGTGAAGAAGCCTTTGTCGCCGATGCAATTAAATTGACTCGATCACAGAGTCAACTTGAAAAGAAAGCCGTCAATTAGCTCAAGAGTCCTCTGCCCGCGTCCAAAATTTGTCATCCCGAAAATGACGAATTTTGTCATCCAAACCAGCTCTCGAACGGTTTCACGTCAAAATGAAATATTTCGTCCAGCAAAAACCCAGATATCCTTGCAATCTGGCATAAGAACATAGTAAATGCGTAAGTAATGAAAATACAGCAGTTTAAAAGAAGGAAAGCCTGGCTGTTTCGGCCAGGCTCTATATTGGAAGGACAACTGAAGGAACGCTCGGAAGGTGATCAAGCACAGTGGCAAACCGCGCTCGGAGAAGTGGTGGCGGCGGGGTCTTGATTAAGTTCATCAAGCTAGCCGCTGTTCTATTAGCACGTAGCGTGCCACGAAAAAGATAAGAGTTAAAAATGAATAGCGGGGAACTATATGGTAACGATAAAAGCCTATTAACCATGCAGTTACACTAGAAAAGGGCGTCGATGGACGCCCACTTATTCAATATTTAATATTAACTATTAACTTTAGAGACTTACACTATTTGGAACATCGCTCAGTTTGACGCTGGAGAGCGAGGACATCCTTGCTTTCGGCGTTGATCTCGGCGGCGGATGCGGCGTAGGTTTTTGCCTGTAGACAGTCACCTTTCTCGAGAAAGATCTTCCCCAGCGAGATGTGGGCATCGATTAGCCGATTGTCCCAGAAGATCGCGGTCTTAAAGGAGCTGGTCGCCTGCTCGGAATCCCCGTGGCGAAGATGGATCTGTCCGAGCAGCAGGTAGCTTTCGGCACTCATCGGTTCACCGGCGAGGATCCGTCGAATGACCGCCATGGCATCGTCGTCATTGCCGTTCTTATAAAAGGTACGTGCCTGGGCAAGCAGCGTGTCGGTCTCGTTCAATGGTGCAGAGGTCGTTGTTGCGTGCCGCTTGCTTAACACCACGCCGACGAAATCCTGACGAAGCGGCTGATCGACCCTCAGGTTGATGTCTGTCACCGTGTGCGATTTGAGCCATTCCTTTTCGAGGTTCGCATAACGATTCCCGACGCTCAGGATCTTTCGGGCACTATCGTCGCCTGCCTGTGCTCCGGCGTCCTTTAGTTCACTCAACGACTTTGCCAGCAGATATGCCGAATCACCATCATTCGGACGAGCTGCGAGTATCGAACGAAAATTAGGAGCCGCAACCTCATATCCGCCATTTAGAAATGCAGCGAGAGCGTAATTGAATTTGACGTTCAGATCGTCGGGTGCGGACTCCGACGCACGCTTCAAAAAGTCGGTCCCTTCGGTGAGAAGTGCCGAAGATTTTGCCGGATTCTTTTTCTCCGAACGCGAAGCCTGCACGGCGATCGCACCTAGAGCGTTGTAGACGCTGGTCAGCTTGAGGTCTTCGGCAAGCGGACGCAGGACCGCGAGAGCAGGCTCGTAATTTCCCTGCTGCCACTGCGTCAGGCCGATGTAGAACGAAGCCTCGGCGAACGTATCGTCACCGCAGCGGACGGGTTTGTTGTCGGCCTTAGCCTTATCCTTACACTGCTGATTGGCGTTGATCACCTGTCCAAAAGCGTCGACCGATTCCGGCAGCTTCCTCTGGCTTAGATATAAATGCCCAAGCTCTAACGCCGCGTCTGCGTAGGTCATGTCCGGGGTGACGTCCGCGTAGAGCCTCAACGCGTTCTTAAAATAATTCTCGCGTGATTCAGGCGACGATGTGAGCAATCCCTTGATATACGCTTCGAACGCCCTTGCCGGAACCTTGTTTGCGGCCTCGATCAATTGGTTCTGCGAGAACGGCAGAGCCTTATCGCGTTGGTAGAGGATCTGGTAGGCGATCTGGCCCTGCATGGTTTGCAGGTTGCCGAGAGCGTCGTTCAGATTGATGTCGCGTGTGATCCGTCGTCCGTCCGGCAGCTCTTCGTTGAGAAAGCGGCCTTCGTTCACGCGGATTATCTTTGCGGTCACATTGATCGTAGCGGCGGTGTCGCCTTGTGCGGGAACGATGTTGTACTTGCCGGTGATCAGGAGCGAAGCGTTCGATTCACGAGCGAGCTTGAGCGATGTTGCGAGGCTTGGCAGGTTTGTGAGAGGAATGCGGAGCTGCTGCTGCTTGATCTTCCGTTCGTCGTTCGAGACCACGTTGAGTGCGGGAACCCGCAGGAGGTCGGTCAGAGAATCGGCAAAGCTCTCGCCGACCCAATTGAATTCCGCCATCCGCGAGGCATTCTCGAACGGCATGACCATTACGGTCTCGGCATTCGCCGTGGTCATCTGGGCCATTGCGGCCGATACACTCAGGATCAATACGAACGCCGCGATCAAAGTTCTCTTAACCATTCTTTCCCCTTTTAAAACCAAAAATT
>JBDTZW010000372.1:0-9005 GCA_040004905.1 Acidobacteriota bacterium
GGTTTTAAAGCTAATTCACGATCTGGATCACTATCGTCTGTTGCCCCGAGATGATGAATTCGGCGGGGGCGATGGGTTGTTCCGATAGGACGGTCTGTGTCGAACCTTTGAATCCGCCGGCTGTTCGGTCGTTGTTCATCGTCGCGAGTACTGAGGGCGGCAGGTTCGGGAGTTCGCTGACGCCGATGACGGCTCCGTTCACGTTTCGCACCACTTGGGCGTAAAGCCGGTCTGAAACTTTGAAATTATTCAACGTGCTGATCATCTCGGTAAGGTCTTTTGGAATAAATTGCTGGACCGGCGCGTTTTGCTGGATAAGGCCGCCGTCCCCGATCACGATCGAAAGAGGTCCGGGCGAAATACCGGCCGGTATCGTAACCGGAATCTTCTGAACAAACGTCTTACCAGATTCCGCCCTAACAAAAGCCTGCACCTCAACCGTTTCACCCGCCTTCGCCTGCAGCTTGTCGACGGCAATGCGGTCAAGCACCGCCGTTTTGCTGCCGTCGATAGACCTGAGGTTCAGTACGATCTTGCCGAAATCCATCTTGTCGAAGCTGCCCCGAAACAGCAAGGCTGCCGGAAGCGCGACCGATGCCGAGGCAAACTGGGCGGCTTGCGGTCCGGCGAATCTCCGCTGCAATTTGATCGGGTCATGGCCTTTTACCTCGATGTTTCCGTCGAGTTCGATCGTGAGATCGCCTAACCCACGTTCGTTAGCGACAATAGAATTGTAGGCAGTGATGTTCAAAAGGAGAGGCGTCAGAAAATCGTCTTTAGCGATCTCAAAGTTGAGCGTCTGCGTCTGTCCGCGGCTGGTCTGAATATTCAGCGTGACCGGGATCATGTTGGGAGATCGTCCGAGCTTTCCGAACACGCCGGTAGCACGGTCTTGTGTCATGCTGCCTACCATTGAGTCAGGCACGGCCAGTTTGAAAGAGTTATTTAGATTCGGAACGACCGTGATCACGTGAGATTCGGACATCGGTAGGTCCGACGTTCCAAGTGCAAGGAACGGGTGGCCGAACGCATAAACCTTTTCGCCGTCGCGAAGTGTCACCGTTCCCGATGCCGCGAGGCTGTAGTCGCCGCGCGAAAGCTGCATCGAGACCGACGCTCCGCCAAGCAAAGTTTGATCGTCCGGCGTCTTCATCGGCGACATCGCCGATGAACCGCCCGCCGCCGAAACGGGCATCAATCCCGCCTGCAAAAGCTGCGGAGCAAATTTATCCAGTGTGGCTTGCGAAAATCCCGTGAACGTCACAGGTGTCGCGATCGGCTGAAAAGCCTGGCCACTAACTGCCGCTAGGCGCGGGTCGGAGACAGCCGATGCTGTGTGTCGCGAAGCCGCGGGAGCCTCGGTCTGCCAGTTGTTCGACGCAACCTCAGTGAACGAGAACGACCTGGTCTCGGCCGATTGAGTTTTTGCCGGCTGCTTTTGTTCAAATATGGCGATCATCTGTTCGATCGGTGTGATGCCGCAGATCGCCTCCTTGGAGAACGGAAAACTATATGAAAGTGCCCCGACCAGCCTGCCGTCGATATAAACCGGTGAGCCGGACATGCCCGCAAAAACGGCGGTTCGGTCGGCACTGCCGCCGCTGATCTTTCCGATGATCAGGTCTTGTTTTGGCCCTACACCGCCCGGCAAAATGCCCAGGATCTCGACGTTGAACTCCTCGGGCTCGCTCCCCCGAAATACGGTTTTAGCTACTCCATGCATGCCCTCCCTAAGCTCCGATAAAGGAAAAAATGCCGGTGCGGCCACGGCGGACGAAGAGGTCTTAACGACGGTCTGGGCGTAAATACCAAAGGAAAGGAGTGTTAGAGCCGCGACAGTAGCGAGAAGTTTTGCCATTTTTGTTTCCAAAAAAATATTTATCAAAAGCGACGTTTATGGTAACATTTTAGCTGACTTCCACGGAAGCTTTTTCCCAATACAGCTTCATTTAAGACTCGTAAACGCGACCAACGGTTGCACTTTCCTTCAATTCTCTTCGTATGTATAAATCAAAACGTCTCGTAAAGAACCTCGTTCGCTTGATCCTGCCGATCCTGCTGCTGGTCGTTCTGGCTGTGGCGGGAGCGTCGGTCTGGCTAGTTCAGCAAACATCGCTCGTCAAGCCCGCCCCATATCTAATGAAGCCTGATAAATACGGCCAGCTTAGTTCAAAGGCGGCCCAGATAACCGACGAGACATGGCCGAACAGTGACGGCACGTCGTCACGCGGGTGGTTGCTGCGCGGAAATCCGGGTTCGCCCGGGATCATTCTTTTTCACAAATACGGCGCTGACCGCTCGTACGTTTTGAATCTTGGCGTCAAGCTCAGCGAGTCATCGAATTTTACCATCTTGATGCCCGACCTTCGTGGGCACGGAGAAAGTCCGCTCATCAAACGAACATCCTTCGGCGCCGGCGAAGCCAGCGATGCGAGTGCGGCGATCCAGTTTCTGCATTCGCTAAAGTCTCCCGAGCAGACCGGCCTCGTCTCGGACATCGGCGTCTACGGGGTTGAACTAGGAGCGATCGCGGCGATCACGGCAGCCGCCAAGGATCCGGCTGTCAAGGCAATTGTTCTCGACGACGTTCCGCAGGATTCTGACGCCGTGCTTGCTTCAGCTATCGGGAGAAGATTTCCTTTCGCCAGCTCGATCACATCAAAATTTGCGAGCCTCGGCACGAGCCTTTATTTTTATGATGGTTCGTACAAGGTAGGATCGCCCTGCGAACAGGCTCGCACGTTGGTCAAACGTAAGGTCCTTCTGCTTGCCGGCGTCGATGCGCCCGAGTTTCAGGATTCGACCCAAAAACTCAGCAAATGCTTCCCGGCAGGAACGCAGATCGACGGCAAGTTTGACCTTAGCCCGTCAGCTTATACCATAGTCAACGCGTCGATCGAGCAGGCCGAGGGTTACGACCAGCGCGTGATCGGATTCTTTATGGAATCCTTAGCTGCTCCAGTACCGCCTGTTCAGTAATTTTATAATTTGATCTTTTTGTCTGAGTGGCCGTTGGTCTGAGCGACCTTGTGGATCTGGGCGCTGTCTTCCATCTTGGTCACGGTGTGAACGAGTATCTCCCGAAGATTGTTTAAGCGCTCGGTCGTCGAGTCGGTCTCGATCATTTTATATTTCAGAGCGTTATCAAGGTTAAAGGCCGTAGCGATCAGGAACGATAGCTGCATGGGGTCCGTTTTTGGTATTTCCGGGAATTGGCCGCGGCTTCCGCTTAACAGAAACGCGGCTTTTGCGATCCGCTCAAAGAGGACGTGGACCTCGTCGGCGAGCGCGGTCAGATCTTCGCCCGCTTCCTCAGTATCCTCAAAGAACTCGACGTCACCGACAAGATAGGGTTCGTCCGCGTCTACGTAGTCGATCAAGCGAAATCTCGCAATACCGATGGTGAGAATGTTCGACGCGCCATCTGGCAGCGTCGTCGATTCGCGCAGTTCGGCCAGACAACCGACAACTCCGCTGGCCGGACGTGTCAGTTCGGTTCCTTCCGGGTCGAATAGGAGAATTCCAAATACCTTGCCGCCGCCTTCGACGTCCTTGAGCATTTGCCGGTAGCGCGGCTCGAAAATATGCAGCGGCAAAAGCTCATTCGGCAGCAGTACGAGCGGCAGCGGAAACAGCGGAATATGCTTTAAATCCTTAACTCTGTCAATCAGATCCGACATAGGTCATTTAGCCTGAAACCATTTTTGCCGCAATAAAATCGGCGATCTTTTCGGGCGGCTCATCAGAAAGTGCAAGTCGTTTCGCTCCAACGACAGCTTGCGAAACATTTGCTGCGTTCGCTTTGTATCTGTTGTCTTGCGCCACTAGAGACTCAACAACTCTGCGCTCCAATTCTTCTCGCGACAGATCGCTGTTCGCGGCTGCGTTGTCAACATATTCGATCGGCACGGCGTGGTTCCTGATCTTTACGTGCAAAGCATTCGTTATTTCCTGGGCTCGTTCACGTATCTTTGCCATTTCGACCTGCGAATTCGGAAAACCGAGACGTCCGCGCAGCGTTATCTCAATTATCGGCTCGGGTGCTCCGGGTTCAGCGACGCGGGCTTCGTTTTTGATCTTCGCCAAAAGCTCTTCGGTCAGTTCTTTGGGTTCGCAGCCGTCGACGCTAAATTCGAGCCTCTGAAACGGGCGGTGACGATATTCGTCGGCGTGCCGCGACTTTATCTGCCCGTCCTCATCGACCTCCACAATAAACACGCCGCGCGTCTCGCGGTATTCGCCAATATTCGTAACTTCTATCGAGCCCGGATTAAACGCCCAGTTGTCGATCACGTAATGCTTATGCGTATGTCCGAGTGCAACGTAGTCGGTCACCGGGCGGAGTCCGTTCAGGGCCGAGGTAGAAAGGGCCGGTATCGGATGCGTCTGAAAGCCTTCGACATCGGTGTGAAGAAGGAGAATGTGGAACGCACCTTCTCGTCGATTATCACGGATCGAATCGGCAAGCATCGGCATTGCCCAATTCGCCGAAGCCCCGAACCACTTCGAGCCGAAGACGCGGGCCTGCATTACATCGATGAATCCGCCACGCATCGTCTCGGGATTCCAGGGTTCGTAGACGACCTTTCCGTCGGCGACAGTTGGTTCGAGCAGGACGAGTAACCCCCAATCCGCCAACGACCGAAGCCAGCTAAACTCGCTGTCCGTATGTTTTTGATCGTGATTTCCCTCGATGGCTATTACCGGGATACCTGCATCACGCAGCAGGCTTAATCCCGCAAAAGCGTGGTTCATCGTCTCGGGCGGTACATTTCGTTTATGAAAGAAATCGCCGCTCATCAGAACGAAGTCGACGCGTTCCTCCAGCGCGTATTTTTCAAGCACGTCGATCCATGCGTCAAAAAAATCACGAGGACTCTCCGCAAGGTTGTATCGCGTGCATCCGAGGTGAATATCAGCGATGTGGAGAAATTTCATTCAACGGATTTTATCATTTATTCATTGAATCATTTAGTCAATGAATAAATGCTAGAATCGCGTTCATGGAAAATGTAGTGCTGATCACCGGGGCCTCGAGCGGCATCGGTAAAGAAACCGCGAAGCTGTTTCAAACCAAAAACTGGAAGGTTGCCGCCACGATGCGCTCGCCCGAAAAGGCCGAAGATCTTCAAAAGATCGTCGATCTCGAATGTATTCGGCTCGACGTGACAGATGTTGGATCGATACAGTCCGCTATCGCCGAAACGATCGAGAAATTCGGCGGCATAGACGCTGTCGTTAATAACGCCGGTTTCGCGGTCGTCGGAAACTTCGAGGCGGCGACCCAAGAGCAGATCGATCAGCAGTTTCAGACCAACGTATTTGGGCTGATGAACGTCTGCCGCGAGATACTTCCTATCTTTCGTGAGCAGAAACGCGGAACCATCGTCAATGTCGCCTCAATGGGCGGCCGGATCACGTTCCCGTTGTATAGTTTATATCACGCGACCAAATGGGCCGTGGAAGGCTTTAGCGAAGCTCTACAATTCGAAGTGAGAGAATTCAACATCAAGATCAAGATCATCGAACCCGGCCCGATCAAGACCGATTTCTACGACCGCTCTCAGAGCATAACCAAAAAAGAAGGCCTGACCGCCTACGATCATTTTGTCGCGCGTGCTTTGCCGAATCTTCAGAAAGCGGGCGAGACCGGACCCGACGGCTCCGTTGTAGCGCAAACAATCTACGATGCTGTTACCGATGATTCGTGGAAGATGCGATATCCGGTAAATTCGCGTGCGATCCTTACTGCACGTCGGCTGCTGCCGGACAGCATTTTTCTGCCTCTTGTCCGCCGGGCCGTCGTGAAGTAAAGCCAATGTTAAATCTCTGTTAACTTTTTCGACCTCCCAATGCGGCCGATTGAATTCGCTGGGTTTGCTGTGGTAGATTCTTCAGCAACTTAACACTTTTGTTACATCGGTTCGGATATGAGCGTTCGTTCCGCCTGTCTCCCGGGAAGACCATCAATTCACCGACGGTGCCGGTGAAATTACCCAGACTATATAACAGCTTAAAAGGAAAAAATATGCGAAGAATCTTACATCTGGCCGTAAGCATTGTTCTCGGGTGTGTATTTTGTCTGTCTTTGTCAGCACAGGACATCACGTCCGGAACGATCCAGGGAACCGTTTCTGACGAGCAGGGTGCGGCCATTCCGGGTGCTACCGTCGAGGCGAAAAATGTCGGCACAAACTTTACCAAAACCTTCATTACTGATTCCGATGGACGTTTTACGCTGCTATCGATGCCGCCGGGCCGCTACGTGGTATCGATCACCAAAACGGGGTTCGCAAAGCTCAATCAGGAAAACGTCGAGCTGACGGTAGGCCGAGCTATCTCGCTCAATGTCGCGCTGAAAGTATCAGGTGTCAGCGGCGAGGTTACCGTTACCGCAACGCCGACGATCGATACAGTTAAGACGGAGGCAAGCACTACTCTTAACGAAACTTCGATCGGCAACACCCCGATCCTCGGAAGAAAGTTTGAAGACCTGCTGACTCTGACGCCCGGTGTCAGCATTACGCAGGGACCGGACGGAGATGAGATCAACTTCTCGGGCCAACGGGGCATCTTTAACAACGTTAGTCTTGACGGCGGCGACTACAACAACGGGTTTTTCGGCGAGCAGGCCGGCGGCCAGCGAGCCGCAGTCGATATTTCTTTGGAAGCCGTCAAGGAATTTCAAGTTATAGCGACCGGAGCAAGCGCGGAATTCGGACGCACCGCCGGCGGCGTGATCAACGTCATTTCTAAATCGGGAACCAACGATCTGCATGGCAGTCTTTTCTACTTTCAGCGGCACAAAGCCTTGACCTCCAACACGTCGGACGGCAAGCCGCTTGCAGGTTTTCATCGCGAACAGTTCGGTGGAACAGTTGGCGGGCCCATCAAGCGCGACAAGGTATTTTATTTCTTCGCCTTTGAACAGATCCTTGAGAATCTCAACCGCCCGAATTTGAGCGAGCCGATCGGAACGCCGTGCCCGATAACAAGCCCGACCGTTCAGGCAAATGAAGCCTTGATCAACGGCAGCCCTGACTGTCAGCGGAGGGCACTGCTCAGTTTTATTCAGACCTCGCGTAACCAGGATGAGGGCGTGCCGGTTTCCCACAAGGTCAGAAATACGGCCCTTCTTGGAAAGATCGACTGGGACCTGACGCAGACCAACAAGCTCGGCGTTTCGTATAACTTCGATTATTCAAAGAACTCTAATCAAACCTTCGACGTTCCGACGTATGGAACTTCCGCAAACGGCACCGAAGGCCCTTCGAAGATTAACGTTCTGAACGTCAATCTGTTTAGCACGATCTCGCCAACCATGGTCAACGAAGCCCACTTCACCTATTCGCGTGAAGAACGGCCGCGTGCCGCGACTCCGTCAAATATACTTGCCGATACGGCGATGGGATTCGGACCGACATTCCGCTTCGGAAATCCATTTTTCCTCGCGCCTGGTGTCGACGAAACCTTTTGGCGAACACAGATTCGCGATAACCTCTCGATAGTCAGAGGAAGCCACACGATCAAATTTGGCGGTGAGTGGATACATAGTCTCAACGATCAGGTCTTCCGCGGATTCTTTACCGGGCGCTATTTATTCGATTCCACCTCCGGATTTTTGCGTTACGCTTCGACTCCCGCGGCAGGCGGTTTTGGCCCAAATGCGGCAGAGTGTTTTGCTCCTCCGGCAACCCCGGGTGGGTCTCCTGTGTTCACAGGCTGGATAACTCAGGGTGCACCATTCAATCAAACTTGCCCAAACGCGACCGACACCGTAGGTGGCCCGTTGCTCTTGTATTTGCAGAATGGCATTCCAACCGGTATTTCCGGAGTTCCGGCTCCCGGTGCTTCCAAGGTGGCCAACGAAGACTACGCCCTGTTTGCCCAAGACAAATGGCAGATCAAGCCGAATTTCACACTAAACTACGGCCTTCGCTGGGAAGCCCAGATATTCCCTAAACCAGTGATCCCGCCATCGCAGACCGCGTATGCTTCGCTATTGAACGATCCGAGATTTCCGTCCGACGGTACGCTTCACAGCGCCAAAAAGGAGTTTCAGCCGCGCGTCGGTTTCGCCTGGGACATTTCAAAAAAGGGAAGGTCGGTCCTGCGCGCAAGCTACGGCATGTACTACGGCCGGCAGAATATGCTTTCGCAGGTCGGCTCGATCACCGATAACGGAGCTCAGCAATTCGGCATTGCCTGCGGTTCGTCGTTTGCCTGCGGTACCTTCGGCGCCTTACCAGTTTGGCCGAATATCAAGAACATCCCGCCATCTGGCGGAATTCCGGCGGGTGTCAGCGTCCGCGTGTTCAGCAAAGATTACGAAAATCCGCGTATTGACACGGTGAATGCCCAATTCGAGCAGGAACTCGTCGCGAACCTGGCACTTTACGTCGACTACACGCATTCGAAGGGAATTCACTTGACGCGCTTTTTCAACTACGCACGAACCGGCTTTTTCCCGACGCTTGGCGATGTTTTTGTGACTAGCTCCAACGGAAAATCTCTTTACGACGGCTTTACCGTCGGCATGCGAAAACGGCTCAGCAACCGCTATCAGTTCGAATGGAACTACGTTGTGTCGAAGGACAAGGACGACGATTCGAATGAGCGTGATCCCTTCACCGATCGCTCCTTCGACATCGCTAATCCCGGTCGCGATTATGGTTTGTCGGATCGCGACATTCGTCACAAGTTCAACTTCTTTGCTTATGCTCAGCTTCCGTGGAAACTTGAGCTGACGCCCCGCGTCCAGGCGCGCTCGGCTCAGCCTGCGACGCCGGCAACGCTTTTGGCAGTGGGGGCTTTCACGAATCGCAACACGCTACGCAAGGACAACACGTTTGTGTCGTTCGACTGGCGGCTGGCTCGCGTTTTCAAGCTCAGCGAGACGATGGAACTGATCCCGACGATCGAGATGTTCAATACGTTCAACAGTAAGAACCTGATCAACTCGCTCTCGGGTGCCGGTAACCAGAACTCGCTAACCTCGCCGAGCC
>JBDTZW010000376.1:0-2677 GCA_040004905.1 Acidobacteriota bacterium
AGTTCGGAAAGTGCCGCTACGGTGGCACCGGCTTGTCTTCCGGTCACAATTATCAACTGAGCTTGGCTCCGGCGTTAACTTCATAGATGACCCCGATGTTCCGAAGACGATTTTTGCGGCCCGGAAAAAAGCTCACGAGCGGTACTCACCAAATATGCATGCAGATAAAATGGCGATCGCTCCTTTTGTTTTATCAGAAGAGAGAGAAATTTAAGATAGTCGTCCGCGGAGTGAAAAATGTCTTGTCGGTCATTCCCACGCGTAACCACGTAGTACAACCCTCCTTCGACTTCTACGCGTAACCGTCTCGCCATACTCGCCGACATTCTATCAAATCAACCAATATCGCAGAATCGCAGGCGTGACCCCAGTTATTTTGCGTGACCCCAATTATTTTGCGTGCTTTGAGTAGGCGAGATGCCTGAAATCGGTCGGCGGGCTGGTACTGTCGCACAAACACGCAGGCCGGAACAGACGACTGTAAATCGCTCGGCAAGTACGGTCGCAATCAGATGCCGGCAGACGTGAGGTTGCAGATAGCCTTGCAACAGCAAAATTGGATAACCGCTGCCGCCTTGAATGAGCCTAATGGTCGTGTCCTAAGTTTTAATTTATTTACGAGTGGAACTGTCAAAAATAGAAACATTTGTATCATATTCCCGCTAACCACGTTGAAACGTCATCCGGCGACCATACTCATCAGCCGTGCCGCCGCAAGTGTTTTTCTTGCCTGCGGGCGGCACGTCGAACTCTTTGCTTGACCGTTTCTTTCATAGCTGACTCGTTGGGCATCGCGGTTCGCCTTCCAATTTAACGCTGAGAAAGAATCCATTTCATTACCGGATCGCGTCCTGCTTTATAATCTTTCCAGTTTGGATCAATTCTTTTGTCCGGCATTACTGCCGGAGTGTCCTCATCTTGAAACTTATAGTATTCAGCCGAGTACGAGACTCTCAAACCAGAATTGGGAAGAATCAATTCGCGCTTTTCTTGATAGCCATTAGGTCTGGCTCCGGTAGGTTCACCGACAAGAATCGCCTGCGTCTCTTTGCGAAAATCGACCACATTGGTCATTGCGGCTGAGAATGTCTCGCGCCCTGTGACAACGAAGAGGTGTCCACGCTTGTTAATGAAAAGACGTTGCTTCAATGCTGGAATGAAAAAAGTACGAACCGTCGTAAAATCGCCGCCTCCGTTCTGGCGCATGTCAATTACCAACCGTTTGACCGGATGGCTATCTATAAAGTCAAAAAATCTTCTTGTAGTTTCCTTGAAGTTTTGCGGGTACGCTTTGAAGTTAAGAAACACCGTCTGCGAATCGGGAAGCCATGTGTACCAAAATTCTTCTTCCGGTCGTTGCAAGTAGAGCGGAGGATTCGCAACAACCGGAAGCATCTTAATTTCACGGTATCTTTGTGCGATAGGGATAATGTTGTGAGTGAAACGGTTTCCACTATCATCTTCAAAAGTCCACCTAGCCATGTCCAAACTCTTCGTAACGCCAAGCGCATTCATAGCTTCTGCGCTGAGAACAAAGAACGAACTGGCGTTGAGAATGTAGCCTTCAGTCTCGCCTTGAGCAATAAGCTGATTGAGTGTTATTTTCACCTGAGCTAATGATTTCTCATCGATCTTAACAACGCGAGTGCCCAACGCACTGGAATATAATGAATCAGCGCGCGTTACGCGCAATTCATTGCCGAACCAATTCACGTCCAATGGAAAAAAATGATATGTGCGCCACGCATCAACGTAAGTATGCCCGTCGCTTATCAACGCCCCGATACGCACCAATCCGATTTCAATTTCGTAATCTTTGAGCGCAGGAATTTGCCTATCAAGTTCGTTGACAGCCTTTTCAAATTGTTCACGGCTGACTTGATGAAAGGCGTTCTTGTGCTTTTTCGGCAACTCTACTGCTAAATACTGCAAATCCTGTCGCCATTGTTCGGGGGTTAGATGAGGAATAGATGTTGGCGCATCGGGAATCCGTGTGGGAGCAGCAAGGACAACTTCTTCGCTCGTCTTCCC
This sequence comes from Acidobacteriota bacterium, assembly GCA_040004905.1. Classification (GTDB taxonomy): domain Bacteria; phylum Acidobacteriota; class Blastocatellia; order Pyrinomonadales; family Pyrinomonadaceae; genus OLB17. The sequence goes on from JBDTZW010000376.1 coordinate 2,032, forward strand.
TAAGTTAATCGTTCCACCATCATCGCCTAAAGACCAGTTACCACTAAGCTTAGCTTCTTTGTAATCGACGGTAATTACTCCCTTTTCACCACCGGCAGCAAATTTGATGTTAAGCCGTTCCGCCGTGTAGTTACATTCAGTAATCGGGAAATCTCCGATGGGCGTGTTCATTATGCCAAGGAGTTTTCCACCTTCAAGTTTTATCTGCAAAACGACAGGTATATCACCGTGCAATTTACTCCTAGCAATTCCTTCATAACGACCGGTAACTGAATCAGAAGGCATTTGTGCATCAACTACAAAAGAATTAACAATAACGAGTGCCAGTCCGAATACAATTACAAACAATATGCTTTTCACTTTTTAACCTCTTGAGATTCAGTATCGCTTATTAACGAAAAGATGGCGCCAAGGCCAGAAAGGGATCTAGTGGGATAAACAAGGTAAGACTTTTTGATTCGCTGGCGGAAACAAAATGACAGAGTCGATTTTTTTTGATTTCGTTCCAAAGTCTACTCCGAGTACGTCGTTTCGAAAGTGGCGCACACCATCGTGATCATCCGTGAATTCTATGAATCCTTTTAAATCTATGGCCAAGTCGCCAATCGCGGATTTTCTATTAGGGAGATAAGTCATTCTCAATACA
>JBDTZW010000156.1:0-8917 GCA_040004905.1 Acidobacteriota bacterium
CACGTGCACGCCTCGAGGCCCAGATCAAGAGAGTTTCCGATAGTCGAGCTCTTTCGTACGCCCAAAGATTTTATTTGAATGCACTGACGGCAAAGTTTACGTCGTATCGTGAACTTTGGCGGCGGGCCCTTAAAGCCCGGGGTGAAGAACTGATCTAGGCAGACCCCAATGGACATCAAAAAAAGGCGAGCTCGCTATGGAGTTCGCCTTTTTCTTTTTCGATCTGCTTGCGGCGGAACCGAAAGCTATTTGATCGGTCATGCCTCTCCCGCGACCTTTGCCACGTTCTCGGCCTGCGGTCCTTTTGGCCCGTTGATCACCTCAAACTCTACTTCCTGCCCCTGGATCAGGGTTTTATAGCCGTCGCCGCTAATGGAGCTGTAATGCACGAAGATATCCTGCTCTCCGGGCTGCTCTATAAAACCATAGCCTTTGGCATTGTTAAACCATTTGACCTTACCGACCGTCTTAGACATAAATCGTAATTCCTCCTGCAAACTTCATAATAAATTCGGACTCTTTTTGCTTCAAATGTGCCGGGGGCACAAAAATTAAAAGACCGCAGCCGGACAGGGCCAGAGAAAGGCCTTTCCGATCGCAGTCAGATCTCAGTGGACATGGGCATTCTCAAACAAATATCGCATCTTTAACCGCAAGATATAGAGAATTTTGTCTTGTGTGTTTTAGATAGACGAACGTGAATTTAACCAAAACTCATTTGCCTGTCAAGACCTTTTTTAACGAATCACGCGAAATTTCTCAAAAATTGACATAAATAGCTTAATCACTGAAGATTGAGCCTGGTTTTCAGCCGTACGAGCAAAGGTCGCAGAGGCCTTTTTAAGGTGACCTATGAGAGTCGTTTTCGCGTTAATAGGCTTGACTGTATTGTGGACGGTGAACGCTGTAGCACAGTCGTCCATATCAAAAAGGGATGCGAAGATTTCGGCCGAGCTAACGCAGCTGGAAAAAGACATCGGCGAGGCGAACATTCGCCGCGACAAGGCTTTTTTTGAAAGGATCGAGGCGGATGAATTTATCTTTACCGATTCCGTCGGAGGCCTGACGACGAAGGCCGAGGACGTCGCGAGCCTAGATAAGCCGTCCGGCGAATTCAAATTGGCTTCGTATGAGGTCGACGATGTCCAGGTAAGAATTTATGGCAACACGGCGGTAGTGACGGGCCGGGCGGCGACAGTTTCGAAGGGAAAAGAGCGCGAGACAACCAGCCGGAGCCGGTTCACCGACGTGTTCGTAAGACGCGGCGGGCAGTGGCAGATCGTCGCGGGACATTCTTCGAGGATACGCGAACCGCAAAAGTAAATCATGTCGAACGAATACGGCAAGGGAGCAACGCTCTCATACAACAAATATCTCAAAGTGCGCGAATTGCTCGAGTTGCAGGAAACGCTATCGACGCCTACGAGCCACGACGAACTCCTCTTTCTGATAATTCATCAGACGTACGAACTGTGGTTCAAGCAGATCCTTCACGAGATCGATGCTACGATCACATGGCTGGACGAGGACCGCACGTTTCGCGCAAACCACTCGCTGCGGGCGGTGATCGGGATCGAAAAGGTGCTAGTCACCCAAATCCACATTCTCGAATCGATGGCCCAGATCGGCTTTCTCGAATTTCGCGACAAGCTAAATCCAGCGAGCGGATTTCAATCGATGCAGTTTCGCGAACTAGAATTTGTCTCGGGGCAAAAGGACGAAAAGATCCTCGAAACCTTCAGGGATGATGAGTTTGCGTATAAGAGATTGAAACACCGTTTCATTGGACCGACCCTTGCAGACGCTTTTTGGTCGCGATTGGCACGGAGTGGTTTTGACGTCGGCGGGCATGATGAAAAAGTCGCCGCGATCGTCGAAATACTTACTCGTCCGGAAAAACATGCGGACCATTTTGTCCTGCAGGACCTGCTGATCGAGCATGACGAGAACATCGCGCTCTGGCGGTCGCATCACGTGCTGATGGTCGAACGAATGCTGGGCATGAAACCTGGAACCGGCGGTTCTGAAGGCGTCGGATATCTGGCCAAAACCTTGGCAAAGAAATTCTTCCCCGAGCTGTGGGAGGCAAGAACGCATCTGAAGGTGTCGATATCGGACCAATGATCGCCAACTATTTTTGGATCACATAGATGGAAAAGTACTGCGTGAGCTTGGCTCGGTTATTCTTACGGTATTCGGCATAGTCCGCGGCGATCCCTTCATCCGGATGTGCGAGAAGAATGAACGCCTCAAGGAGACCTTCATTGTCGAGCTTTTGAAGAATATCGAAATGCGGATGGCTTAACTTTTGATCCTTGGCCGAGGCAAGGACGCGTCTAATGGCTTCGGCCTCCTCTTGCACGGTGTGGCGATATTGGGATTCTTTCGGAAATGCTTTTGCGAATTTTTCCTTGTGCCAGGCATCGCGAGTGAGGCTGTAGGCGAGCCATGCCTTTGAACTCTCAGTTAAGCTGGCCTCGTTAATGACCGTCGTTGGTTTGCCATTAGCATCGTATTTGAATTCGGGAATATCGACCTTCGGATGACCGAGTTTTGCTCCCGTCACTTCTGCCCACTGCGAAATTCCACGTATTGACATACCGCCGTACGGCTCTGCGATGAATGCTTCGATGTAACGATCGCGGGCTTGATCATATTTTTTCTGCTTCATTAGATAGGTCGCTGAATACCGGTATGCGGTCTCCCGGTCAGGATCTATGTCGATGGCTTTTTGGTAGTACTTTTCTGCCTCGTCGTAATTTTTGAGCTGCATCAGGCTGTCTGCCGAATATAGTGCGGCCAAATAGTTTTTTGGATCCGCTTCAAGGGCTTTTTTGTAGAGAACGAGAGCCTCATCAAAATTTGACTGGGCAAACTTAACCTCGGCCTGGTCAAATGCCGACGTGTCTTTTCTTTGCTTTGCCGGACCACCGGTTCCGGGGTCGCCGCCTAAGGTTTTTATCATCTCGTCAAGGCCTTCCTGGTCTGAGCCGAGACGCTTGGCTGCCTGGAATTGCTCTAGCGCCAACGCCGCTGCCTTTTTCGCCTCGTCGTTATCGCTTATCTGCTTTGATTTCGTTATGAGTACCGTTCCATATAAAACGCGAAGCTCCGCAGAGTCAGGTTCGGCCTTAACGAGTTTGGCAAGATACGGCTCAGCCTCGAGCATCCTTCCTGCTTTGATCAAGACGAGACTGTTTACCAATGCTTCCTTTAACTCATCCTCACTTTGCGCTGCCGCTGTCGAGATGAAAACCAAAAGAATCGTGAGGCAGGCTGCAGAGCGGAGGATCAACGAGACAAATTTTGATTTTTCCATTGTGAGTTCTTCTGGTTGCTTGTCGAGAGCGAAAATTTCGGGTATGGTAGCTTGTTTTCTAAGCAGATACAACCTTTTTTAAGTATTTGTCGTTTGCCACGTGCATTTTATTTCGCAAAAATCGAATCGCACTTTCGTCTCTAATTTTTAGGAACCAAATCTTTCCTTTGGAACGGACGTATATTATGGGTGATTTTGGATATAAGCCGCCGCAAATAAGACTTTTGGATGCACAGCTTACGCTGAATCCGGAAACCATCAAGATAATGGACGATATCGAGGCTGAAATGGCCGCTCGTCGGATCATGCAAGACATACTGAATCCGAACTGGTCGCTGATCCTGCCGGGGTTTCAGTCAATATTGAACACTTCGTCAAAGGATATTTTTAAGGCCCCTACCCTAACTCCAGCGCCTTCACAGTGGTCCAAGCCCGGCCCCGGGCCCGAGATGCCGCGTGCCGGCGAACTTTCGGATGTTGCTAAAGCTCTGTATCAGTTGCCCGCTGTCCAGGGACTCATGGGCCGTGTACATGATGAAGGATTCCGTCAGCTTCGCCTTTTGAAGAATGATTGGGATTCGGCATCGACGCCGGGAAAGGTCGGAATGGTATCGTTTGGGGTTGTCTTTGCCGGAAGTCTGATCACTCCGATCGTGGCCAATCAAAAAACGCGCGACATGGCCTTTGGCTTCATTAAGGGTAAGGACATTCCCGTGCCGGGCGTCGACGGCCTCTCGTTCAAGGTATTGGACAGCGGCGGCGGCATCACTGCCCCGCTAGGCATACCCGGGCTTTCGGGAAGCGGACAAATGCAATTCCCTCATTCGTCGTCGCCGAATTACGAATTCAAAGTGAGTTTTGACGTAATGGAATTTATTCGATCCCGACAATCGAAATAGGATCGGCCTCATTCCGCGAATCCATCCCGTCGACAAAAGGTTCGGCAGATGGGTTCGCAATAGCTATACAAAAACCGAAAAGACCTCGTTCGAGAAAAGCTTTCCTTTTCGCGTGAGGATCATTCGCCCGCCCACGATCTCTATAAGACCGCTAACTCCAAGGCTTTGGAGTTCGCTTTCATATTTTCCCTCTAAGTTTACTTGAAATCGCTCCTCATACTCCGATAGATCGATCCCGGATTCGAGCCGAAGGCCCAAAAATGCAAATTCTGAGGCTCTGTCGATTTTTTCGCGGCTGATCTCCGCGGAGCCTAAGTTTTCGATTCGTTTTACGTACTTAGCCGTGTCACGTTCATTGGCGTATCGATGAAAGCCGTCGAACGAATGGGCAGACACGCCGAAGCCAAAAACCGGTTCGAGCCTCCAGTATTTTGAGTTGTGGCGAGATTCAAAACCCGGGCGTGAGAAATTGGATATCTCATATTGTTCGTATCCGGCGGCAGCGAGTTTGTCGAGCATCATCTCGTACATTTCGGCCGCGAGGTCTTCATCCGGCCGCGGCTGCCGCCCGCTACGCACCTGTTCGGCAAGCGGTGTTCCTTCGTGAATCTCAAGCAGATAGAGTGAGAGGTGTTCGGGTGAAAGTTCTATCGCTTCGTTTAGATTTCGCTCCCAGTCGCTCTGCGTTTGGTTCGGCAATCCCGCGATGAGGTCAAAACTGATGTTGTCAAAGCCCGCGTCACGGAGTATTGAAAAAGTGCTCCGGGCGTCGTTCGCGTCGTGTCCGCGAGCGAGGAGCCTAAGAGAGCGATCATCAAAGGTCTGTACTCCGAAGCTTGCGCGACTTATGCCTAAAGATCGGTAATCGCCCAGCGTTTCGGTAGTCACCGTTGCAGGATTCATTTCCATCGTGAACTCGGCGTCACCTGCAACTTCGAAAACCGACCGGACAGTCGACAAAATTTTTTCAACTTGCTTTGCCGTTAGAAGCGATGGAGTTCCGCCGCCGAAATAGATCGAATCTACGATCGAGACAGGCTCATTCGCCTCGATCTCTTTGCATAAGGCCGCAACATATCGCTCAACCGCGTCGTTATCGCGATAAACATCGGTGGCGAAATCGCAATAAGAGCAGCGCGATTTGCAGAATGGGATGTGAAGATAAACTCCGGAAGGCATCTAAACAGAGTATAACTCTTCGGAATAATGGTAACTGATAGGCCGGAGGGGAAATTTGGCTGCCAGTCGTCAGCTATTTCGGAACAGTCTCCAGTCGTTGCTGAAGCGAATTTTGCCAAGCAGATTCAAGACTGTCCAGCGATGCTTCAATAGCTTGCGTGTCGTCGATATTGAACGAGAGCTCGTTGCCGTAGACCCTGCCAATCACCTCGAACGGACAGCCGCCAGCGATAGTCCTGATCGGGTCGAGTTTTTCGGGTGAGAAACTGATCACGATGCGGGACGGCGATTCGCCGAAAAGCAATGCTTCGTTTGAAAGCTGAGAACCTTTTAGATCGATCTTGGCTCCGACCGCACCGCGTCCGACTGAGGAGAAGCAGGATTCAGCGACTGCGATTGCGAGTCCACCGTCGGAGCAATCGTGTGCGGAGTTCAGAAGGCTTTGGTCGGCGAGTTTGAGCAATGTTTTCTGAACAAGCTGTTCGCGTTCAAGATCAACGTGCGGCAAGGAGCCATTGTTGATCATCTCGTTCATAGATATGCCCAAAACCGTTTGAGCGTATTCGCTTGCGGCCAGATCGTTTTTTGTCTCGCCAAGCAGAGCGATTAGGTCACCCTCATTCTTAAAGCCGTGCGTAATAATTTTGCGTGTATCGTCGATCAGGCCGACCATCCCGATCGTAGGCGTCGGCAAAATTCCCCGGCCATCGGTTTCGTTGTAAAAGGAAACATTTCCCGAGACGACCGGTGTTTCGAACGCCTCGCACGCTTCTTTCATCCCATCGATAACCTCCGAAAAGCTCCACATCACTTCGGGACGTTCCGGCGACGCGAAGTTAAGGCAATTCGTGACTGCGATCGGCGTTGCGCCTACGCAGACCACATTGCGGGCGGCTTCGGCGACGGCGAGTTTGGCCCCTTCTTTAGGATCTATCGCGACGAATTTGCCATTGCCGTCAAGGCACATCGCGATTGCTCGCCGGGTCTCCTTCATCCTAATTACCGCCGCATCAGCTCCTGGCAGGATGGCCGTATTGGTTCGCACCATCGTGTCGTACTGTTCATAAACCCACTGTTTCGAACAAATGTTTGGCGAGGAAAGCAGAAGTTTTAGAGCTTCGGAAGGATTTTCCGTCCTAGGCTTTCCATCGGGGATTTCGACACTATATTTTGTGCGCACCGGAGCTGTAAGAGGGCGTTCATATTTCGGAGCTTCGTCCGTCAGAGCAAGTACCGGAATATCGGCTTCGAGGGTTCTATTGTGAAAGATCTTGAGCCGGTTGCCCTCGACGACCTTTCCGATCACGACCGCGTCGAGGTCCCATTTATTGAAGATCTCGACCACCTGCTTTTCGCGGCCTTTACGCGCGACGATCAGCATGCGTTCTTGCGATTCGGAGAGGAGCATCTCATACGCCGTCATGCCGGTTTCCCGCTGCGGAACGAGTGTAAGATCTATCTCGAGTCCGGTACCCGCACGCGCGGCCATCTCGACCGACGACGAGGTCAGGCCGGCGGCACCCATATCCTGAATACCTTCGATCGCGCCGCTTCGCATTGCTTCGAGGCAGGCTTCGAGCAGCAGCTTTTCGAGGAAAGGGTCGCCAACCTGCACGGTCGGACGTTTTTCCAGTGCTTCCTCGTCAAATTCGGCGGATGCCATTGTCGCCCCGTGAATTCCATCCCGGCCCGTTTTCGCGCCGGCATAAAGCACTGGATTCCCGATACCCGAAGCTTTGCCGAAAAAGATCTGGTCTTTCTTTACGATGCCGAGAGCGAAAGCATTAACAAGCGGATTCAGGCTGTAGGATTCGTCAAAAACCACTTCGCCGCCGACCGTTGGCACACCAAAGCAATTGCCGTAATGGCCGATGCCTTCGACACAGCCCTTGAGGATCGATTTATTGCGATTGCCGTTTTTTGGATCATCGAGCGGTCCAAAGCGAAGCGAGTTCATCGCGGCAATCGGTCGGGCGCCCATTGTAAAGACATCCCGCAAAATTCCGCCGACGCCTGTGGCGGCTCCCTGAAACGGTTCGATAAAACTTGGGTGATTGTGCGATTCGACCTTGAACGCGACGCACCAGTCGTCGCCCACGTCGACGACACCGGCATTTTCGCCCGGCGGCACGATCACGCGTGGTCCTGTTATCGGCAGACGCTTAAGATGAACGCGCGAAGATTTATACGAGCAGTGCTCAGACCACATCACACTGAAGACGCCAAGCTCGGTAAAGTTTGGCTCGCGGCCCAGGATCTCGACGATCGTAGCGTATTCCGCTGTCGTTAAATTGTGTTGTTCGATGACTTCCGGTGTGATTTTTTGCTCGCTCATCTTCTGTTTGCGTTCCCCGAGGAAAACGAAACAGACATTCTAACGGGTTTGGCGAGGGATGTCGATTTGCGGCCTTCGCGTGAAATTAGAAGTTCACAAAAAGACCACAAAATTCGGAAAGAAGCGAAGTCCGTGGAGATTACTTCTCACGCTTATAGATCACGCCGGCTTTCATGACAAAAGCGGCTGATTCCATTCGGTGGATGTCGCTCAACGGATCACCGGAAACTGCGACGATATCAGCAAATTTGCCCGGCTCGAGCGAACCGACCTTTTTCTCCCAACCGAGGAGAGTTGCAGCGTTCATCGTGCCGGCCATTATCGATTCCATCGGCGACATTCCGCCCCATTCGACCATCAGCGTGAACTCATGTCCATTGGTCCCGTGCGGTATCACGCCGGAATCGGTCCCGAGCGCGACCTTTACGTTGTACTCTCTGGCGAGCTTGATGGCGTTGCGCATCGCAGAGGCCGCAGCCAACGCTTTTTCGGCGATCAGGCCTTTCAACACACCGCTTTTCGCAAGCTTTTCGACGGCCTCGCCGGCCATCATCGTGGGCACGAGATATGTCCCTTTTTCTGCCATCATCTTCGCGCCTTCGTCGTCGAGGAACGATCCGTGCTCGATAGACGAAACGCCGGCCCGTACCGCGATCTTAATCCCTTCCGTGCCGTGGGCGTGGGCAGCGACTTTCCGGTCGAGCTTTGTCGCCTCATCGACGAGGGCCTTCATTTCCTCATAGGAATACTGTGTCGCTCCAACCGCATCACCTTCGCTCAGTACGCCGCCGGTCATGCAGGTTTTGATCACGTCGGCACCGTATTTGACCTGATATCGAACGGCCTTTCTGACCTCCTCCGGCCCGTTGGCAATACCGTCTTTGATGCCGCCGTCCATCAAGCCGGGACGGTAGCCATTCTCATCGCAATGGCCGCCAGTGATGCCGATCGCGTGGCCGGCCGCCATCATCCGGGGGCCCGGAACCCAGCCTTCGTTGATCGCTTTCCGCAGTGCCATGTCATCAAAATTCGGAGCACCGACATTTCTGATCGTCGTAAACCCCGCAAGAAGCAAATTGTTCGCATTGCGTGTTCCGAGGATCGCTCCGAACGATGCGTAATCCTTTACGACAGCGTCATTGCCGTCCGAGTCGCCGAGGATCCGACCGATCACGTGCGTGTGTG
>JBDTZW010000141.1:0-8909 GCA_040004905.1 Acidobacteriota bacterium
ATCCGTTGCGTCGACGTCCTCGAAAGAATATCTGAAGTTCAGCGAATCCTTATCGGAAGCGTTGATGTCGATCCGGGAGTTCAACAGAAGGTCCCTCAGAGGTGCCGGAGCAAAGCCATTAGTGATCGTCCGATTCGCCGTATTGCGAACGCCGACGACGACCGCGCCGTCCTGATCGCGATATTCCGCGGCGCTAAATCCGAACACCTTGTCCTTCTTTATCGGGCCGCCGAGGGTGAATGAATACTGCTGACGGCCGAAAGGCAGTGTGTCGACCGACGGACTCAGTGTCGCAGGCAATTCCTGTAATCTTCTGTCGCGCTCGAAAAACGAGGCGGATCCGTGTGTGGCGTTGGTCCCGCTCTTTGTTACGACATTAATGACGGACGACGCCGAACGGCCAAATTCGGCCGAGAAACGGTTCGTAGCTACCTGAAATTCCTGCACGGCATCCTGAGAGACATTTATCAGTGCGCCTCCCACAACGTCGTCGTTGTTGTCGGTACCGTCGATCATCACATTGCCGCCGCGTCCAACCTGGCCCGCGGACGAGATCACGACCGTGTTCGTTTTCGTCGGATCGAAATTCGGAGCAAGCGTGTTACCCGGAGTAAGCAGGGCAAGCTCGAGAAAATTGCGGCCGTTCAACGGAAGATTGTCTATGGTTTTGTTATTTATTACTGCGTCGACCTTTGAACTTTCAGAATCTACCATCGCAGAAAGAATTGAATCGGGCCCATCAACCGTAGTAACTAGGTCCCCGACCTGCATAGGCCCATTTATAGTCACACTCTGCCCTACACTCACCACGACCGAGGCCACGACCAGCTTTTTGAAACCATTGGCTGTGAAACTCATCTCATACGTTCCAACCGGAAGGTTGGCGATCGTATACTGGCCCTCTTGATTCGTAAGCGCGGTTCGCGACGCGTTGGTGGCTTTATTAATTGCTGTTACGCTCGAACCAGGGATCACGGCGCCATTCGGATCGACCACCGTACCGTTGAGGCTGCCGCTTGGCTGCTGGGCAGCTGCGGATAAGGAAAATAAGAGAAACGCCAGTGCGCAGAAAACACAATTTCGCACGATCGTCATCATATCTGTAATACTCCGTTTCGTAAAAATTCCGGCAAGACTGCCGAAATCCTAACATAGTTGTAAGGCCACGCAAAAGTTTTATTAAGAATGTTATAGGACGAAATCTACTTTTTTCGAGTCGCTTATAACCGAACTCAGAACGACGAAGAATACTAACCTATTTGGAGACCGCTCCCTTGCCTTGTTCGACGCGTACGACACGGTCGATCGCAGGGATCGTGACTGGTTCGGTTTCACCGTTCGACCAGCGAATCTCGAGCTTATCGATCTTTGTCGCCGCACCAAGACCGATGTGAATACAGATATCAGACTGCGAGGCGTAGCTCGATCCACTTATCACGTCGAAGCGTTCCTTAAGGCCGCCGATGGTCGCAAATACGGTTGAGCCGATCGCGTCCTTAGACGTTTTCTTCGCGGGATCGCCGATCAGCTTGATCGTGAGCCAGTGATTCGTTGTCTCGGCGACATTTCGCAGGAGCGCCGGTGTCGAGTCGGCATTATTAACGACAACATCTGGCCGGCCGTCTCCATCAAGGTCGCAAATGGCCAATCCACGCGCTGTGTATGCGTTAGCAAGAGCGGTATAAGGCGCGGCGGCTACGCGGTCAAATGAAACTTCGCCCGTCTTTACGTTAGGCCTTGTGTTGTGGAATAGAAGCATCTGCTGTGCGTAGCTCGTTCCCCACTGAAAACTGTCGACCTGCGGATAGATGTGGCCGTTCGCGACGAGAATGTCCTTCCAACCGTCGTTGTCAAAATCGATGAAAGACGCGCCCCAGCCGAGAAACGGTATGGTTACCTCACCCAAGGCAGCCTGATAAGTAACGTCGGTGAAATTAGCATCACCGTCGTTTCTATAAAGCGTATTGCTGTCGTCGCTGAAATTGGTAATATAAAAATCTACGCGACCATCGTTATTGTAATCGCCGACCGCAACGCCCATTCCCGCCTGTTCGCGGCCGTTCTCATTGAGAGCGATACCTGAGGGATAACCAGATTCCTCGAATGTTCCGTCGCCTTTATTTATGTAAAGCTGCTTCGGCGTGGAATCATTTACGACCAGCAGGTCTTGCCAGCCGTCGTCGTTTACATCTATAAATACTGACGAGAACCCGTAATATTTCGACGAATCGTTCACGCCCGATTTGTCCGACACGTCCTCGAAAGTTCCATCCGCTTTCTGATGAAAAAGCTTGTCCCGGGCACCGGTTAATCCGCGCGGACCGCACATGACGGGTTGCCCCCGAAACTGGCAATAGTTGCGGCCGGTGTTTCCCGGTTTTCCGATGTCGGCGGGGCTTGACGGTAAATTGGCCGCGTCAAATTCGACATATGCCGGAACGAAAAGATCGAGCCGGCCGTCGCGATCGTAATCGCCGAACGATGCTCCGGTAAACCACCCCGTGATGTTTAGTCCGACTTGTTCAGCGATGTCAGTAAACGTGCCGTTTCCATTATTTTTGTAGAGTCGTGCCGTACCGAAATTGCTGACGAAGATATCGGGATATCCATCGTTATTGAAATCGCCGACGGCCACGCCCATTCCCCATCGTTCGTTCGCAACGCCGGCTTTTTTTGTGACGTCCTCAAATTTCCAGTTGCCCAGATTTCTGTAGAGAGCGGAATGGGGCATCTTTTCTTTACCGTTAAGCGCGTTTATCGAGCCGCCGTTGAGCAGAAAAATATCGGGCTTTCCGTCATTGTCGTAGTCGAGTATCGCTACGGAGCCCGACGTTCCCTCGACAATATAGTTTTTGCCTTTGTCACCGCTTACCTGGAGATAATTTTTGAGGACGGTCTGCTGGGTAACGTCGTCAAAGATCTTGGGAGCGGTTGTATCGGTTATCCCGACCGTTCGACGCGACGTATAGGTTCGTGCCTCGCCGGTTGAAGTACCCGATTGCCCCTGGGCCGAGGCTACCGCCGCCGAACACACTAGCACCAACGTGAAAAAAATAATTCGCTTGAACATGGTTACTCGAAAGCGTCTAAAAGGGCTTATTCAATGCCGAGGACAGTCGCGGTGTCCGGCCTTTCCCAAGTTAATTGGAACGGCTGCAGATCGTTTACATAATAGGGCAAGCTGCGGCGGGCGACAGCGGGGTTGTGCTGTAGAAAATCGCTCGCAAGGGCGGTGGTCCGCGGATCATCCTTAAGATCGAGGAAGATCTTTTCTTCCTTAGCGGCCTCGTCCTTCATCTTCAGCTTTTTATAGATGAGCATCAGATTATAATGCGATCCCGCATCTTCCGGGTCGATGGCGAGTATCTGAAGATACATATCCTTAGCCGCCGGATAATCGCTTTTGATCTTGGCGAGTTCGCCAAGCTGCTGGAGGGTCAGGCGGTCGCGCGGAAAGGCTTTGTTTACACGGGCGAATTCAGCCTCGGCGTCTGCGAGTTTGCCCTCGACGCGGTCGATGCGGCCGAGTTGGAATAGCGCGCGGTAATTATTTGGATCTAGCTCGAGAGCTCTGGTGATCAGCTGTCGGGCTTCGGCCCATCGGTCGATCTCCATAAGGGCGAGCGCCTGATTGGTTAACGCGAATGGCCGATACTTTTCGTCAAGCCCGATAACCTTGGCAAAGGCGTCGGCAGATGCCGCGAATTGACGCTGGTCTAGAAGCGCGATGCCGTAATTGTTCCAGCGGCGCCAATCGGGCATCGCGTTCGGAAGAGCATCGTCTGGTTTGTTGTCGCCGATAGTGAGAATTTTTTCGGTCGACGCCATCGTTACGATCGGAAAATCCGTCGGTTTGCCGATCGAGTAATCGCTGAAAATGCGCGTGAACCGCCGGTAGCGAAGCTTTGCAGTTAGCTTTACGTTTCCACTGAGACTGTCCGGGATCGAAAAGCGATAGCGCGCAACATCGGAGCGTCCTGAGGGAATTGCCAGATTTTGCGGGATCACGCGAGTCTGCCAGATGTGGTGAAGTTCGTTCGACGTACCGTCTGGCTTAACGAGATACGTTTTGTAATTGTGAGCAAATTCGTCGAGGTAACCGTCCGGTTTGATAAAGCCCGACTTAAAGAGAGTCCGTCCGGTATCATCGGTCACCGTAAACTCGACGTATGCTTCGTAGAAATCGCGAAGTTCGGGCGGGAATGAGTGCCCAATGTTTTTATTTGTTATGACAACGTCGGCCGTCAAAGCATCACCCGCGGCTAGTCTAAAACTCTGCCGATTCACGGGAGCGATGAAATCCTCGGAGCCGGCCGCCTGCGGCGTGCGGCGCATCGCAAAAATATCCACGCCGAGTTTGTCGTTCTTTAGAAATGCCTCGACCGCGTCGAGTTGTTCTTTATATCCGTAATAGGCCGGTATCGCGGTGTTGGCTGCCGCAAACCGGTGCGAGGCGACAAGGCCGTTAGTGGCCGCAACGTCGAATTTCTTTGCGTCGACCATGTTCATGTGACAGCTATTGCACGACTCGCGGTCACGGACGTAAAACGGGTGCGGCGATTCCTTTGAGAAGGAGGATGTTTGCAATTCGTCGGACACGGCGAACGCGCGTAGGAATTTGTAATCGTTCAGTTCCTGCGGGACCTGTGATTTGTGACATGCACCGCAGAATGCGGGGCTCTTCAACAGATCACGCATCAAAGCGCGCTTATGTCCCGGAACGTCGTCAAGAATTTCGGCATCGGTCGCCTCAGTTATCCGCGTTCCGTCCTCTTTTACGATCAAGGCCGGTTCGCCCATTGTGTAACCGCCAATGCCGCGGCCGTTCACGGAATTGATCGAGTGGCAAACTATGCAGGAAACGCCTTCTTCGTCGAACGGCCGGTCTTTAAATTGCGGTTTGTCGGTGAGTGCTCCCGAGAACAACGCTGCCGGGTTGTGGCAGGATTCGCAGTGCCGGGTGAAGGCAATATTTTTCTGTTCCTGCAGATCCTTTACATTCTTCTGATAGAACGGCTCGCGAAAAGCGTTGGCGTGGGCCGAATCCTTCCACTGTGGATGAATATCCGTATGACACGAAGCGCAGCGGGCGGACGTGACGAATTTTTCGCCCGCTATGAACTTACCATTGAAGGATGTGGCGTTGGACGGAGCAAACGGCCTCTCTTTACCGAACCGGAAATCGTAGGTTTGCGAGATCCAAGTATTGTATTCCTCAACCGACATTTTTTCACCCGCGGTCATTTTGCTAAAAAAGGCAAAGGCTCCCGCAATTACCCAAAAGCCGACGAGAAGTAATTTTATCCGCCGGGTCAAAAGTTGCTTGAACATAATGCTGTGCGTTGCTGCTGAGGGCTGCGCGTAAAAAATCGGTTTATCGAGTCGGGCATTTTCGTGGTCTGCACAATTATATATACTTCCGCCGTTCGAAAATAGCCCCTAAATTGTTCGGACCTTTTACGCGAAGCCATATAAATTAAGATCCGAATTGGTTATACCAATTTTAGAGTTCTCCTTAGAGTATTTGTCAAGATTTTTCGGTTTAAAATTCTTCCGACCTGTGATATTGTTTACCGACTAAGACGTTCAATCGGGCGATTTAGTGAAAACTTCAGAACTTCCAACACAATAAGCATGTCCCTTTAAATATTTTCGGTTTGGATCAAATTACTCTTGACAATTTTACAGTTTCGTAATAGCTTTTGCTAGGTCATACAACAAAGTTCTTAACATACTCGTTTTTTTAGTTCAAGGTGGATCTCGTTAACCATTGTTTTCTTCTACTTTTGGAGGGATTTCTCGATTCATTCGGGCGTCTTTCGATTTATTCGGAATATTAAAGTTCTAAGCAAAGTTTCAGGGCAGATTTGGAGGAGATATTATGAGTTTGAAGCAAGCCTTTGCAGAAGTCAGATCGAGCTCAGTTTGCGCCGCCGCAGGCAAGCTGCTTTTTCTGGCGTTACTGACGCTCGCAATTCTGTTGCCCGTTTACGGCCAGAAAACATCCGGGCAGATTTCCGGAACCATCACGGATCCCAATGGAGCCGCCCTTCCGAACACGACTATCACGGTAACGGAGATAGGTACGGGCGCGACTCGGACAATGACGACGAATGCGGACGGCTACTACAGCGTTCCTGACCTTGCCATTGGAGCCTACCGTCTCGTTGTGACGCACGATGGTTTCAAAGGAGCGACGGTTCAGAACGTGACCGTGAATGTCTCCACCACTACCCGACAGGACATCGCTCTGGAGATCGGTTCGGCGACGGAACAGGTAAACATCACAGCCGACAGTGTCCAGGTCGAAACTCAGACCGGTGCCGTAGGCGAGGTCATTACCGGCCAGCAGGTTCGCGAGTTGCCGTTAAACGGCCGCAGCTTTGTACAGTTGACCCAACTCGTACCGGGTGTTTCCGCGCAAAACAATTTTGACAGTAAAAACAAAGGCTTGTTTGCGGGTGTCGATTTTTCCGTTAACGGAAACTCGGCCCAGTCGAACTTGTTTTTGACCGATGGTGCGAATAATAACGATACCGGATCAAACCGCACGATCTTGCTCTACCCGTCGATCGAAGCTATCGCGGAATTCAAGATGCTGCGTAACAGTTATGGTCCGGAATTCGGTCAGGCGGCGGGCGCGGTCATATCGATCGTGACACGTGGCGGCGAAAATCAATTGCACGGCAGCCTCTTCTATTTCGGACGAAACGATGCCCTGAACTCAGCGGAGTTTTTCTCGAACGCAAGAGGTTTAGGAAAGGATAAGCTACGCCGAAACGACTATGGCGGGTCGCTGGGTGGCCCGATCATCAAGGACAAGCTTTTCTTTTTTGGTTCACTCGAATGGAATAAGGAAATTCGTGGAAAGGCTCGAAGTGGAAGTGTCCCCACTGTAGCAGAACGCACCGGAGATTTTACCAACGTTCGAATTATACCGCATGGCAATCCTGATGGCAGTGACAAGTTATGCGACGGCCCGGCGGTTGGCGTCATCCCGGCGGCTAATCAAAGTGCTGCTGGACAAACGCTGGTAAAAATATTTCCTTTGCCTAATCTTGCATGGTCACCCGCTGGAAAGACTTGTGATAACTGGGCCACGTCGGCAAATTCACCGATCAATTTCCGTGAATACAATATCCGAATGGACTATAACGTCACGGATAAACAAAAGATCTTCGGACGTTTTACGGACGATGACTGGGGAAATGCTTTCCCGATCATCGCTGGCGGCCTTTGGGGTGATGATGCTTTTCCGACCATTGAAAGTTCGTGGAAACAGCCGGCACGACAGGCTGCGGTCAAGTTAACATCGACCCTTTCGAATACTTCTATTAACGAGGTCCAGTTCTCCTACTCGGCTAATCGAATTAATGTCGATCCGGGTAATGGAGCCGACCTTAATAAGGCGATAAATACAGCCATTCCCGGTTTCTTTCCGGATAGCGTAAAGGTTAATGGAGTCGACCGTCCGCATCCCGTTTTCTGGGGCGGAATAAATCCGTTCAACAGCAGTACCGGAGGGGACCTCTGGTCTGAGGCTCCATTTAGAAATGCGTTAGATATCTATTCACTTCGCGATGACTTTTCAAAGGTAAGCGGAAACCACACATTGAAAGCGGGATTCCTGTGGGATAAGGCAAGCAAAAACGAGTATTCGGGAACTCAAAATGAAACGCCTGCATTCTGGGGAGCATGCTGTGCCAATAACTCAGGCAACGCTCTGGCGGATGTTTTGACTAAGGGCAGCCATTTCGGTTTTGGCGAGTCCGACACAATGGCTATCGGTCACGCCCGATGGACCAACCTGGAATTTTACTTTGGCGATACGTGGAAGGTTCGTTCGAATCTGACTTTAGAATTAGGCGCACGCTATTCCATTCTGTACGAGCCATACGATGCTCTAAACAAGATCACATCCTTCTCGCCGGCGGCATACAACCCTTCGAAACCAGCGTCTGATCCATGCAATGGATTGGTCGTTGCTAAAGGAGCAGGCAACGTATGTGCGGGCCTGTCGAGCACCGTACCGCCCGAATTTAAGAACAGGTCGCTTCGAAGCAATAACTTTAAGAATATTGCCCCGCGTTTGGGCATAGCTTGGGACATATTTGGAAATCAGAAGACGGCGTTACGAGGCGGTTTGGGACAGTTCTTCCTCCGTGAGCGAACGAGCCCGGTTTTCGCGGCAATGACCACGAATCCACCTTTCGTTAAGAGCGTCGGAGGACAGCGGACGCTAGACGGGACAGACGGTCTTGGCGGGGCGTTTGGAACAGGGTTTTTCCTTGATAACCCGACGGCTTCCGCTGGAGTGCCTAAATTCTCGTTTGACCCGAGAGCTGCGACACCTTACTCGTGGCAATTTAACGTGCTCGTTGATCAACAACTGTGGAAAGATACGGTCCTCGAAGTTGGCTATATCGGAAATCGCGCGCGGGACCAGCTGACCAACTACGATGTAAATGCCGTTCTTCCGCAAAACCGCCTTGCGGCAGCTTTTGCTCCAAATGCGGGCGCGGTCAATGCATTGCGGCCCTTCACGAACCTGGCCTCGGTATATGAGTTTGCCCGCAAGGGACGTGCGAATTACGATTCGCTCCAGGTTTACTTCAAGACAAGGTTGTCGAGAAACACCCGAATCGATGCCGCATACACGTTTTCACAATCGAAAGCGGATTTCGGTTTGAGTGATTCGTCGGGTACGAACAGCATGTGGGCCCTGCAGGATGTGAACAATCCTGGAGTCGATCTTGGTAAATCGGACATCAATCGGCCGCACATATTCGTAGCAAACGCGATCTTTAACTTGCCTAACTTCAAGGGCAAAAATGCTTTCGTGCAAAATGCACTGGGTGGATGGGAGTTCGCGACGATCCTTCAGATCAGCAGCGGTACATCGCTGACTC
>JBDTZW010000227.1:0-8908 GCA_040004905.1 Acidobacteriota bacterium
TTGTCGTCGACCTGCATGCCGCCGGCACCGCTCCAGTCGAGGTTGTCGGGCGAATGCAGCCAGAAGTATTGCTGTTTGTTAATGAGCGTTCCGTCGGCCCTGATCGAATAAATATAAACCCAATGCGAGTGCCCGTCAGCGACGAAAAGCTGAGTTTGATCGGCTGAGAACGTAACCCCCGTTGGATAAGCGAGGCCGGTGTCGACGACCGACCTTTTGCCGTCTGGTTTTATCAGCCAGACTTTTGAAGTGGAAGGCTCGGTTACGTATGCATCGCCGTTGTGACCGACGCTGATGAAGGCGCCCGTGATGTCCTTGGCAATGACCTTTGCCTTACTGCCGTTAGCGTCGGACGCCCGGATCTGTTTCTTTTCAGGTTCGAGCGAATATAATCTGCCGTCGGGCGTGAAGGCTTGGCCGGGCTGCGTGGTATGTAAGGCGAAGTTGGCGTGATCGCCCTCGGGATAAGTTATGATGAGCCAGTTTTCGCTCGGGATAATTATGTCGGCGAGCGTTCCGTTTTTAGTCGGGCCCGTTTTTACGGGCTGGGGCCAATCCCTCCAGAGCCAGCGCATGGCGTCAGGGAAAATGGCGGTTGAGTGCTTGCCGTTGTGGCCGTTGTCGCCCCAGGCATGGTTGACCTCGTAACCGGAAAATACGAGAGCACGCTCCATCGTCTGGTTGGCCATCCACCAGTCCCCGGCATAGATATTTAGATCGTTGGATCCGTCTTGCAGATAGACCCGGATCGGCTTGGGTTCGTATTTGCGGATAAGCGTCGGATAGATCTCGCCGCCGCGGAGCCCAACGTACGTTCCTATTGCGCTGAACACTCTGCTGAAGGCGTCGGGCCGCTCCCACGCGGCGGTGAAAGCCGCGATCGCTCCGCTCGATTCGCCGCCGATCGCCCGGTCCGCGGCGTTATACGACAGATGTATCGCGCGCCCGTCGGAGGCCGTTTTGGTCTCGACATCAGGCAGCAGCTCTTCGAGCAGAAAGCGGACATAGTTGTCGCCAAGCCCGTCATATTCGAAACTGCGGTTGTAGCGGTCCTGCCCCGTGTTCACGTCCGGCGTCGTTACGCGGCCGTGCATAACAAAAACCCCTATCGTGACCGGCATCTCTTTTTTGTAGATCAGATTGTCGAAAACGGTCGGAGCCCCGGCCTTGATGCCGTCCTGGGAAACGTAAAGACACGCAGGGGTTTCGGGCCGATACTGCGCCGGGATGTAGATCCAGTATTCGCGCGTCGTTCCGGGAAAGATCTTCGATCTATCGAAAACGAATTTCAACACCTCGCCTTTGGGAACGCCCGGCTGAACCTGCGAATCCGGCCCGAGCGAATAATCTGTACCTTGGGCGAACCCGGTCGCGGCCAAAACCAGCAAGAATAAGACCACAATCAAGAGACGCGTTTTCTGCATGATATTTGGCACTCGCGATGTAACCTTCTACGGAGTATATATCGTCGCTCATATCCCCCAAAAAGGCGCAAACCTCCGAATCTGGCATAGAGTGGGACAAGTAAAATTTCGCTCAATCGATCGAGGTGTCAGGACGTGAAACGATGTCGATACGCATGAGCTCCTGCATGCCTTCAGCGTGCATTGCAGTGTTTTCAACTGTCTGAAAGCGGGGCACGATCTTCAGAAATCCGTGTTTGATCCTTTTAATAACGGCCTGAGGTATGTCCAGTTTTATGATCCCCGTACCATCGAACGAGGTAGTGCAGTAACAAATATCCTCGCTCCACACTCCAACCAGGTCGAAGGAGACGATCGTACTGTGAAGTTCCGTGGGACGCTCTTCAGCGAAATTATATTCGTAGAGGGGCACTAGGTTTGACCTTTCATTTGTAGCTACCGGAAATCAAGATTGCCGGATAAATTATGACCTATTTAAAGTTTAGGAGGTGTTTCAAAGTCGGCGGCCAGCATATCACGGAATTATACAACAACCTTTTTCCAGAAAGATGGCTTCGATTTTTGCTCACGAATGCAAATCCAGAAAACCACGCAAAAATGTCATTTTGCGCCTTTTCCCTTGATATTCTCGGGGTCGAAATCGCCGAAGGTTATCAGGCCAAAACTTTTCGGCGGCATCAAAATAACGGTTTTTACTTTGTCCGGTTTGAAATTGCTAAATGAATTTTCCTCGACGCGTGTGAGCTGCCACTGCCTGTCACGGCGTGAATAGCCAAACGTATAGGTTTCATCCCAGCGGTCGCTGCTGCCGCCCGCGTTCAGAACGGAAAAAGTCGTGCCTTTTATTGTGACGCCCTGGAACGGGTCGCCCATCATCCCACCGCAGTTTTTGCAGTAAACGGCGTGGTCGTTTCGCGCGGCGAGCGAGAGTGTACCGCCCGCGTCGCGTACGAGGATCATCGTCGGCCGCAGGGCATCGCCCACCTCGTCGTAGGTATTGCTGTCATGGGTCGGCTTGCTCAGGACGAGAATACAGTCCTTGGTCCCATCGCCGTTCAGATCGCCTTTCTCAAGCGCGATCGGAATGTAGCCCTTTTCGACGAATGGCTTTACGTCGTTAGGGATCTCAATCTCTTCGTTTTGGGCGGCCGCGAAAACCGAAGTTAAACACAGGATCAGAATCGAGAATTGTATTTTCATATCTGGAGTTCGATAGATTCTAATCGTTTTCTTATGCGAAATATATCGAAAAATGTTGGCAGATGAGATCTTGCCCCTCGATCACGCGAAAAACGAGCGAAGAAGTTTTCCGCAAAGCCGCGCCGGAGCAAAGAAAGACAAGAATATTTTTACACGTTAAAGCGGAATTCAACTATGTCGCCTTCCTGCATGGTGTAGTCTTTGCCTTCGAGACGGAGGAGCCCCTGGTCGCGGGCGGCGGCGAGGCTGCCGACGCGGATAAGGTCGTCGTAGGAGACGATCTGGGCTTTGATAAAGCCTTTTTCGAAGTCGGTGTGAATGACACCGGCCGCCTGCGGCGCCTTCATTCCCGCTGTGATCGTCCATGCCCGGACCTCTTTTTCTCCGGCTGTCAGATAGCTCATCAGGCCAAGCATTTTATAGGCAGATTTGATCATCTGGCCGACGCCTGAGGACGCCAGGCCGAGGTCTTTCAAGTATTCGTCACGCTCGGCCGGGTCGAGGGCGATCAGTTCGGATTCGAGCTTGGCGCAGATCACGACGAGTTCGGCCTTCTCAATTTCGGCATGCTTTCGGACAGCCTCGACGTGCGGGTTTGAGGTCGGGTCGGCGAGCGTAGCTTCATCGACGTTAGCGGCGTAGATCGTCGGCTTCGTAGTAAGAAAAAACCAGCTCCTTAACATCACCCGTTCGTCGTCGCTGAGATCAGCGGCACGCGCCGGACGGCCCTCTTCCAAAATGGGCTGCACCTTGTCGAGGAGTTCAAGTTCGCGTTTCGCGTCCTTGTCACCAGATGCCTTGGCCGCCTTTGCTGCCTTATCACGTCGTTTCTCGGCCGATGCAAGGTCTGCCAACGCGAGCTCGATCTGGATAGTCTCGATGTCGCGTGTAGGATTGACCGAGCCTTCGACGTGGACGATATTTTCGTCTTCAAAACAGCGGACGACCTGGATCACGGCGTCGGTTTCGCGGATGTTCGCGAGAAACTGATTGCCGAGGCCTTCGCCTTTAGACGCCCCGCGAACGAGACCGGCGATATCGACGAATTCGACGACTGCCGGCACGATCACGCTGGTTTTGACGAGTTTTGCCAACGGCTCGAGACGCTCGTCCGGAACTGGCACCCGGCCCGTGTTCGGCTCTATGGTCGCGAACGGGTAATTCGCCGCAAGTGCCGACTCTTGAGCGGTCAGAGCATTGAACAGCGTAGATTTGCCGACATTAGGCAGCCCAACGATACCAGCTTGTAACATAGCGTCTCTTGCGTCTCCCGAAACAAAACCTTAATTCTACATTCGAAAGGGGGATTTGAAAAACGGTCGCCGATTTTGGCACTCGGTCGAGTTTTGGGTTAACTTAGGCTTTTGAGCATTTATCACCGATGATCCTTTCGTTTTTCCTGATCATGGCTATCACCGCGGGAGGCTTTGCGCTCACCTATCTTTTCGCGGATGGCGAGCCGTTTTTGTGGCGGCTGGCGGCGGGAAATGTGGCGGGGTCGGCGGTTTTTGGGACGCCCTCGTTCGTTCTGGCGTGCGCGTTTGGACTGAACGTGCCGACGGTGGTCGCTTCTCTGGCGCTGACGCTCGCCGGTGGCGCCGTCTTTGCTGCAAAAGCTAACCGGAAAAAGTTCGAGCACGATTGGCAGCGTGCGAAGGGCAAACTGCAAGGCTTTAATTCGCGGAAGTTTGCCGTTTTTTGCTATTACCTTTTTTTCATCGTTTTGTTCTGGCTGTTTTTCGGACGGGCGATGTTCGAGATGCCGGACGGCATTTACACCGGCGGCTCGCACAATCTGGGCGATCTGCCGTTTCATCTTGGTGCGATATTCAGCTTTACGGATGGCAATAATTTTCCGCCGATCAATCCTTCATTCGCCGGGGCCAAATTTTCCTATCCATTCATAGCGGACGTCGTGACTGCCGCGTTCATGAAGCTTGGGTGTGGTGTCGAGGAAGCCATGTTCGCGCAAAATTTTTCGTGGGCGCTGGCTTTGTTGGTCGTACTGGACCGATTTGTCGCGAGGGTCACCGGCGAATGGCTCAGCGGAAAGATCGCGACATTTCTCTTGTTCTTTTCCGGCGGCCTTGGGTTTATTTGGCTCGTTAGCGATTACTCGGCTCAAGCGAGCGGGTTTTTGCAATTTTTCTGGCACCTGCCGCACGATTACACGATGAACGACTATCTGTCGTGGGGTAATTCGCTGATAACCCTTTTTATCACGCAGCGAAGCCTGCTGTTCGGCATGCCGCTCGCGATAGTTGCTCTCAGTTTTCTGTGGACTACGTTCGCAAAAGGAGATGAAAACGAGCCGAGGCCGACTGTTTCGCAGGCGGTCGTGGTCGGACTGCTTGCAGGTTGTCTGCCGTTGATCCATCTTCATAGCCTGTTCGTGCTTTTTATCGTAACGGCGTTTCTGATCGTTTTTAGGCCGGCGCAATGGAAATGTTTTATCGCGTTCGGGATTGGAGTGAGCATCGTAGCAATACCCGAGTTGGTCTGGTCAATCGTGGGGACGGCGAGCCGCACCAGTGAATTTATTGGTTGGCATTTTGGCTGGGATGCAAAGCCCGATGAGAATATTTTGTGGTTTTGGATAAGGAACACCGGCTTGCTGTTTCCTCTGTTGATCGCCGGCATGACGGTTGTTTATCTTCGAAAGAGTCGCGGCGATAAAGATGAAGATGAAGGCAAGATCGACGGCGCAAATAGCCGCGGGCACGATCTGCTTCTGTTTTACGTGCCGTTCGTATTTTGTTTTGCGCTCTCAAACGTCGCCAAACTAGCACCGTGGGAATGGGACAACGTAAAGGTTCTGGTCTATTGGTACGTCGCTTCGACCCCATTCATTTGCATCGCACTTGTCTGGGCGTGGCGGACGAATGCCGGCTTTAAGATCGCAACGGGGTTTTGTTTCGCGATCCTGATCGCGTCAGGAGGAATCGACGTCTGGCGAACGATCTCCGGCCACATTAACAGCCAGGTTTTCGACCGAGAAAGTGTTCAGATCGCCGCGAAATTGCGAGCGACGACCGAGCCGCGAGCACTGTTTTTAAATGCCCCGAGCTATAATTCGGCGATCGTTCTTTCAGGCCGCATCTCGCTCATTCGGTTTCCCGGCCACCTTTGGTCGCACGGAATTGATTACGGCGGGCGTGAGTCCGACGTAAATCGGATCTACGCTGGCGGTCCGGCTGCTGATGCTTTGCTGGCGAAATACGGTGTCGATTACGTTCTTTTCTCACCCGACGAGCGGGCTCTGCCGAACTCTAACGAAGCATATTTTCAAAAATATCCGATCGCGGCCCAGCTTGGGCAATATCGGGTTTTCAAAATAAGATAATACCTTCATGGGCGACGAATTTGGATCAATTGAAGATGCAGCTCCGAGATCGGATATGAACAAGCGGGTCTGGTTTGCGTGCGCGGCCTTGATCACGGTGGTCGCGGCGTTTGTCCGGTTTTACGACCTAGCTCTGAAGGCGCTGCATCACGACGAAGGTGTCAACGGATTTTTTCTAAAAACCTTATACGACAGCGGAGCTTACAAATACGATCCGGCAAACTATCACGGCCCGACGCTCTACTATATCGCCGCCGGTTTTGCGAAGGTGTTTGGTCTCGAGACGGTTCCGGTGCGAGCCAGTGTCGCGATCTTCGGCGTGCTTGCCGTCATCCTCGTTTTCTATTTTAGAAACTACATCGGAAGTGTGGGCAGCCTGGCTGCTGGCTTGTTGATCGCACTGTCGCCGGGGTTGGTTTTCATATCTCGCTATTTTATCCACGAGACATTTTTCGTTTTTCTCGGGCTTGCTTTTGTTTTGTCGATAGTTCTTTTTTTGGAGAAGAGGCCGGCCGGTTTCGCGGCGATCTTCTGGATAGTTTTAGTCTTGCTGGTTTGTTTTTTGCCATCGACACTTAATCTTTCAAAGGCCATCGGCGGCACAAACACAATGGTCGTCTGGTCGCTCAGGCTCGGGTTATTTCTGATCGAGTCCGTGCTCGTCTATTTTGTAGTGAGAATGCTTGTTGTGTGGAACGAGGGGCGGCCGATATATCTTCTTCTTGCCTCTGCGTGCGCTGCTTTGCTATTCGCTACGAAGGAGACGGCATTTATCACATTAGGCGTGATGGCGATATCGTGTGTTTGCGTCGTGATCTGGAGCAAACTGTCGAGGAATTTTGACACGGTTGAACCGGCCGTTGACGATCATTCAAGCTCGAGGCTTACATGGAAAAGCTTTAACGAGGCTTTGGGCACGGATGCCGATAAGATGCTTATCGCGGCCGCCGCAACGTTGATATTTGTCTATATTTTTGTGCTTTTCTTTTCGTCTTTTTTCACCTATGCCGAGGGGATCAAGGGAGCGTTTGACGCTTACACTATCTGGACCAAAACGGGCAGCAAGGACCACACCCAAAACGGGATGTGGGCCTATTTTTACCCGTGGGGCTTGATCGAAGCTCCGATATTTATCCTTTCGGCGCTCGGGGCGATCATCGCACTTGCAAAAGCGAAGCATCGCTTTGCCGTCTTTGCGGCGTTTTGGGCATTTGGAGTTCTTGGTGCGTACACACTGATCCCGTATAAAACGCCGTGGCTTGCACTAAGCTTTCTGCTGCCGATGTGCATCGTTGCCGGGTATGGGATCAATGAGATCGCGGCGAGGCGGAACGTAGGATTCAGGATCGTAGCCGCTTTGCTCTCCGTCGCGGCCGCTGGGTTTTTGGGGTACAGAATGTACGAGCTGAATTTTGTCCGTTATGACGATAACGACATGACGTACGTTTATGCTCATACGAAACGAGGATTTCTCGACCTGATTTCAAAGGTCGATCATTACGCTGAAAAAAGCGGCAAGGGCCATGACGCCGAGGTTCAAATAGTTTCGCCGGATTACTGGCCGATGGTCTGGTATCTGAAAGACTACACGCGGGCAAATTTTTACGGGCATATGGTCGATGCCGGTTCGGCAGAAATGATAATTGCGAAAAAGGATGATCAGGATGCAGAAGTGATCAGGAAATTCTCGGCGGGTTACGATTACGCCGGAACCTATCCTCTGCGGCCGGGAGTCGATCTCGTACTGCTCGTGCGAAAAAACATTGCCGACACTGACGCTAAACCCCTTTACGTGATCGAACATGAGCCTTGAACGGATCTCTCGCCGCCGCTCCACTCATCACTCGCCGAGGTCGAGCAGCTTATCCTCGATATCGGCCAGCTCCCGCCTCAGTCCCGCTTCTCGCGAATTGGCTACCTCGTTTTGTTCAAGCTGGATCGCCTGCTCCTCGGCCATCTCATCAAGCTCGATACGTTGGTCACGATTTACACCCTCTAACTCGGCGAGGATCTCATCCCGTCTACTCTGAAGAGCTTCTCGACCATCTGAATTCGACATAATGTTAAAAACTCCTACCTGGTTTCTCCTAGCAGAGTATAGCTTTTGCGGCCTCGTCCATGAAATCGTACAGAAATCCAAGAACCCTTGCAGCCGCTAATCCGTATACGCTGTGAGCAACACGAAATTCAGCAACAGAAGCGTTCTCCGCTTGCGCATTAGAGTAGTTCGTTCGAGGTGATCTTATGACGAAAGTTGCATTTCCAACTGTGGTTTTTCTGGTTTTTATGTCTTGCAGCCACCTTTTTGCGCAAACGAGCATAGGCGTAACGCCCGACATGCGTGCCGAGGCGAACGGATCGTATCAAACCGGAGACTGGGCGAAAGCTGCTGAGCTCTACGATAAGATCGTCAAGATCGAAACAAACAACATACAAGCACGCTACCGGCTAGGCGTGGCGCTGATGAACAGCGGAAAAACCGCGGATTCTTTGCCGCATCTAGAGCAGGTAATGACCGCATCACCCAACCCCATCTTTGCCCTTTCGCTGGCCAGGGCCTACGCTCGATCGAACAACAAGGCGAAATCGCTTGAGGTATTAGCGAAGAGCCTCGCGCTTGGAGGCATCGCCCCCGAGACCTTAACTGCCGAGAACGACTTCGCCCCGTGGAAGGACGACGCGGATTTTAAGGACATTGTTAGGAGATCCGACCTCGCAGTTAATCCGTGCAAAGCGAAGGAAGAGTTCAGACAGTTCGATTTTTGGATCGGTGACTGGGATGTTAAAACTCCACAGGGATTGCCGGCTGGTTCGAGTAGAGTACAGCTCATTCTCGGAAAGTGCATTATTTTCGAAAACTGGTCTGGCGGCGGCGGCACCAACGGCAAGAGCTTTAACATTTTCGACACCAATGACAACAAATGGCATCAGACGTGGGTCG
>JBDTZW010000280.1:0-28708 GCA_040004905.1 Acidobacteriota bacterium
CAGTCGCTTTACAGGACGGTTTTCTAGTAGAATCAGGGTCTTAGCGTATGGCCTTCATTTTGGGCTGCTAACTTTACGGGAGTAATTAAAGATAAATGATACTTAGGAACCTTGCTATTAAGGCATTTGTGATCTCAGCCCTCGGGTTTACGTCACTTTTTATGAATGGGCAGGCAGCAGCTCAAACCGACAATTTGCGCGATACGACAGGCGACGCCGGATCGGGCGCGGTGTCGCCGACGCCGACGCCGACCCCAAGACCGAAAACGACTTGGGGTGGGCTTTATATAGGAGCATTCGGCGGGGCAAACTTTAGTGCCGCATCGGCGAACACATCGACCGTATTCGACGCCAACGGCTATTTTGCACCGCAAAGCGTAACGCAGGTAAACACCGCTGGTGCTCAAAAGCTAAATGGGACCAATATCGCGGCCGGCATCGACGTGGGATACAACCGCCAACGAGGCAGTTTTGTCTACGGAGCCGAATTCGACGCGGGCATTCTTTCCGGCACCAGATCCAAATCCACAAGCGACAATTACGTCTGCTGCCCGGGAGCTTTCACGGTCACGCAGTCGCTCAAATATAGCTGGCTGACAACCCTTAGGCCGCGTGCCGGAGTCGCGGTCGGCAAAAAATTTCTGGTTTATGCGACAGGCGGAATCGCTTTTACAAAATACGACTACGAAGCCGCATTTTCGGACACGCACAACGCCGCGTTCGAGAACGGCAGCATTGCAAAGAAGCGTATCGGCTGGATCGGCGGAGCGGGTGTCGAATATTTGTGGCGAAAGAATATCGCGTTTAAGGTCGAGGGCCTTCACACCGATTTCGGAACCGTCTCGACCACGAGCACAAACCTGAACATCAATATCCCGCCCGGTAACGTGACAGTCAACCCGTTTACGCATTCCATATCTCTCAAAGGAAACATGGTCCGCATCGGCGTCAATTTCCATTTTTAAGGTTACGCCGTTTACCGATATACAATATAAATATCAGAACGCCGCCGAGGGTCTCAATCGGCGGCATTTTTTTCTTGAACGATAGACTTCGTTCGGGTTGAAAATTGGTCGGATTCCCTCTAGACTTCCCCTTCAGTTTAACGGCGATCGTTAGTTGTTCTAACCACCCTATAAAAGATGCCTGAAGCCTCAGTGATAGTTATTGTCTATACGACACTTTATAGAAAAGGCGGCGAGCAGTTCCCCGTTGTCTCAAAAACGCTGACAGACGAAAAACGCTCCGACGGATTTGCTGGCGAGATCATCTGCCGTCCGGTTGAAAGTAAACGCGATGTGCTGCAGATCTTTGACGAGGTCAGGTCGTCTGAACGCACCATCGCGGAGTTTCATTTTGTGGGGCATTCGGGAATGTACGGGCCGATGTTCGGGACGGTAAAGTTTCCCGAGCAGTTCTCG
The DNA here is from genome assembly GCA_040004905.1 of Acidobacteriota bacterium. Lineage (GTDB taxonomy): Bacteria > Acidobacteriota > Blastocatellia > Pyrinomonadales > Pyrinomonadaceae > OLB17. Next base: position 1,422 of record JBDTZW010000280.1, read on the forward strand.
CCATACGAATGGGAAACGATGGAGATACCGTTCGCAGAAAACGCGTCGGCGTATTTTCATTGCTGCAGGTCGGCACGCTGGTTCGCTCCATATTTTGCGCGCACTTTTAACGTAAAAACGTTCGGCTTTTTTTGGTACACGACCTTCTCGCGAAGCAAGGTACAATTCGCCGCTGCCGGTGGGAGCATTGAGCCGCCGCTATTTACGATCGGCTGCAAAGGACGTAAGTCGCATGGCTATCTGGCGTCGGTACAGAAGCGTTTGGGAATGATGCCGGCAGAGGAAATGAAAGTTTTCGAACCGCTGCTGCCGGACGGCGACACGTCATACGATCGCGTCGCCGAATTGTACGATGCGGCGTTCGTCGATATTCGCGTTCGCAAGGACGAGTGGAAATGGCTGAATGAGCATCTTCCCGAGGGGCCGATCGATGTGCTCGATATAGGCTGCGGAAACGGCGCTTTGTTAAATGCACTGAGCGATCGGATCGTAACTGGCAACGGCGTGGACGAATCGGCGGGGATCATCGAGCGTGCGAAAATAAAGAACGTCGATAAAGCGAACCTTTTATTTCAAAAGATCAGCGGGCCCGTGCTGCCATTTGAGGATCGGAAATTCGATATTGTGATCTCGCTGATGTCATTCAGATATCTCGATTGGGACCCGCTGCTCGCCGAGATCAAACGCGTGACGAAGCCCGGCGGCAAATTCCTGATAATCGATATGGTGACCGCGCCCGTGAAGATGAGCGAATATCCTCAGTTGCTGAAGGACAAAGTGCGCACCGCACGCGACCAGCGAAGCAATGCAAGTTTCAATGCGGCGCTCAAAACCCTTGTGTCACATCCCGACTGGAAAAAGATGCTTGAGTACAACCCGATCCGATCAGAGCACGAGATGAAATGGTATCTCGAAAGCCGTTTCCCGGGACAGAAAATGGAAGTCCTCAACATGGCATGGAACGCACGCATTGTCGCATTCGAGAGCGGCCCGGTTGAAAAAGGCATCGAGGCGAAACTTACATATCCTTAATGAATCAGCGGCTCGGCATGATCGATTGGGGAATAGGCGGTGTCAGCATTTACAAGCTGATAAAGGAAAAGCACGCCGACGTCCCGGTCACGTATTTCTCCGATACCGGCGTCACACCGTATGGAAAGATGACGCGAACAGAATTGCTTGTGCGCCTCAACCGCGTAATCGTTTTTCTAAAATCGCAAGGTGTAACGCAGCTTGTCATCGGCTGCAACGCTGCCAGCACAGCGATCGATCTCCTGGACAGCGCCGGCATCGAGGTCGAAGGGATGATCGAGAGCGGAGTCGCGGGCGCAGCTAAGCTAAAGCCGAAGAGGCTAGGCCTGATCGGCGGTCGGCGTACCGTTGTGTCGGGTGTCTATAGAAAAGCATTTGCCTATCGCGGCATCCAGGTCGCGCAGCGGATCGCCCAGCCGCTTTCAGCTTTGATCGAGAGCGGCGATACCTCGTCCGACCAACTGCGGGAGGAGGCAAAACGAATTCTCTCGCCGCTCCGAAACTGCTCGCATATACTTCTGGCTTGCACGCACTATCCGGCGATCATAGGGCTGCTGCAGGAATTCGTTTCAAGTCAAACCGTCCTGATCGATCCGAGCTACGAACTTGTCCACCGCATCGGAAAGATAGAGACTGACGCGAAAGGTTCGGATGCTTTTCTCACCTCCGGCGACCCCGCCGCCATGAAAACGGCCGCGAGGAATGCGTTTGGTGTCCATATCGTGACGGCTCGTCAGGTCGTGATTTGAAGGGCTAAGATCTTTCGCTGTAACGCTAACTAAGGCCGTTACCTCCGTCTTTGCTAAATCAATACCCGCGAATTAAAATTGGTCTCACAAGTGTCCGAAGAAGCAAGTAAATATCACGAAGAAGACGCGATCGGGAAAACGTACGATTTTCGCGTAGCGAAGCGTTTGGCCCGCTATCTGCGGCCTTATTGGAAGCTGGTTGTCGCCGCTCTAGTTCTCACTTTACTGACGAACCTCCTTATGAGTACGCAGCCGTATTTCACGAAGGTGGCTGTCGATAACTTCATCACGCCCAAACGGGTTGACGGAATTTGGCTTTTCGCTCTCGCGTTCTTCGCCGTCTTCCTGTTTCGCTTCATCTTTTCCTACGTCCAGGAAATTCTGCTCAACAATGTCGGGCAAAAAGTAATGTTCGATCTGCGAACTGAGCTTTTCACAAAGCTGCAGGAGCAGGAGCTGGCCTATTACGACAAGTTTCCGGTGGGACGGATAATGACGCGGCTGACGTCCGACGTCGATGCTCTGAACGAACTATTTACGTCCGGCGTTATTGATGTGCTCGGGGACCTGGTGATCATCTTCGCGATCATCGGATGGATGTTCGTCATAAATTGGAAATTGGCGCTCGTTTCTCTTATCACCGTGCCGCTTCTTTTTACGGCGACAAATTGGTTTCGTAAGCATGCCCGAAACGGTTTCGATAGGGTCAGGACGCGGAACGCGAAACTAAACGCGTTCTTACAGGAATACATTTCCGGCGCGCAGACCGTCCAGCTATTCAATGCCGAAGGAAAGGCTCGCGGACGTTTTCACAAGATCAACGACGACTATCGCAACGCCAACATCGAGACGATCTATTACTACGCGATCTTTTACCCGCTCGTCGATTTTATCGGAGCGGTCGGCATCGCCGTTGTGATTTTTGCGTTCGGATACGACTATTTGGCAAGTGCGTCGGTCGCCCAAAACGCATTGACCGTAGGTGTGCTGGCGTCCTTCATCCAGTATTCGCAGTATCTGTTCCAACCGATCCGTGATCTCTCCGACAAGTTCAATGTCCTGCAGGCCGCGATCGTCGCGTCGCACAGGATATTTATTCTGCTTGATCTGGAGGTCGAAATAACGAGTCCGGAGATCCCGAAGAAAAAAGGAAAGGCGGCAGGGCAGGTCGAGTTTCGAAATGTTTGGTTCGCGTATAAAGGCAGCGACTGGGTCCTCAAGGACGTCTCGTTCAAGATCGAACCGGGCGAGAGCATAGCTTTGGTGGGACACACGGGTTCGGGCAAGACAACAGTCACCAATCTACTGATGCGTTTCTACGACGTTCAGCAAGGCAAGATCCTGGTGGACGGAGTGGACGTTCGCGAATGGGGCCTTCACGATCTACGGGCAAATTTCGCGGTCGTTCTGCAGGACGTTTTTCTTTTTAGCGGTTCGATCTCTAATAACATTCGGCTCGGAAACAAGGATATTACCAACGATCGTGTCGAATGGGCTGCGAAAGAGGTCCGTGCCGATGAGTTTGTTCAGAAACTCGATAAAAAATATGGCTCGCTGGTTCGCGAACGCGGAGCGGGCCTTTCCGTCGGCCAGAAGCAGTTGATCTCGTTCGCGAGGGCTCTGGCCTTCGATCCGACGATCCTTATCCTGGACGAAGCGACCAGCTCGATCGATACTGAGACGGAGCAGTTAATACAGCAAGCAGTAGAACGGGTAATGAACGGCCGCACTTCGATGGTCGTCGCCCACCGGCTTTCGACGATCCAAAAATGCGACCGGATCATGGTGTTCCATCACGGCGAGCGGCGCGAGATGGGAACGCACAACGAGCTGCTTCTCCTCCGGGGCCTGTATTGGCGTCTCTATCAACTGCAATATTCCAATGAAAAGCTTAGTCCGGCGTTGCAGGAACTGCCGCCGACAAACCTGAGTGCGGGTTCGCTGCCGTAGCATTGTCCATAAAGTTAGGTAGAATAAAAGCAGGAATTCATTTATAATCCCACCTAATTAACGCTCCCGTAGACTTTTCCTATGGAAGATCTGCTCAATAAATGTGACGATCAAATCGACGCGATCTTCGACCGATGCGTCGAAAGCGCGCCCAATTTCGGAGTGCGGTCGGAGTGTTTCAAAGAGTCCCTTAAAAAAACCACGGCAAAGTACGTCGTTCCCGATGCCGGCGGACCTGTAACTGGGGAAGAACTGAGCAATTTCTTGGGACAGATACAGGCTGATGACCTTTTTATGGCGCTCGCCTGTGCGAACGGCAACGAACGGGCCTGGTGGGAGTTTGATCAGCAGCACCGCTCCTACCTGGAGCGTGTAGCGAGACATCTTGCGAAAACGGAAGTGGATGCGCAAGAAGTCGTCGATTCGGTGTATGTCGAGCTTTATGGGACCCGGGTCGTTGACGGTGAACGCGTCTCAAAATTCTCGACATACAGCGGCCGCGGCAGCTTGAGAGGCTGGCTGCGCACCGTAATTTGGCATTCGCTCGTAGATCTGCATCGGGCCGGTCATGACGAAATATCACTCGATGAAATGACCGAGAACATCGGTGAGGGAGCCACTCATGCGGCCTTCCTGCAGCCGGCACCGGGCGGCGAAGAGGAAATGGTCGATAAGATCGCTCGTGACCGATATCGAACGGCGACGCTTGAAGCGATCGCGACGGCCTTCTCAACACTTGAAGATCACGAAAAACTCATACTTCTTTATTATCACGTGGAAAATATGAAACTCCGCGAGATCGCGCGGCTTGTGGAGAATGAAGCATCGCCGTTGCGGGGCTGGTTCCAGCGAAAGACACAGACGCGAGAGAAGGATCCCGGCAGCCGGATCCATGAATCTACGGTAATGCGTTGGCTTGAAAAGAGTTACGCAAAGGTGCTTCAGCTCTTTCGTCAAGAATTGCAGGGCAAACACGGCCTCGGTTCCGAGGAGATCGAGATATGCTTTTCGATCGCGACCGAGGACCTGTCAGGGCCTAACCTTTATCGCCACTTGTCGGCGACCTGATCTTGAAAATGCTCTTTTTTCGCAGCGAGTAGCAAGAAATTGTGCAAATGTTAAGGTTCCGTTCCGTCTATAGTCGGAGGACGGAATGCAATGGCAAACCTAAGTAATCTAAATTTTGAGGAAACGAAGATCCAGGATCTGCTGGCACGTTATCTTAATGCTCGGTCATCCGCGGAACAGGCGGTCAATACCGACGCGAACCATCTTGACGAAGACACGCTTTCTGCCTTTATTGAGGGCGGCCTCAGCGAACGCGAGGCAAAGCCGATCTTGAGTCACCTTGTTGACTGCACGTTCTGCCGTCACATGACCTCCGAACTGGTTAGGCTGGACTTAGCTTTTGCCGATACCAACGAGGTAAGGGTACCCGTAGTAGAACAGGAACCTGCCAAGATCTCGCAGGTCCTCAATGGTATACTCAGCCGGATCTTCGGCACCCGTGATGGAGCGGTTTTCGCCCATCACGAGGCGGACGAAGACGAAAAAGAAGACGAGGCGGACGAAGACAAAAAGAACTCGGACAAAAAATCGAACGATGCGAGAGTAGATAACGATGCCAGAGTAGACAACTAAAACGTCGGCCAACCTCTAGATCTAACCGCCTTCAACGCGTATTGCGTCAAGGCGGTTTTCATTATTGGTGCATCCAAAGAGCGTGGGCGGCCGAATTAGCCTGTAGCAAATCCAATTTTCGAGTTATAATACTTGTTCAGCGTATTAAGAAGTGGAAACTCAAACAGTATCCGAGAATATCAACGATTGTCCGTGGAAAAGCAGGCCCAGGACGGTTGAACGTGTCGCGACGGCACATTTGCCCACCGCGATCGGTGATTTTAATATTGCCGGGTACCGTTCATTGACCAGCGCGGAGGAGTTCGTGGTTCTCTACAAGGGCGAACTGCTCTCCGATGTGCCGACGCTGGTACGTATCCATTCTCAGTGCCTGACCGGAGACGTCTTTTGCTCACTGAAATGCGATTGTGGCCCGCAGCTCCATTTCGCAATGCAAATGATCGAAGCCGAGGGTCGCGGTGCGATCGTTTACCAGCAGCAGGAAGGCCGCGGGATCGGTATCCTTAACAAAATAAAGGCCTATGCACTGCAGGACGAAGGAGCCGACACGGTCGAAGCAAACGTCCGGCTTGGATTTGAGGTGGATTCGCGTGAATATCAGCAGTGTGCCGAGATTCTGTTCGACCTAGGGCTCTGCAAGGTACGAGTCCTTTCTAATAATCCTAAGAAATTAGAAGCTCTCGAGCAGGCTGGCCTCCAGATAGTTGAACGTGTTCCTATCGAAATCGATGCCGAAGAGCCTGCCACCCATTACCTCAAGACAAAAAAGGAAAAACTAGGCCATCTGCTCAATTTTTGAGGCAAATCCCACTTTTTTCGATTAAATACATAAATTTGGACGTTCTCGACCTCATCCTACACGCCCGATTTCATTAACTCACTGTAAATAAACCTGTTAAACCCGGCGTAATCGAGGGCACGACAATTGCGTTTATTCATACCAGTTGTACATGTGCCCTTGATTTACCCAGCAATTCTACATGTGCACAAACCCTTCAGAAAGGAATATTTGGAGTATGAAAAAAAATATAAATCTATTTACGCTGGCTATATTTGCCTTAGTGTCACTATTTATTGTGACCGCAAGTATGGCCCAGTCGTCGACGACCGGTTCCGTCGAAGGCGTCATTGCTGACGCTAACGGCGCAGTCGTTCCGAACGCGACTGTAACTCTTAGCGGTCCGAATTTGATCCGCCCGCTTACGACCACTTCGGATTCAAGCGGCAACTATCGTTTCCTGCAGGTTCCTCCCGGACGGTATACCGTCGAGACGGCGGCTACCTCAGGCTTCGCGACCTATAAGCAGGACAATATTGAAGTCAACTTGTCGAAAACGACGTCCGTGAGCGTGACGCTAAGGGCCGCCGGTTCGAACATCAATGTTGATGTTGTGGCAACCCCCGAGATCGACCAGACCACGAATGTGACTGGAACCAACATCTCGACCGAGTTCTTCTCGAACATCCCGACCTCGCGTACAGTTCAGGGCCTTTACACGATCGCCCCGACCGTTGCTCGCTCTGGTCTGCGTGATTCGTCTGGCCGCGATCGCGACCCGTCCGTTGCGGGTTCTTCGGGTCCGGAAAACAGCTACATCCTCGACGGTGTAACGACTACCGATCCGGCTTTCGGCGGCGGCGGTTCCAACCTTCCGTTCGAGTTCGTTCAGGAAGTTGAGATCAAGACCGGTTCATACGGTGCGGATCAGGGTCTGTCGACCGGTGGCGTCTTCAACGTCATCACTAAGGCCGGCGGCAACGAATTTCACGGCGACGTTTTCGCTTATATTGCGAACAAGCACCTTGTGGCCAACACGAAGAACTTCGCACAAACCGGTTCATCGCCCAACGGCTATTCGGAGCTAGATGCCGGCGTTGACATCAGCGGTCCGATCATCAAGAACCGTTTGACCTTCTTTGCAGCGTTCAATCCGCAGTATCGCACAAACGATTTTGTTACCCAGACCTTCCGCACACCTGTTGAAGGCAAAGTAAGAACCCCGTACTATTCGGGCAAATTGTCGTGGATCATCAATAACGCTAACTCGCTGACCTTCTCGACGTTTGGTGATTTCACCAGTCAGAAAGGATTTCTCTTCGGCGGTTCCGGATTTGGCGTCGACCCGGCTGCTTTTTCGGGAACACAGGAAACGGGCGGTACCAATTATTCGGTTCGCTTGAATTCGAATATCAAACAGAACTGGATAGGTGAGTTCTCTTTCGGCCTCCACCGTCAGAGAAACAACATCATTCCTGCGTCGCCTTTAACTGATGCACTGGTGACCGACAATTTTGCCATCCTCAAGTCGGGCGCAGTCACGCCTGTTACGCAAACAGGTATCGCAGGCGGAACCAACACCGGCTTTGTCGATTATGTCTTCAATCCCGGCGGCAGCCTGCAGCGAAACTTCGTTCGGAGTGACGGCTTCGGACTTTATCAGAATCAGAGCCGCAATCGCTGGGAAGCTTCGGCCAGACTTCAGAATATCTGGAACGAGCACACCATCAAATACGGTTTCGAATTCTACAGAAACAAATACGATATCAACCAAACATCGACCGGCCCGAATGTTACATTCGCGAATCCGCTCGGCGTTGGATTCAACAATGGCACAGACGCCGACAACAGAAATGTGCACGGTCTCCGCGCTACCAATAACTATATCGTTTGTACGACCCGCGTTATCTCGGGTGTGGGAACGGTCGTTTGCCCGAGTGCGTCTGCAGTAGCGAATTTTAACTCACTTCCGTTGGCTTCACGGCCCGCTGGTTTTACTGCTAATGCTCAGGCAACGCTCGTTGCCGGCGGAACGCAGCCGGAACTTTCGGCTGGGGAAGTAAATGGCAACCCGTTCCTTATTCGTTCGACGACTCGTGTTCGCGACTTCGAGCTTAATGCTAAAACGAACACGGATGTCGAGAGCTGGTACGTTCAGGATGACTACAAGGTCGCAAAGAACTTCCAGTTTAACGTTGGCGTCCGCTGGGATTTTCAGCAGGCAAACGGTAACGAAGGCTCGTATCTCAAGCTAAACAATTGGTTCGACAACCTTCAGCCGCGTCTTGGATTTATCTGGGACCCGACCAAAAAAGGAAAGGGCAAGATCTTCGCGAACTTTGCCCGTTACGTTGAAACACCGCTTCCGCTGGACATCAACGTTCGTGCCGGCAGCAACAATACGCAGACAGATAAGAACTTCAACGTGAATACGGTGAACGCCCCGTCAAGTGCGACAGTGGCCACCGGTTTCAATACCCGTAACCTCGGTGCCGAGGCAACCCCGATTGACAACGGACTTAAGCCCCAGACCGTGAATGAATGGACCGCTGGTTTTGAATACCAGGTCAAAAATAATCTGACCTTTGGATTCCGCGGAATCTACCGTGCCCAGGGATCGGTTATCGAAGATGGTTCGTTCGACGACGGTGATCATTACTTCTTGTTCAATCCTGGTGAGCCCCTGGCACCCGGATCGGCAGGCGGAGCTACCGGTAACACGGAATACAAGGCTTGTAGTGACCCGACGATCGGCTGCTTCGGACGTGCACGTCGTTTTTACCGAGGACTTGAATTCACACTCAACAGAAGATTTTCGAACAACGTTTCGTTCAATGCTTCTTATGTCTTTTCAAGCTTGACGGGTAACTACGAAGGCCTCTTCCGTAACGACAATGGCCAGTCTGATCCGAACATCACTTCGCTGTTCGATCTCGTCAGCCTGCTCAAGAATACGTATGGACGTCTTCCGAATGACCGCCCGCATCAGTTCAAGTTCAACGGTTCGTACCAGACACCGTTCAGGCTTGTCCTCTCGGGCAACTTCTACGCCCAGTCGGGTATCCCCTTCAACGCGTTGATCCCGCACCCCGTGTACGGCAACAACGAAGGCTTCCTGAATCCGCGTGGAACCTCGATCATTCCGGACAGCGGATTTGACGGCGGCGTTTCAAGCGCTATCGGCAAGAATCGTACGCCTTTCACATGGAATATTGATCTCGGAGCTTACTATCCCGTCAAGCTTTCGGAAAAAATGCAGCTTCGCTTTACTGCCGACTGGTTCAACGTAACCAACACGCAGAGAGCTGTGACACTTGATCAGACCTTCACGATCAACAGCGGCGTCGCCGGTGTTGCTCCTGTGACCAATCCCTTCTTCGGAGCCGGTTTGATTTTTCAATATCCTTCGGCACTCCGTCTCGGAGCGAAGTTCACTTTCTAAGTATCTAATTCATACTTAAGAAAACTTGATAAACCAGGGAAGACGCGTTCTTCCCTGGTTTTTTTCTTTTGATGCCGATTTCTGTTAACCTATCTGAAACAGGAGAGAATATTTATGCGAGTTTACGGGTGGTCATCGTTTCTGTCGGCTGTTATTCTTTCCTCGTTTTTCGCAGCCTGTTCATTCGCTCAAACCCGCGTGAATTCGAGCGGAACGGGCGGAATTCACACGATCCAAGGCAAGATCTACACGCCGAGCGGGCCTGCCGCTGAGATCTCCTTGGCCGTGCGTCTCGAGAGTACGAATACGGGCGGACTGAGCTTGATGACGGATCAAAGCGGAAGTTATGTATTTCAGAACATAGCCCCCGGAAACTATACGATCGTGGTCGATGGCGGCGACAATTTTGAGACCGCTCGCGAGTCTATAACTATCGATCAAGAGCTGCAGCCGCCGGGTGGAATGTCCAGACCGCCAAATCCCAAGACTTTTACGGTTCCTATCTTCCTTCGATCAAAACGTGGAGCCGCACCGCCCAATAATCAGATCATTAGCGCTAGATTGTCCAGCCTTCCAAAAGATGCGGTAGACCATTTCCAGAAAGGCCTTGATCTTGAAAAAAATAATAGGTCTGACGAGGCTGAGGTAGAGTTCAAGATCGCGTTGATCGCCGTCCCAAATTTCTACGAATGCTATATCGAAGTTGGGAAAATGCACTTAAGGCACGGGAAATTTGATGATGCCGCGACCGCGTTCAGAAACGCGATCCGGATCGATCAGAACAATTTTGACGCTCACGTAAATCTCGGGATCACCTTGATGAATGCCAAAAAATTTGACGAGGCTGAACCGGAATTGGTAGCAGCTGCACTTTTGAACAAAACTGCTGTCACTCCGCACTATTACATCGGCGTGATGTACACCGAGAAAAAGCAGTACGACATTGCACAGAAGGCGTTCGAAACGGCTCGCGGATTGCCCGGCGGAGACAAGTTTCCGCTGCTGCACCGATACCTTGGCGGCATCTATATTAGCAAAGGTTTGAACAAGCAGGCTGTCGACGAACTTGATAAATATCTCCAACTCGCTCCTGACGCGAAAGATGCCGATAAAATCCGGCAAACGATCTCGGGTCTTAAGGCAAAACCGGAAAAATTGAATGTCTTCTCCTGAGAGGATATACCGTGATTCGGTACACAATATCATCAGGATCAGGACCGACACCGACGAAGGGCGGTTGCTCGTATCGCTGATCGACACTGCCGAGTTCCAACGTTTGCGGCGGATCAGACAACTCGGCCTGGCCCATTTTGCCTATCAGGCGGCCGAGCATTCGCGGTTCACTCACAGCCTCGGAGCTTTTCACCTAGCCACCCGCGTCCTTGCCCGTCTTCGCGCAGACTACAAGATCAAAGAGGGGCATCAGACTGCGGTCCGCGTCGCCGCCCTGCTGCACGACGTTGGCCACGGGCCTTTCTCACACGTCGTTGAATCGATCCTCGGCTTTCACCACGAGCAATTTTCGATCGAAGCGATATTGAGCGATGAGACGGAAGTTGGCCGTTTGCTTAACGAATACTCGCCGCAACTTGCAAAAGACGCAGCCGCGATAATTCGGGGAGATTTCAAGCCGGTAGCTTTAGCCCAGCTAGTCTCGTCACAGCTCGATGTTGACCGTATGGACTACCTTCTTCGCGATAGTTTAATGACCGGTGCGAAGTACGGTGTTTACGATCTCGAATGGATAATAAAATCGATCGAGATGAATGAAAAGGCGGACCACATTTACGTATCGGCCCGCGGGCATTCGGCGGTCGAGGACTATCTCCAGGCCCGCTACTACATGTTCAGACAGGTTTATTTTCACCGGACGCTGCGGGCGGCGGAGGGCGTGCTTCGATCATTGCTGAGACGTGCCCTGTATCTATATGCAGATGGGCAGTCAATTTGGCATGCGGCGGGGACGGCCTTCGAAACGGTTTTGCGGGGCGAAAAACTCTCATTGAAAGAGCATCTCGAACTCGACGATGCCGATGTCTTGTTTCACATAAAGCAATGGCGTGCGTCCGAAGATACGATATTGGCCGATCTGGCAAACCGCTTTCTTCACCGGCGACTGTTTAAGGCCTTCGATCTGGACATGCCCGAGAGCGATCGCGATGAATTTGTTTCGTCTGCCCGCCAGATCGTAGCGGATGGCGGTTTTGATCCGGAATATTATTTCATCGAAGACGGTGCGAGCCATGCGGCGTACTATTTTTACACGCGCGAAACAAGCGAGCCGAAAAACCTCATCTATGTCGAGGAAGGATTTTCACATCCGGCGATCCGCGAAATTTCGGAAGTAAGCTCCGCGGTACGCGGCCTGCAAGAAGGCTACCGTATCCATCGGATATGTTTCCCTCCCGAGGTGAAGGATGAGATCGCGGTGCTTTATCACGGACCAGCAACCGGGCGGCAGAAAAGGGCCGCGGAATGATCATTCGGTTTCTAATGCCGGGCACTCGCATAATCGCGGCGATCTTTGTTTTCGCTTTTGGACCTGTCTTATTTTCATCGACCGCTATCGCACAAAGGATCGCGATATTAACTCCGAACCAGGATGCTCAAAATGAAGCTATTGCTCAAGAGTTTTCAGCCGTGTTCGGACCCAAAGCACTTGACCTCGCCCTCGCAGACGCAGCCTATCGATCGGTAAAGTACGAAGATCCGTTCAATCTTACGGCCAGTCAAGGTAAACAGATTGGCGCGGTGATCGGGTGCAGTGGATTTGTGATAGTAAAAGCCGAGACGCTGCGGCGGACATCATCGGCGAAACCTGTTTATTTCGAATCGTACGTTGCTGTCTTTGCCGTCGTATCTCGGACCGGTCATCTCGCTTATTGGAAATTGATAACGTCGGACGATGGCTCGCGTGAGGGTGCGGAGAGGAATCTGCTGGACAGTTTTCGAAAGGTCTCGGAGAAATTAACACAAGAGATCAATGACACAATAGTTAAGGACACGCCCGGCGCCAACATTGGTTTCGAGGAGATGCCGGAGGATGGTTCGCGTGAGGCGAAGAATTTTCGGCCGCCGATTCCCTACCTTCGCATAAAGCCCGAATATACGCCGCAAGCGTATTTGTATGACGCTAAAGGTACGGTCGAGATACAGGTCGATCTCGACGACAAAGGCACCGTGATCGGAACGGAAATAAGACGTTGGGTCGGGTTCGGCCTGGAGGACTCGGTCACGCGGGCCGTCCGGAAGATGAATTGGCGGCCGGGTGAGAGAGACGGCAAACCGTTGCCGACACGCTTTTTACTGCGATACAATTTTAAGAAGATCGACAAAGAATAAATTCCCAACCGCTGAATGAAATATCTGAGGGTCGCATTTCGCTTCTTCCTGTTCTTTAACGCCACGTTTGGCCTGTATTTTTTCTGGTTTTTTACCCATTTCTTTATTCCCAACAAACTGTATTGGCGGCAATTTATTTTCGAGTCGTGGGCACGCAGCTTCGTTGCGATCTCGGGGATGAAGATCAAAGTGATCGGCACGCCGCCCAAGCCGCCTTTCTTTCTCGTCACTAATCATCTGGGTTACACAGACATCGCGGCGCTTCGATTCGTCGTAAAGGGCGTGTTCGTAGCAAAGGGAGAAATTGAGGATTGGTTTCTTGCGGGAAAGATCGTCGGCGATATGGGCAATATCTTCATCGACCGGCAAAACAGGCGTGATATACCCCGGGCAGGAGAGAAGATCATCGAACGCCTCGACGCCGGTGAAGGCGTCATCGTTTTCCCCGAAGGGACGAGCACAAAGGGCGAAGAAGTTTTGCCTTTCAATTCGTCGTTTCTCGAGTTCGCGGCCAAGATCAATCTTCCCGTTTCGTACGCCGCAATTTCGTACAAAACGCCGGAGGAAAGCGATGCGGCGAGTAAGATGATCTGCTGGTGGGAAGACATCGCTTTTGTCCCGCATCTACTGAGGCACTTTATGCAGAAAAGTTTCACCGCGACGATCAGTTTTGGTGACCAGCCGATCCAAAACCCGGACCGAAAGATTTTGGCTAAAGCACTGCACGATAGTGTCGCGAAGAGATTCACGCCGGTACTGTGAATGCTTTGAAAAATTGGGTCTTTTAGGATGGGTACGTTTCGTTTTGAAAACCCGCCGGAAAGTCTTAAACTCTATCTGAATCTGCGTCGTACTAATCCTAAAAATCTGGAGTCTATTATGTGGAAAAACTATGTCCGTTTTTTTTCGGCCCTATTGATCTTAGCGTCGGTCTATGCGTCCGCCCTTGCCCAAAGCACCGGATTCGATACTTCGCGCATGGATCGCACAGCGAATGCCTGTGATGATTTTTTTCAGTTTGCCAATGGAACTTGGGTGAAGAATACCGAGATGCCTCCGACACAATCGCGTTGGGGCAGCTTCAACATACTGGCGGAGAATAATCGGGATGTTTCGCACGATATTCTCGAAAAGGCAACCAAAGAATCGGGTGCATCGGGCAACATTAAGCTCGTCGGCGATTTCTATTCGTCGTGCATGGATGAGGCGGCGATCGAAAAGGCCGGTGCACATCCGCTCGATGCTGAGTTTTCGCGAATCAACAAGATCAAAACGGTCGATGACCTGAAGCACGAGATCGCCGTGTTGCATAAGTCCGGCTTCCCGGCTCTCTTTCGATTCGGCGGCGGCCCTGACCAGAAAAATAGCAATATGGTCATCCTGAACGCCGGGCAGGGCGGCCTGAGCCTTCCGAACAAGGAATATTACACGGCGGAAACGCCTAGCATGACGGCAACCCGTGCGAAGTTCGTCGAGCACATGACAAACATGTTCAAGCTGCTCGGCGATTCGCCGGAGGTAGCTGCGGCGAATGCAGCGACCGTGATGTCGGTTCAGACCCGTCTCGCTAATGCGTCGATGGCTCCCGATCAGCTCCGCGACAGAGACAAGAATTACAACAAGGTGACGCTCGCGGATGCGCAGGCGATAATTCCCAATTTTTCATTCGCCGATTACATGAAGACGCGCGGAATCCCCGCAGGCTCGGACGTTGATTTTCAGCAGCCCGGCTTTTTCAAGGAGCTGAATACGATGCTGACGGACGTGCCGCTCGATAGCTGGAAGACCTATTTGCGATGGATGGTTTTGACCTCGTCGGCCAACTCACTGTCGAAATCTTTTGTTGATGAATCGTTCAATTTTCAAGGCAAGTTTTTAAGCGGTGTAAAGGAGCAGCAGGAACGCTGGAAGCGCTGTACGGAAGCCACTGACCGGACACTGGGCGAGGCGTTAGGCTCCGAATATATAAAGACGAAGTTTACGCCGGAACAGGAAACTGCTGCGAACGCGATGATCGACCACATCTTCGCGGCTATGAAAAGTCACATCCAGGGGCTTCAGTGGATGAGCGACGAAACGAAAGTTAAAGCTCTTGCAAAGCTCGCCGCCTACAAACGAAAGATCGGATACAACCGGAATCCGCGCGGCTACGCAGGGTTAAAGATCAACCGTTCTTCATTTGCGGAAAACGTTCGACGCTCGACCGAGTTCCAGATAGCCCGCAACGTCGCCGACATCGGGAAGCCCACGGATAAGACCCGCTGGGGATTTACGCCGCCGACCGTAAATGCATCGTACAACCCCTCGGCCAATGACATAACCTTCCCGGCCGGCATTTTGCAGCCCCCGTTTTTCAATTTCAAAGCTGACGATGCCATCAACTACGGCGGAATGGGAGCTGTGATCGGACACGAGATCTCGCACGGTTTCGACGACCAGGGCAGTAAGTACGATGCCGAGGGCAATTTGAAATCCTGGTGGACACCCGAGGACCGAAAGAAATTCGATGAGCGTGCAGCCTGCGTTATTAGTCAATTCAATGGCTATGAGGTGTTGCCTGGCCTGAACATTAAAGGCCAGCGTACGATCGGCGAGAACATCGGCGATCTGGGCGGGCTGAATATCGCATACACGGCGTTGATGGACGACCTAAAGGACAAGCCCGCTCCAGGGAAAATCGACGGCTTTACGCCGGAACAGCGATTCTTTCTCGGGTGGGCTCAGGTTTGGGCAGCTAAGGCCACCGACCAGGGGGCTCGGCTCCAGGTGGAAACGGATCCGCACTCAGCCGCGAAATGGCGCGTTAACGGCCCGATGTCCAACATGCCCGACTTCGCAAAAGCCTGGGGATGCAAGGCTGGCGATAAAATGGTCCGGCAAGGAGCCTGCCTGATCTGGTAGGAACGTGACCCGCAAATAAAAAGGCCGCGAGTGTGTTGCTCGCGGCCTTTTTCCTATTCTAAATGAGAGGAACTAAATATTATCATCCTCGACATCTATCTTCATCGCCTCGTCGATATCGAATGTTTCCTCGTCTTCGGTTTCATCCTCGATATCAAGGTCTATATCATCGACCTCGACTCCCGGAACGTTAGCCGGCAGCGGGATATCAAAGCCGCCGCGGATATCCGTCATTTCGTCGAACTCGTCCTCTTCCTTGCGGTTCTCGGTCGCATCCCTGGCGATCTGGACGTTGCGGTAATACTTCATACCGGTGCCCGCCGGGATCAGACGGCCCATGATAACGTTTTCCTTCAGCCCGCGAAGGTAATCGATGCGTCCCGAGATCGCCGCTTCGGTAAGAACGCGGGTCGTCTCCTGGAAGCTCGCCGCCGAGATGAACGAATCGGTCGAAAGCGAGGCTTTCGTGATACCAAGAAGTAGCGGTTCGGCACTTGCCGGTTTCCCCTTCTCGTCCATCACTCTGCGATTCTCGTCCTCATACCGGAATCGGTCAACCTGTTCCTCGAGCAGGAACTCAGTGTCACCGACATCCTTGATCTTGACCCATCGAAGCATCTGGCGAACTATCACCTCGATGTGCTTATCATTGATGTTCACGCCCTGCAAGCGATAGACTTCCTGGATCTCGTTGACGAGATATTCCTGGAGCCGCTCCATTCCGAGAA
Source organism: Acidobacteriota bacterium (assembly GCA_040004905.1). Taxonomy (GTDB): domain Bacteria; phylum Acidobacteriota; class Blastocatellia; order Pyrinomonadales; family Pyrinomonadaceae; genus OLB17. Next base: position 17,985 of record JBDTZW010000280.1, read on the forward strand.
CACGAAGAATATCGTGCGGATTCAGCGGTCCGTCCATAAGCGGTTCGCCCGCCTTCACAACGTCGCCGTCCTGTACGTTGATGTGGGTACCACGCGGAATGTCATATTCCCGTTCGCTTCCGTCTTCGCCGGTGATGATGATCTTGCGTTTACCCTTTGAGATCGAACCTAGAACGACCGTTCCGTCGATCTCCGACATTACCGCAGTTTCACCCGGACGGCGTGCTTCGAACAATTCCACAACCCGCGGCAAACCGCCAACGATATCCTTGGTCTTCGTCGTCTCACGCGGGATCTTTGCGATCACGTCACCAGCCTCAAGCTGCTGTCCGTCCTCGACCATGAGCTGAGCACGGATCGGCATCTGATAGGTCTTTTGAACCTTGTTTCCAAGGCGGAGTTCCAGACGTGGCTGGTTCTTTTCATCCGAATCCTTCACCACAAGGCGGATCTGGCCGGTAACCTTATCTACGTCCTGCTCGACCGTTTTGCCTTCCTTGAGGTCCTGGTACTTAACAGTTCCGGCAACCTCGGTAAGAATGGCGAACGTGAACGGATCCCAGGTTGCGAGTAATTCATCCTCTTTGACCTTCTGGCCATCCTTGACGTGAACATGTGCACCGTAAACGATCTGGTAGCGAGCAACCTCACGTCCGCGTTCGTCCATGAGGCCCAGCTCGGCGGGCTGTCTCTTCATTGAGATGAGTTCGCCAGCACGATTCTTGATCACCTTCCAATCGCCAACGTATTTGGCGGTTCCGGGCATCGATGCAGCATGCTTCGTCTCTTGTTCGAGACGGGCTGTTCCACCGACGTGGAAGGTGCGCATCGTCAACTGGGTTCCGGGTTCGCCGATCGACTGAGCGGCGATAACACCTACGGCTTCGCCGATCTCGACCGTGTTTCCGGTCGCCAGATTACGGCCGTAACATTTAACGCATATTCCACGGCGAGCTTCGCATGTCAGCGGGCTCCGGATACGGATACGCTGCAAGCCCGAAAGCTGTACAGCAGCGGCTATATCTTCGTCGATCTCGTCATTCGCTTTAACGATCACAGTTCCGTCGACCGGATCCTTAATGTCGTCGAGTGAGATATAACCGACGATGCGGTCACGAAGAGATTCGACCTCTTCACCATTGCGGATGATCGCCTCCGACCATATACCGCGCACGGTTCCACAATCGTTTTCCGCAACGATCACGTCCTGAGCAACGTCCACGAGGCGTCGGGTAAGATAGCCTGAATCCGCGGTCTTCAGCGCCGTATCGGCCAAACCCTTACGAGCACCGTGTGTCGAGATAAAGTACTGCAGCACGTCAAGACCTTCGCGGAAGTTAGCAAGGATCGGGTTTTCGATAATTTCGCCCGATGGCTTAGCCATCAGGCCGCGCATACCGGCAAGCTGCCGGATCTGAGCTTCGGAACCTCGAGCACCAGAGTCAGCCATGACGAGGATGGGATTAAGTTCCTTTCGTTCGTCTTCGCGCTTGTGCATGGCAAGAAACATTTCTTTAGCCACACGGTCGGTAACATCAGACCAGATCGCCGTAACCTTATTCGTGCGTTCGAGGTCCGTCATCGTCGCATCTTCGTACTGCCTGCGAAGTTTTTCGACCTCCTTGAGGGCATCGTCGATGATCCCCTTCTTGCTCGGCGGCGTGACCATGTCGTCGATACCGATCGATACGCCTGCCTTTGTCGCATAGAGGAATCCCATCGTCTTCAGGTCATCGAGCAAGGCGACCGTCTGATCGTGGCCAAGCTTCAAGTGACAAAATGTTACCAGTGATTGCAGGCCTTTCTTTTTGAGCGTTCCGTTAACATACGGCAAACCATCACGTGTCAGCCGCTCGTTGAAAATAACGCGGCCGGCGGTCGTGTCGATGATCTGATTTACGCCCTCGCGAATCAGTGCCCGCATTACATCCTGATTGTTATGCTCGAGCGTCAGGTCGATAAGATCACCCTTCCAGCGAAGTCGGATCTTTGATTGTGTTTCAATCGCTCCCGCATCGAGGGCGAGAATAACGTCGTCGATCGAATTGAAGGCTTTGCCTTCGCCCTTCAATTCAGGACGATCGAGCGTCAGGTAATAACACCCGAGAACGATGTCCTGCGACGGAACCGTGATCGGCTGGCCGCTGGCGGGGCTGAGCAGGTTGTTTGACGCAAGCATTAACACGCTTGCTTCGATCTGGGCCTCGGCTGACAACGGGATATGGACAGCCATCTGGTCACCGTCAAAGTCCGCGTTGAAGGCAGTACAAACGAGCGGATGGATCTTGATCGCCTTTCCTTCGACCAGCACCGGCTCAAAAGCCTGAATGCCGAGACGGTGAAGCGTCGGAGCACGGTTCAGAAGAACCGGATGCTCGCGAATAACTTCTTCGAGAATGTCCCAAACGATCGGCTCCTGCCGTTCGACCATTTCGCGGGCCTGCTTGATAGTAGCCGCATGTGCATCTTTTTCGAGCTTGTTGTAGATAAACGGCTTAAAAAGCTCAAGCGCCATTTTCTTCGGCAGACCGCACTGATGCAGCTTTAGCTCGGGGCCTACGACAATTACCGAACGGCCCGAGTAATCCACACGTTTTCCGAGAAGATTCTGACGAAAACGGCCTTGTTTACCTTTAAGGGTGCCGGACAGCGATTTGAGCGGGCGATTGTTTGCTCCGCGCAGCACACGTCCGCGGCGTCCATTATCGAACAGTGCGTCTACGGCTTCCTGAAGCATTCGCTTTTCGTTGCGAACAATGACCTCAGGTGCACGCAGCTCGATAAGCTTTTTCAACCGGTTATTACGATTGATAACGCGGCGATATAGATCGTTAAGATCCGATGTCGCAAAGCGTCCGCCGTCTAGAGGCACGAGCGGGCGAAGTTCCGGCGGAATGACCGGGATAACATCCAGGATCATCCAATCCGGGTGATTGCCCGAACGCAGGAATGAATTGGCGACCTTGAGCCGCTTGGAATACTTCAGCTTTTTCTGCTGCGACGTCTCTTCTCGCATTCTCTGCCGAAGGTCGTCGACGAGTTCCTGAACATCGATCTTCTGCAGAAGGTCCTTGATCGCCTCGGCTCCCATCTTGGCGACGAATTGATTCGGATGATCGCGCATCAGTTCGCGATACCGCTCATCGCTGAGAAGGTCCTTCTCCTTCAGGTCCGAAATATCGCCTTCGTCGATGACTATGTAAGTTTCGAAATAGAGGATCTTTTCGAGATCGCGAAGCGTGATATCGAGCAAATGCCCGATCCTTGACGGCAATCCCTTAAAGAACCAGACGTGCGAGCAAGGCGAGGCAAGCTCAATATGCCCGAGACGCTCGCGGCGCACCTTGGACTGCGTGACCTCGACACCGCATTTGTCGCAGATCACACCGCGGTGCTTCATCCGCTTATACTTTCCGCAAAGGCATTCCCAGTCGGCGACCGGCCCGAAAATACGCGCACAGAAAAGGCCGTCGCGTTCCGGTTTAAAGGTGCGGTAGTTGATCGTCTCCGGTTTTGTAACTTCGCCGTGCGACCAGGAACGGATCTTGTCGGGCGAAGCAAGACTGATGCGGATCGCCTCGTAATTTGCGGTCAATTGCGTTTTACTTTCGTTGTTAAATCCAAACATTCTTTTCTCTCCAAAGAATTACCCGAGTTAAATAAGTGGCGAGCTGCGAAGTCTTAACTCTGTAACTTCGCAACTTCGGTAACTTATAACTCGCTAGTCCGCCCCTACCAATGTATCGACACCTGCTACTACTTCATCCGGATCGATCTCATCTTCCTGGATGAGTTCGACATCGAGACACAAACTCTGAAGTTCGCGTACGAGCACGTTGAATGATTCGGGTATGCCCGGCTCGAAATTCGAAACGCCTTTGACGATAGTTTCGTAGATCTTCGACCGGCCGGCCACATCGTCGGATTTGCATGTCAGCAATTCCTGCAGGATGTGCGCCGCACCGTATGCCTCGAGTGCCCAAACTTCCATTTCGCCGAAACGCTGTCCGCCGAACTGAGCCTTACCGCCGAGCGGCTGCTGCGTAATCAGGCTGTACGGCCCGATCGATCGAGCATGGATCTTGTCGTCGACAAGGTGTGACAGCTTGAGCATATATATGTAACCCACGGTTACCTTCTGCTCGAACTGATCACCAGTAAGCCCATCATATAAACGCGTCTTACCTGACGGTCCGACCGACGGCGGCAGCTTGAGGCGATCGTATTCCGCATTCGCCTTTCCGATGTAGCTCTTGATCTCTTCTTCACTGGCACCATCGAAAACCGGCGTCGCAAAGTGCAGCCCCAGAACCCGCGCGGCCCAGCCAAGATGCGTTTCCAGGATCTGTCCCACGTTCATACGCGACGGAACGCCAAGCGGATTCAGCACGATCTCGACTGGAGTTCCATCCGGCAAATACGGCATATCCTCTTCGGGAAGGATGCGTGCGATAACGCCTTTGTTACCGTGGCGGCCGGCCATTTTGTCACCGACCGAAAGCTTTCGCTTCATGGCGACAAAAACCTTGACCATCTTGATAACGCCCGGCGGAAGTTCGTCGCCCTGCTTGAGCTTAGTTATCTTCTCGTCGTAGATATCACTCAGAATATTGATCTGGCGTTCGGTCCTCTGCTCGTACTCCTTTGTCTCCGACGTTACGTCGATCGAACCCGACGCGACATCGATATTCTTGTAAAGCTTGGCCGGGATCTCCTTCAGAATGTCACGATCGAGCGTGACGTTCTTTTTGACAAGAACCTCTTTTCCGTCCATTAGGTCGCTACGCAGCTTGCGACCGTCGAACAATTCGTAGATGCGCTCATCACGCTGTTCCTGCAGAATACGGATCTCGTCCTCAAGATCGCGGCGAAGGTCTTCTTCCTCCATCGCCTCGATGTCCAAGCTTCGCTCATCCTTGTCCTGGCCCTTACGGGTAAAGACTTGAACATCTACGACCGTTCCATCGATTCCCGGAGGGCACGTCAAACTTGCGTCCTTAACATCGCCCGCTTTTTCACCGAAGATCGCACGGAGAAGCTTTTCTTCTGCGGTCAATTGCGTTTCGCCCTTCGGCGTAACTTTACCGACGAGAATCGAGCCAGGCTTGACTTGAGCACCGATCCGGATGATGCCCGATTCGTCCAGGTCGCGGAGCATCACCTCGCCGATATTCGGAATATCACGCGTGATCTCCTCAGGTCCGAGCTTGGTGTCGCGAGCCTCGATCTCCAACTCCTCGATGTGGATCGACGTGTAATAGTCTTCCTTGACGAGCTTTTCGGAAACCAGGATCGCATCTTCAAAGTTGTAACCGCGCCATGGCATAAACGCCACAAGCACGTTTCGTCCTAACGCGAGTTCGCCGCGATCCGTGCACGGACCGTCAGCGATAACCTGTCCCTTCTTAACCCGTTCGCCCACCTGCGCGATCGGGCGCTGGTTGATACAGGTGTTCTGATTCGATCGTTTGAATTTGACCAGCGAATAGATGTCCGCGGTCACTTCCCGTGAGATAGTTCCGTCAACCTGATGATCGGCTTTGACGATGATGCGTTCGGAATCGACGTAATCGACGATACCGTCACGCTTGGCGATAACGACTGCTCCCGAATCTCGTGCCGCGATCTTTTCCATGCCGGTGCCGACATACGGAGACTCGGCCCGAAGAAGCGGCACTGACTGACGCTGCATGTTCGAGCCCATAAGAGCTCGGTTAGCATCGTCATTCTCGAGGAACGGGATCAGCGAGGCCGCCACCGAAACGAGTTGTTTCGGCGAAACGTCCATGTACTGAATATCCGCCTTGTCGGCAGTAATAAACTCACCCTTCTTTCGAGCGGCGTTCCGCTCTTTTACAATATGTCCCTTGGGATCAAGCTCGATATTGGCCTGACCGATGACATATCTGTCTTCTTCCCACGCCGTCTGATAGAAAGGGAACGGTTCGAACTCCGCCTCTTTTTGCTCGGCCTTTTTGGCCTTACGGTTCGCCGATTCGACATCTTCGAGAGGTACGTGATCCCTCGGCTTGAACTTCGTGTCGCCGCCGTTTTGAATTTTGACATACTCGATAACGCGCCCGTCCTCGACCTTTCGATACGGCGATTCGATAAATCCGAATTCGTTGATCCGAGCGAAGCAAGATAGCGACGAGATCAGACCAATGTTCGGGCCTTCAGGCGTCTCGATCGGGCAGATGCGGCCGTAGTGGGTCGGGTGGACGTCGCGGACCTCAAATCCGGCACGTTCCCGCGAAAGACCGCCCGGCCCAAGGGCCGAAAGACGCCGTTTGTGCGTAATTTCCGACAGCGGATTGGTCTGGTCCATGAACTGCGAAAGCTGCGACGAACCAAAGAATTCGCGAACGGCCGCCGTAACCGGCTTGGCATTAACGAGGTCACGCGGCATCGTCGTGAACATGTCCTGCTGGATGGACATTTTCTCCTTGATCGCACGTTCCATTCTCTCGAGGCCGATGCGGAACTGATTTTCGAGCAGTTCGCCAACGGCGCGAACGCGTCGATTGCCAAGATGGTCGATATCGTCCTGCATGTAATGCTCGCTGTCCCTCTTCATTCTCAAGAGATAATTGACAACCTGAACGAAATCGCCCGCGTCGAGAAGAGAGTCGTCCAAACGGTCCCGCTCTGGACGGCCCATCTTAATATTGAACTTAAGACGTCCCACACGCGACAGATCAAACCTCCGGGCATCGAAAAACATGCCTTCGAGCAGACGATACGCCGTTGGGACTGTCGGCGGGTCGCCGGGACGCATTTTGCGATAGATCTCGAGAAGAGCGTCAACCGGTTTGGTGATCGCGTCCTTTTTCAGGGTCTGCGAAACTACCTCACCGATAACATCGCGTTTCGGGAAAAACACCTCAAAATTCGCCACGCCCTCTTCGACCAACTGCTGAAGTTTTGCAGCCGTGAGCTCGGTATTGGCCTCGAGGATCACTTCGCCGGTCTCGTTGTTAACCACATCATCGACCGCAAAGGCGGCCTCGAAATCGTTAACCGAAACCTCGACCCGCTCGCTCTTCATTCTGCGAAGCTCCGAGATCGCTGATTTCGTGATCTTTTTGCCCTTCCGAACGACATCTTCCTTCTTGTCCTTGATGTCCTCTTCGGAATGCATGCCGGAGAGATTGGTCTCACCCTCTTTCTTGATCGAAATAAAGAGCTTTCCTTTATCTACGGAAACTTCGTCCGTAACATAGAACAGCCGCAAGATATTCCCATCACCGTACTCGGCGTTTTTTACGACTTCTTCCAAAATATTGTCCGAGACCGTTTTCATGTCGATCTGCGGGTTAAGCCAGAGGCCTAAGGCACGAAGGAAGATCGTTGCGAGGATCTTTCGTTTACCCAGACGTGCGTGGAGAATGCCTTTCTGGTCGTATTCAAATTCTACCCACGAACCGCGATACGGAATGATCTTTGCGAGAAATTCGTCGCGTTCGCCTCTAAAGAAAACCCCGGGACTGCGGTGGAGCTGCGACACGATAACGCGCTCTGTACCGTTGATGATGAACGTTCCGTTGTCGGTCATCAGCGGGATCTCGCCGAAGAAGACATCTTCTTCTTTTATGTCGCGCACCGTTGACGCTCCGGTTTCGGCATCCTTGTCGAATACGGTCAGCCGGATCTTTACTTTTAGAGGAACGCTGTACGACATTCCGCGTTCCTGGCACTCCTGCTGATCGTGTTTATGCTTTAATCCGACAGGCTCGCCGCAATTCGGGCAGAGTTTTGGCCGAACCGCATTGAACGTGCCGCAATGGTTACAAAGGACCTCGGCCGGATTGAACGGATCGACCTTGATCTTGGAGCCGCAGTTTTTACAGTTTGCCCGAAGATGCTCCAACCCCTCGAGATTGCCGCATTTGCACTGCCAGTTTCCGATCTGATATTCAACAAATTCGAGCGTAGCTGTCTCGCGAAAATCGGAGACCGGAAAGATCGATCTAAATACCGATTGCAGCCCGACCGGCTGACGCTCCTCAGGAATGAGGTCCATCTGGAGAAATCGGTTGTACGATTCGCGCTGAACTTCGATCAAATTCGGGATCTGTGCGGACGTATATATCTTTGAAAAATCGACACGCTCGGGCGACTGACTGGTTCGTCGTCCAAGGCCCGTAGTATTGCTCTGGAGCGGATTATTGATCATAGTATTAAAACCATTTCAGGCAAGAAAATAGTGGTTGATTTAAATGCCTATTGTTGATAGGATGCTCTTGCAAAAAGCTCCCTAAAAATTTTCAAATAAAGACGGCAAATGCGGTCGCGGGCAAAGTCTGCCCAGACCGCTTTTCAGCAGTTTCCTAACTGTTATTCTGATTTTCCGAGAGTCCCGAAAGAGACACCAACTCTCCAATTTTTCGCGAAACGATCGCCCTAAACCAAAAGGAAACCTACATTTACGTGTAAGATTCTCATCGATCGACGCCATCGGCCCGATCGCATAGCATAACGCTAGATTGCCAGTATAGCAAAAAAATTCAGGGAATCAAATTGTGGAACGCAGATTGCTTCATGCTGACGATTACGCCCGCGAAACAACCTGCGTCTCCCGCATCGGATGTTACTTGATCTCGACCGTAGCACCCGCGTCGGTAAGCTTAGTCTTGATCTCTTCGGCCTCGCCCTTCGAAATGCCTTCCTTCAAAGCCTTCGGCGCTCCGTCGACCAAATCCTTGGCTTCTTTCAAGCCGAGACCAGCGACGACTTCACGAACGACCTTGATAACGGAGATCTTGTTTCCGCCGGCGGCCGTCAGGATGACATCAAAGGTATCCTTCTCTTCCGCGGCAGCACCTGCGCCGTCTCCTGCTCCAGCCGCGGCAACCATCACAGGTGCCGAAGCAGCGGCAGCAGAAACGCCGAACACTTCTTCAAGTTCCTTGACCAACTCCGACGCTTCCAACAGCGTAATACCTTTCAAATATTCGACTACATCATCTTTTGTAATTGCCATGATCTTTATATTTCTCCTCTAAATGGGGTTCTGGTTTTGAAAGGATAAAGGCGAAACGATGACGGAGAAGTCTCCTCGATCGCTTGGCTCTTACCTTTCGGTCTATTAGCGAAATGGGCCGGGAAGCAGGATCCTGGGCTTTCGCCTTTATCCTTACCCCTTTCTACTTTCGCGATGTCAGCCGCTAGAACCCACGGGACATACGGAATTGGGTGCATCTCCTCTTCCTTTGTCCGAGCCGCGAAAGTGACCTGACAAATCACCCCCGCTCGTTTTCCTTGAGTACGGCCTTCTCGTTTCGACAGACTCCAGTCTGCCTCGTCTACCAACAAACCAAAGTTTGCTGCACAAAAAACTTAACTATTCCGCGCCAGGCTCGCCTTCCGAAGGAGCCGGAGTTTCTTCCGCGGGAGCCTCAGGTACTGTCGCCGCCGCCGGAGCTTCCGCAGCAGGAGTAGCACCGGCTTCGACAGCCGGTGCCGATTCTTCAGCGGCTGCCGCGGGTTCTTCCGTCTTCGATTCCTCGGCGGCTGGTGCTTCGTCAACTTCAGCCTCTACTGGAGGAGTGCCGGCCGGAGCTTTGTCTCCGATCTGCTTGATCACTACCGCCAGGTCACGCGGCACGGCGTTAATGACCGTAACCAGGCGTTGGGCCTGAGCATTGATGACGTAAAGCAGCTTGGAAATAAGCTCTTCCTTTGAAGGAAGGCTTGCGATGGTCGTTAACTGCTGCAGATCGACCAGCTTACCGTCAACCACACCCGTTTTAAAGGTATAGATGTCGGCGTTGTCCTTCATGAACTTCGAGATCGCCTTGGTGAGGACAACCGGATCATTCTCGGTCCATGCGATAGCGGTAACGCCCTTGAAATGATCGCTCGCCTGCTCGAAATCCGTGTCCTTGACGGCAATTCGTGCCAAAGTATTTTTTACGACCTGGTATTTCGCACCCGCCGCACGCAAGCTGTTTCGAAACTCCTGGTCCTTGTTCACCGTTAGCTTCGTAAAGCTGACGAGCATTGCGGACTTAGAGGTCGATAGCGATTCCGTAAGGGCGGTCAAATCTTTTTGTTTTGTTTCTCTTGATTTCATTTTCTATTCGCGCACCTCACTTATTACACGTACGAAAGCTCATCGAGCAAAACGCCCGGGCTCATCGTCGCCGCCAGATTTATCTTCTTTAGGTAGCGGCCTTTAGCCGTGGTTGGCTTTGCCTTGATGACCGCGTTGATCAAAACCTTCGCATTCTCGGCGAGCTTGGCGTCGTCAAACGACACTTTGCCAACAGGCGAGTGGATAACGCCCGTTTTATCGACGCGGTATTCAACCTTACCGGCCTTGGTTTCCTCGATGGCCGTTTTAACGTCCATCGTTACGGTTCCTGTTTTCGGATTCGGCATCAATCCTCGAGGACCGAGGATCTTTCCCAGTTGACCGACCTTGCCCATCATATCGGGCGTAGCGATCAGAGTGTCGAATTCCAGCCAGCCGCCTTTGATCTTCTCGACAATATCATCACCGCCGGCCATATCGGCCCCTGCCTCCTCAGCCTCGCGGATCTTGTCTCCCTGAGCAATGACAACGACCTTTTTGGCGGCGCCGCCCAAACCGTGCGGCAAAACGATGGTGCCGCGGACGAGCTGATCGGCATGGCGCGGATCGACTCCGAGCCACATCGTAAGTTCGACCGTTTCGTCGAATGTAGCAAACGCGATCTCCTTCAATTTCGAGACCGCTTCTT
>JBDTZW010000136.1:0-8848 GCA_040004905.1 Acidobacteriota bacterium
CTACTCTTTTTTATGTTGTTCAGACTTGCGAACGTAAACAAATCCTACGGCGGCACCGAGATACTTCGCGGCGTGTCGTTTCAGATCAATCCCGGCGAAAAAGTCGGATTGGTCGGCCGAAACGGCGCCGGAAAGACGACGGCGTTCAAGATCATCACCGGAGCCGAGGCCGCAGATTCGGGCGAGGTCCTGAAGATGAACGGCCTCAAACTCGGACTTCTCGATCAGCATGTCGATTTCGAAGGCGACGAAACCGTGCACACCGCAACACTCTCGTCGTTCAAGCACGTCCACGATATCGAAGCCGAGATGCGCCATCTCGAAAAGGTAATGGAGACAGACGCGTCCGAAGAAGTGCTCGAAAAATATGCGGATCTCCAACACGCTTTCGAACTCGCGGACGGCTTTACCTACGCCGCAAAGGCTGAGTCGATCTTACTTGGACTTGGCTTCGCAAAAGAGAATTGGGACCTGCAAACACGGGTCCTATCGGGCGGGCAGAAAAATCGCTTGGGAATGGTCCGCGTTCTGCTCTCCGCACCCGACGTGCTCCTTCTCGACGAACCGACAAATCATCTCGATGTTAATGCCGTTGAATGGCTGGAAACGTATCTGCAGGGTTACGACGGATCTTACCTCGTCATCAGCCACGACCGCTACTTTCTCGACCGCACGACAAACAAGATAATCGAGATCGACCGCGGCAGGGCGGTTTCCTATAAGGGAAACTATTCGGCGTTTCTTGAGGAGCGCGAGCTTCGCCGCGAACAGCAGGTCCGCGAATACGAAAACCAGCAGTCGATGATCAATAAGACGCAGGAATTTATTCGCAGAAATCTCGAAGGCCAGAAAACAAAACAGGCAAAATCCCGGCGCAACATGCTCGAACGACTCGAGCGTGTAGAGGCCGTAGTTGGCGAAAAGCACGGTGGAAGCTTTGGTCTCAAAAAAGTCGAACGGACCGGTAACAATGTCCTGACGACAGAAGATCTCGCGATCGGATATGGAGAAAAAGTTTTAGCGAGCGGCTTGAATCTTTCGCTTCACCGGGGCGAGGCTCTCGGCATCATCGGTGCGAACGGAACAGGGAAGACCACGCTTCTGAAAACGATCTTGGGTGAGCTTCGTGAGATCTCCGGCAAAATGATGTGGGGAACCAAGGCCGACATTGGATATTACTCGCAGAATCTGTCCGATCTCGAACCGCGAAACGAGGTGATCCAGGAATTGCGCCGTATCGCACCGCTCGCGGACAATGGCACCTTGAGAAATTTCCTCGCCCGCTTTCTCTTCGTTGGTGAAGACGTTTTTAAAAATGTAGCCGACCTGTCGGGCGGCGAAAAGGGTCGCCTCGCTCTCGCGAAACTTATTTACTCTCACAAAAACATCCTGATCCTCGACGAGCCGACAAACCATCTAGACATTCCCGCTCGCGAAGCGCTCGAGGACGCGCTCGAAGAATATTCCGGTACGATCCTCACCGTCAGCCACGACCGATTTTTTCTCGATAAGATCGCTTCACAGATCCTTTCGTTCGAGGCGGACGGAAGCACCGATTGGTACAACGGGAACTATTCGGAGTATCACGATTGGAAGGAAAAAGGCCGCCAGATCACTGCGCAGGCCCGCACTGTCGAATCACGAAAGCCCGCCGAGATCGAACGCTCCGAGCCCGCGTCAGACCTCAGCAAAAATCAGCGTGAGAGGTTAGAAAAGCGCATCCTTGAGATCGAAAAGGAAATTTCCGAGGCCGAAACCGAGCTCGAACAGTCCACTCTCGAGATGAGTTCGCCGGACGTCGCCGCCGATTACGGTCGCCTCCAAAACACCTCCGACAAAGCCGCCGAACTCGAAAAGCGCATCCAGGATCTCTACCGGGAATGGGAAGCCACGAATCAGAAGGTCAACTAGATTTCTGATCATTTCAGGCCGCTGGCCTATTTCATCTTGACCGTTCCGTCCGACCCGAAGATCAGCCCCAATCCATTTAGTTTCTGACACGGTTTTATCTCGAGCGGAACGCCGGCGGATTCAGCATCGTGCAGAAGCTTAGCCCGTTCCTTCGCATCCCATGCGAGCGGGCGCGGAATATTCTGCGTGTCGACAACCGCGATACGCGATACCAGGCGGTAGCTTCCGGGAGCAAGGTTGTGAAAACCGAACGTTCCGTTACTATCGATTCCGCTCTCGCCGTATCGCAGGGTATCGTCGCCTCGGTCCTTTTCCGTTGGCACTAGAAGAAGCCGCAAACCCGCTGGAATCGAGATGTCGGGAGCGGCACCCGACATCGAACCACCGGCCGATCCCGCGCCTGAAGAAGTCGTTATCGTCAAGCCCGTTATGTTTTCACCATTGCCGATCGAAACTAGTTCCGGCGGCGAGCTTTGCGACGCAGACGCCGGTTTAGATGTCTTTGCAATTGAGTTTACCGGTTTTGTGACATCTCGGCTGATCGATTGGATGAACCAGTCGTCAGGCAACACCATTCGCAGCCGAAACGTACCTCCGCCAAATCCGGTCATATTAAAACTGCCTTGTGGATCGATGTTGGTCTCCGTCCGCCCAAAATTGAGGAAATCGAGGGCGTCCTTTCTCAAATTCGTCAGGCTTACGATCACCGGATCTCGGCCCGCCTGCGATCTTGGATCGCAGTTAACATCCGGCTTCTCCGGCCGCACCATATTTCCCGACAGAGAAGCGAGGGGCGTTAGCCTTATCGATAGGCCGGTCACATCTGCTCCCTTTACACTTGTGCTTGCAGAACCCCTTCCAGCGGGTTTGAAACTGTCGTCCATGCCGAGAGCAGTTATCTTGTACTCGCCGTTCGGCACACCGGTAAATGAGAATACACCATCCTGATCTCGGCTTGACGTACCCGAAACCGGAGTGGCGATCCCGGCTACCGTCATCATCAGCTGTACATTCTTGGTAGCCGCCCCCGTTACTCTCCCACTCACTGTGGATCCGGGTTCGTTCCGGTAACGGATGTCGATGCCTGAAGCTTCCTGACCGCTCTGAACCGCAACTACCGAAGCGGTGTCTCTCGTTGATGATGGATAAAATGTCGGAGCATCTCGGTCGAACGGCGTTTGACGAAACGAATACTCAGCCTTACCGCCGGCGAGGACAAGATAACTGCCAGCCTGCAGACCATAAATACGGAAAACACCGCGGTCGTCCGTTTCACGCCTGCGAGGAAGCGGATCAAGCGGAAAAAAACTTTGGGAGTCATCGGCTGCCGCGAGACGAATAGCCTGAACGGAGACTCCAACCAATGGTTCGCCTGCCCGATCCGTGACGGTGCCCGTGATCACGCCGCCCTTGATCAGGCTAATGTTCACGGTTTCACCCGGGCGATAATATTTTTCGCGTTCACCCGCCGGAGGCATTGCATCACGCGGCATCACAAAGCTCGGTGCATACGCAAAGATACGGTACATCGTAAGCGGCACGTCCAGCACTTTAAATTTTCCGGTTTCATCGGCAGAGGCAGACCTATTTCGCTTCTGATCGCCAATCGCGAGTACAAATACGCGTGCGTCAGTAAGAGGTCTGCCCTCATCGTCCGTAATCGATCCTTCGATCGTCCCGGTCGCTTGTGCCGGCACGGTCTTCGCATTAGGCTTCTTCCCAACTGTTGGGGTCGCGGCGGGGTCCTGTCCGAACGCGGCCATGCAACCGACACATTCCAGAATTAAGGCAAATAACAATGCGCGACTAACCATGCCGGTAGCTTTTCTTCGGATCATTGAGGAATACCTCCCGGTTGTTTCGGAGCCAGATCTAGTATGACCATAACGTTTGTTTCGTTGGCATTGCTCACGCTGACTTTTGACGATTCGCCGCTGTGAGTTCCCCCCGTTCCCGTTCCGGAAAGGTCGGCGAATACCGATACCATGTATTCACCTGCGGGGAGATTCTCGATCCAAAAGCGTCCTCTGGCGTCGACGGGAACACCATGTCCGCTGTCCTGGCCAGCTCCATGAGCTGACGCCCAAACACGTGCGGTCGGCGGCAGCGTGCCGCCTACAATGGTGATTTGTCCGCGAATCGATCCGGTTCCATAGGCGAGTACGAGACGCACATTAACGCTCGCGGCACCCTCCAACAGATCGATCTCGTGAGACGCACTCGGTGATCCATTTTGCTCGACCCTAAGCAATGTGAACCCTTGTGGACTATCCGGCCGGCCTGAGAGGATGAACCCAAGTTTGCCCGCCGCCAATCCCTTGAAATGAAATGAGTCGTCGGCTGCGATCTTCGAACTGCGGTAATTCGGCGCGCTTATCTGGCCCGACGATCGGCCCCAGGCGGCCACGGTGAGCTGCGGAACTTTTGCGAGAGCTGCCGGATCCGGATTTCCTTCAACCACGACCGTTCCGTCGATGCTGATACCCTGTCGAACCTTGACCTCAATGTCGGCTATATCACCGTCTGTGATCTGGACCTGCACCGGATCGCTCGTTTTTGCGTCGTCGTTATCTCGGCCAAAAGCGGCGACAAAAATTGCGTAATTACCGGGCTTGATCCCCTCGATGCGAAATTTGCCTTGAACGTCCGACTTAGACGACGAGCCGAAATTATTCACCGATGTTTCGCCAGGTTTGATCTTTCCGTAGCCGACTGAAACGTCCGGAGCGGGGTCACCCGTAGCCTCATCAACCATGCGTCCAGATATGGAGTATGTCTTCTCGCGAGGGCCAAGCGTGATATCGATCGCCGCTTCTTCACCGCCTTCGCTCAGTTCGATCACCTTCGCTTCAGACCTCTCAACGACACCCGGATGAAAAGTGCGTGGATAGTAGCCGCCCTGGCCCATGCCATACGTCTGGGTCGAGCCGTCTTTTTCTTCGCCAACGCTGACGACGTATTTCCCAGCGGGCAGTCCGTAAATTCGGAAGATCCCGCGATCGTCCGTCTGGTACATTTCCGTACCCATCATGCCGCCAAAGTTCGTTTTCGGGTCGGTCGCCGACTCGATGGTTACGCGTTGCTCGACGAGCGGGCGGCCATCGGGCCCGGTAACGCGTCCTGTGATCACTCCCCCTCGGGATAGGTCAAAATCCACCTTGTCCGCGACTTCGCCATCGGTAAGGGTAATGGTCTGGCCGGATTCCCAGCGAGTGCTCCCTGGAATGACCTCCTTTGGCTGATACGGTGCGACCGTGTAGCGTCCTGCCGCGAGGCCGCTCAGTTTAAAATGGCCTTCGTCGTCAGTGGTAGCTGTCGCGGCCGCTGGCTTCGGCGGGAATGTGTTGTCAGACAGACTTGCTGTGACTGGCACTCCCTTTCCCGGCTTTCCGCCGAGGCTAACCTTACCTGATATGGTCCCGGTTCCTCTTGCTTGTGCGTTTATCGTGAGAGTCGAAAATAGATAAATGATCAAAAACCCTGTGAGTAATGATCCGCATCGTCTGAGCATAGAGCCCCTCCTGGGATTCGAGTTTTTTGTCGTTGGATATATTACCCCAACCTGTTACGAGTTCGAAAAGCAAACCGTTTCAATTGGCGACGGAAAGCGTTCGAGTTTTTGCTGATTCATCTTACATTTGGTCACCCACTGAAAATCATTCCGTAGTAGCCGCCGTTCGCCGCGACACGAAGCATACTGCCATAACTCAGTCCCGAAACGGATGTAGCATTTTCGCGAAAACGTAGAACTTTCGCATTTTGGTGCAAGATTCCCGATATGACGCAACTTGCCGGTACGAGCGCTCGAAACTGCACGAGTTGCCGACCCGCCGCTTCTTCCTAACGCAGACAGAGCTTTAGCAGCACACTCGTCGTCGATCGCCGATCACTTGGTTGCGGCAAGTGCCGAGTTTTACTGCTTTTCGTGAGGAACCGTTTTGTACCAAAGGACCAAAATTGTACCGGCATTCGTTGCCGTAAAACGCCAACCGGACACGACGGACAAGCGCGTGGACAGATCGCTGACCCCGCCGATTGTCCGAGCATTCGTCCGCAAGGTCCGCCATCTCAGGCCATGTCAGGATTCAATGCGGTAATTTGGAGCTTCTTTGGTGATGATCACGTCGTGGACGTGGGACTCGCGAAGGCCAGCCGAGGTAATGCGTACGAATTTCGCTTTGGTCTGGAGGTCTTCGATATTCTTGCAGCCCGTGTAGCCCATCCCGGATTTTAGGCCGCCGACGAGCTGTGTCACCATATCGGCGACGCTGCCCTTGAAGGCAACGCGGCCTTCGATGCCCTCGGGAACGAATTTCGAATCGGCGACCGTGCCTTCCTGCGCGTAGCGGTCACTCGAGCCTTTCTTCATCGCGCCGATCGAACCCATCCCGCGATAGGTCTTGAAATTGCGGCCCTGGAATAGGATCACTTCGCCGGGAGCTTCCTCGGTGCCCGCGAACAGCGATCCGATCATGACCGAATCAGCTCCGGCCGCGATCGCCTTGGCCACGTCGCCCGAGAATTTTACGCCGCCGTCAGCGATGACAGGAACGTCCGAGCCTTTCGCCGCCGCGACGCATTCGATTATCGCCATGATCTGCGGCACGCCCGCCCCCGTTACGACGCGTGTCGTGCATATCGATCCGGGACCGATGCCGATCTTTACGGCATCGACGCCGACGCGGATCAATTCCCTCGTCCCCGCCGCGGTCCCAACGTTTCCGGCGATCAACTGTATGTCGGGGAATTTCGCTTTGACCGCTTTGACGGCCTCGATCACGCGCGAACTGTGGCCGTGCGCGGTATCGATCACGATCGCGTCCGCACGGGCCGCGACCAGGGCTTCTGCTCGTTCGACATAGTCGCCCGTCGCACCGATCGCAGCCGCGCATCGTAGCCGGCCGAGGTCGTCTTTTGCCGCCTGCGGAAACTTGATCGCCTTTTGGATGTCCTTGACCGTGATCAGCCCTTTCAGGTGCCCGTCGTCGTCGACTACGAGAAGTTTTTCGATCCGATGTTTTTGAAGCTTTATCTTCGCTTCGTCGAGCGTCGTGCCGATCGGTACCGTCACCAGCGGCTGCGGCGTCATTACGTCCGAAACCGGGATATCGAATCGCGTTTCGAATCTGAGATCACGGTTCGTGATTATCCCGACAAGCAAACCGTTATCGTTCACCACCGGGACGCCGCTGATCTTGAAACGCTCCATGATCGTAAGGGCTTCTGATACCAAAGCACCCGCGTGGATCGTAACCGGGTCGACGATCATCCCGGACTCGCTGCGTTTGACCTTATCGACCTCTTCGGCTTGCTGCTCGATCGAGAAATTCTTATGGATGACGCCGATGCCGCCCTGCTGGGCCAGAGCAATCGCGAGCGACGCTTCGGTCACCGTGTCCATCGCCGACGAACAAAGCGGAATATTAAGAGAGATGCTCCGGGAAAACCTGGTCGATGTATCGACCTCGGCGGGCAGGACCTCGGAATACGCGGGAACCAGGAGGACGTCGTCAAACGTCAATCCTTCTTTGATCTCATCGATGTTCATAAAACCTTATCTACGCCGAATGTGCGTCTGCAAAAAATGCCCGGACACGATCTCGCGGGCACGTCACAGGCGATGTTTCAAGCAAAAAATAAAGAAGTAGATTACCGAAAAGATGAGGAAATTGCTAATTCGGACGCGGTGGGGTCGTCGGTTTCTTGTTTCCCACGATTATCACGGTCGGGCTCGGCCTAGGCGCTGTGATCCCTGCCGGCGAAGGACGCGGAGTTTTCGAGGCCTCAGGCGTGCCCGTGTGCTTGGGCGTCTGCGTCGCGGCAGGTGAGGCCGATCCGGTCGGGGATGATTCTAGTGGTGCGGTCTGGCCGCCTTGGACTACCTGATCGACGTTCGCCCTGGTCACCTCAAATTCAACGTTGCCTTTGCTTTGCGAAGACGTCATCGCGATCTGTTTTCCGTTTACCGAAACCTGAAGGTTGGCAAGCTTCGCCTTCGAATAGCTCAGGGTGAAGGCGTCCTTCGCGTCTATTTTAACGCTCTCATCAGGCGCAAGGGTCTGAACTTTTGCCACTCCGTCGACCGAATAGCTGACCCAAACTGGCTCGGCCGATGCCTTTAATTCGACGCTGATCTTATCAGTGGCCGGGACCGGAACCGCGGCGTTCACATTCGCCGTGTTCGTATTGGTTGTGGGCGGAGTTAGTGCAGCTTGGTTGGAAATCGGTCCGGCGCCTTGCAGGTATTTGACAACAAAAAGGATGCCTCCGGTCATTAGTGCGAGGATTATGACGGCGAAGATCACAGTTGGGGTCATTGAGGGCCCTGCCCGGTCGTCGGTCAACACTTCGGGATGATAGGGTTTCGGTCCTTGATCGTCCGGCTCGCCGGCCTCACCGATCGCCTGAATATAATCCTGCAGAGCCTCGGCTTCGTTCACACCGACATAGCGGGCAAACGCCTTGATAAAGCCCTTATTAAAAATGCCGCCTGGGAGTATCTTGTAACTGTTCTTTTCTATCGATTCGAGATAGTGTGGAGAGATACGGGTCTGCTCAGCGACCTCACTGATGGATATACCTTGCTCCTCGCGAGCCTGCCGCAGTTTTTCCCCCAAGGACAGTGACATTTGAGATACCCAAAAGCAGTTGCTTTATCAGCAGTTTAGAACGAGAACCTAGAAGTGAAATATAGCTTCGATAAACACGTCTTGTCAATGGTTTCGATACGGTTTTTGCGGATGTTTCGGTGCTTGATTGTTGTTATCCTGACGTGATACGTTTACGCTTTGAATTGGTCTTATATTAGAATCTTGAAAACACGATCCTAAAGAGAGGAATATCGAATGAGTTTAGAAGCGCTCGGGATGGTCGAAACCAAGGGTTTCGTCGGTGCGGTCGAGGCCGCTGACGCAATGGTCAAGGCGGCAAATGTTCA
>JBDTZW010000406.1:0-2643 GCA_040004905.1 Acidobacteriota bacterium
TCGGTGCCGCGAGTTTTTGCAATGCGGTTAGCGAGGCATGCATTAAGGCGACGACGGAGCTGCAGGCAAAAACCAACCGGCAGTGGTTCAAGGAACCGACCATCGCTGAATTGATGGAAGCCGCAAGCCTCAACGAATATCAAACTCAGGCCGACGCAAAACAAAGTCCTGAAGCGCAGAAATATTCCTGCCATGCATTCAACGCAAATTTTGCCGAGGTGTGGGTAAATGCGATGACGGGAATGGTACGAGTGCCGCGCATTGTGTCGGTTACCGGTGCCGGACGGGTCATGAACGCGAAAACGGCGCGTTCGCAGATCATTGGTGGATGCGTCTGGGGCATCGGGATGGCGTTGACGGAAGAATCCGTGCTCGATCCGCGATGGGGAAATTTTGTGACGCGAACATTCGCCGATTATCACATTCCGGCCAACCTCGATATAGGCACGATCGATGTCGCTTTTATTCCCGAAGAAGACAAAGCAGTAAACGCTCTAGGGATCAAGGGCATCGGCGAAGTTGGGATCGTCGGTGTTGCGGCTGCGATCGCCAATGCGGTATTTAACGCAACCGGGAAACGTGTCCGCGATCTGCCGATCACGCCGGATAAGCTCCTTTAGGTTCAGGAAAGTAGTCATCCATTATTTCTAAACACGCCGTGCAGTTCTGCGGACCGAACGGCGTCTTATACTCTCTCTAATCCATTTCAGACATTCTGAACTTTTTGTCGATCGATTTCGCTGGCGATTAGGTTAATGATATGACAAGAATTAGCGTAAACCGAAAACAGTATGACATCGGTTCCGATCCGGACACGCCGCTGCTGTGGGTGATCCGCGACGAGATCGGCCTGACCGGGACGAAATTCGGCTGCGGCGTCGCGCGGTGCGGAGCGTGCACAGTTCACGTGAACGGCGAAGCTCGGCGTTCGAGCGTTGCACCGGCCGTGCCCGGAATAGCATCTCATGTTGACATGAAAGATCGGAGTGCCCGCAGGCGCTTTTTGGTCTCCCATTCGAACACTTTTTTCATTATCGGCTCCATCACAAATCGCAGGAATCCCGGCTTGGATCTGAAGTGAAATTTATACGTTATCCGTGATTCGTTCTCTGAAAGATCTTGGTGATGGATCGACGCGGCCCACGACTCGAAAAAAGGGGGCGAGTTGAGCATCTTTACCGCCGCCAAAGTTGGAGGTTGGAAGGAAACGTAAACCGTGCGGATCGCGAGCCCGCCCAAGGAACGCCGGCCGACGCAGATGGATATAACGCCCTTGCCGGCGGCCTCGTGGCCGTCTTCCAGATATGCCGCACTCAGGAGTGTGTCCCATTCGAGCCGCCGTTTATAATCGTGAAGTAGCCGAAAAACGACCGCACTGCTTGCGGGAAGTAGCTCGCTTATCTCGCCGTGTGCCATTAGCTCCACATTATCTCGCGGAACCGGTCTGATTCAAATGACGCGTCATTTTCTCTCGTTAGTTTTTGAGGCTGCGACGGTGTAAATTAGAGCTATGAGCGAACAAGCGAAGTTAGGCGGGGCCTTTACATTTCGGGGAACATCTATGTCGGTAAACCGGCTCGGCTACGGGGCGATGCAGCTCGCGGGGCCAGGTGTTTTCGGACCGCCGAAGGATGAAGCTGCGGCGATCGCCGTGCTTCGCGAAGCCGTCGCCGCTGGCCTAAACCATATTGATACGAGCGACTATTACGGGCCGCACATTACTAATCAGATAATCAAAAAAGCTCTTCATCCGTATCCAAAAGATCTGACGATCGTCACGAAACTCGGAGCCCGCAGGGGCGACGACGCTTCGTGGATCATGACCAGAACGCGTGAAGATCTGATCGCAGGTGTCCACGACAATCTGCGTAACCTCGGTCTCGATGCGATGGATGTCGTAAACCTCCGTGTTGGAAATTACATGGGTCCGGTCGACGAATCGATCGAAGAACCGGTGACAGTTCTGGCCGAATTGAAAGAACAGGGCCTGATCCGAAGTATCGGTCTCAGCACCGTGACGCCAAAACAATTTGCCGATTCGCAGAAGATCACGGAAATTGTCTGCATTCAGAATATGTACAATCTTGCCAATCGCTCCGACGATGCGTTCATCGACGACCTGGCCAAGGCCGGTGTTGCATATGTTCCGTACTTTCCGCTAGGCGGATTTACGCCACTGCAGTCGACGACGCTCGACGCGGTTGCGGAAAGCCTCGGGGTTACGCCGATGCAGGTCGCTTTGGCGTGGCTGCTGCAGCGGTCGCCGAATATTCTTTTGATCCCCGGAACATCTTCGGTCGGGCATCTTCGGGAAAATCTAAGCTCAGTGGACGTTCAATTGTTGCCTGAGGCCATCGCTGAACTCGAATCGATATAGTTTCACGCCTTGTCCAAAGAGATCCAGCAAATAATCAAAAAGCTCGAAAGAATGCCGGACGGAGATCGGGCCGTGCTCGCGACCGTTGTCGATCTCAAGGGATCAGGCTATCGTCTGCCGGGCGCCCGGATGCTGATAACGGAAAATGGGGATACATTCGGCACCGTTTCCGGCGGCTGCCTGGAAGCCGACGTGCTTGAGCGAGCGAAAAGAGTTTTGAAAAGCGGTTACGCCGAGGTTTTTGTTTACGACACGACCGCTGACGA
>JBDTZW010000233.1:0-8827 GCA_040004905.1 Acidobacteriota bacterium
CAAGGATCTTTCCCACATATTGATCTAAAGAGGTTAGAGCCGGCTGAACGATGACGCAATTCGGATCGGGCGGACCGGTCGGCGTGCAGCCGGCAGGTGAACGTAACTCGGGAGACCCCGGGAACGAAAAAGAACCGCCGTAACCATTCTGAGATTGGTCGTCGACTTTAATATAGTGAAAACGTCCGCCGACCTTTACCCCGTGCGTCTTTCCCAACGTCGTAGTCGTGAAGTTAGAGATCTCAATATCTTTCGACTTATTAAAACTCAGACCTATCTGCGAGCCGCCGCCGGTAAAGGCATCCGCAACACCGATCGTCGGGATCGAATTGTCGCCCGTCTGGTTGCGATTATTGAATTCGTATTGGAAGCGAGTTTCGTTCACCGTCGTCGGGTTGATGATCATCGTCTCCGTCAAACGGAATTCGTGATTCACCGACGTGGACGACGAAGCCCGTGAGGGCAGCGATATCCCGCCAATTCCCTGGTTCTCAAATGACGACCGAGTGAAGCTGTAACGTGCAACCAAGGTGTTTTTATCGTTTATCTGATAGTCGAAACGCGGACTCACTGAAAAGCGCCGAGTCGGCACCAAAAATTCTTGGTCGAAGATGACCGGATTCAGGTTGGGATCGAGGATCAACGCATTCACGACAGCGTTGCTGTCCTGATCGCGGTTGCTGATGTCGAGGAAAAACGATGATTTTTTCTTCTGGATCGGGCCCGAGATATTGCCGCCGAAAAAACGGGTTTGGCTCGGGGCACGATTGGCCGAGAACGGATTTCGTGAGTTCAAACTCTCGTCATTAAAATTGCCGAAAGCGCTTCCGCGCCATTTGTCGGAACCCGGCTTGGTCAGGATCTCGATGCGGCCAAAACCTAGACGATCGTATTCAGCCGAAAACGGATTTTGATTAATGCGGATCTCGCGGATCGCATCCTTCGGCGGAAGCCTGCCGCCCGTAAATCCATCTATATAAATCTGTCCGCCATTAGGCCCGGCCGACGGCCCGGCCAGTGCCTGCAACGCCGCTTCAAGCTCGTCCGGATCATCGGGCAATGCTTCGATGTCCTTCTCCTTCAAGACGGTCGAGTCACCGTTATTTTCGGGATCGGTCGAGACACCCATGTCGGGCGAGACGTCCACCTTTTGCTCCATCGCCGCAACCGTCAGCGTCGCGGTAAAATCAGTCCTTGGCCCTGCCTTTATATCTACTGCCGGATTCTCGAAAAAGGCAAATTTGTCGGCGATCACGCGAACGATATATGTTCCCGGAGTTAGGCTCGCGATAGTGTATTCACCACGCTGATTGCTACTCGTTGTTTTCTCTTTGCCATCGGCCGAGATCGCGGTCACGGTCGCACCTACGACCACGTTCCCGAGGGCGTCAACAACTTGCCCCGACAAACTGCCCGTTTGCTGCGCAACCAGCGTCGAGCTCAGAAAGAGCGAGACAATACCGGCAAAAAATATAGATTTTACAAAGTTCATGATAATAGTCTTGAATAAAAGTTTACTGTTCTAAATAAAGGTCTGCGTTAAGATCTGCTGTGTAAAACGCTAGGGAGTTCCAAAGCCGTCGAGTCCCGGAATATTGAAATTACCCAATCCGCCCGATCCACCCTGCCGTCCACCAGACGCCTGGGCCGCACGAAGAAACGGCTCAACGCCCGCAAGTAGTTTGATGGCCGTGATCTTGTCGAGATTTCCGGTTTTGGTGCTCGAAACGGCGATCATGTCTCCGACCTTTAGGTCTGCCGCCGTGATCGTCGGAAAACGGTCAAGCATGTCATCGATCCCGCCGCCGCGTCCCGCAAACCCGGGCCGCCCCTGCCCTGTCGGAGCCTGTCCACTGGGAGGATTACTTTGCGGCGGCGCACCTCCCTGGCCGACCGGCCTCACACCACCTTGTCCGCCCTGAAATCCAGCCATTCGCGTAGCCATTTCTTCGGGGAATTTCTTCAATAAAGAAGAAGGTGCGACCGCGACGGTCACATCTTTTCTTGTTCGAAGGTCGGTAATGACGACCTCATTTTTCGCCGTGTCGATCGCTTTAACAGTGCCTGCAACCGTTTGAAACGCTCCGGTCACGACCTCTTCGGCGGTGAATGAAGTGCCATCGAGGCTCTTATCACCGAGAGCCCGCAGCATGTCACCTGTCTGCACCTCAAGCAGCGAGCTCGCCTTCGCTTCCGAAAACTTTACAGAGTCCGGTGCGTAGCGCATGAACTTTGCGGTTTCCGTAGGCGTCAACGTAATCGTAGAAGTGCCCGTCAGTGTTCGCGTTTCGACATTGATCTTTTTAGCGACCGGATCGACCGAAACGACGCGGCCCGTAATGCCGCGCGTTTTCCACACCTCACTTTCCTTGGCGTTGCGCTGTGCTATATCAGACTTGGTCATCAAATAGACCGTCCGGGCGGGCATCGATCTTTTATCGCCCGCGAGAAATCCGCTTACTACAACCTTGTCGCCTTCGCCGATATCCGAAACCACCGCCCCAACTGCCGCCGACATGACCGGGTTTTCGGGCGGGACACGCTTATAAACGGTTTTATCGGACAACGCTACGTCGAGAGAGCCGTCTTTCGTAGTCATAACGATCTTTCCGGCCGCGACGCTTGTCACGTCGCCCGCGATCAGTGATGGCTTTGCAGGTGGTTGAACAGTCTGCGTAAAGACGGGCAAGACCACAGCGGTTAAAAGAGCAAACGAAAAAGTTGTAATAGTCAGTTTTATGAATCTCATATATCTATGACGCCGCAACTTGAGATGATACGCAAAAACGAGGCGACTGTGCCTCAACTTTTAAGACGTTCATTCTACTAGTTAGGTTCGATTTTTAATGTAAAGAATTGTAAAAGGGTGTAACGAAAGGGTTTACTCCCGTTGCCAGGTGGTTTTCGAGCGCGCCGTAAGAACAAGTCCTATTCCGCCCGCAAATAAAACAAGAAGAGCAATTGTCCATACATAAGGTATTGAAAGCACAAACGTCCATGATAAGACGCCTAAAAGAATGGCGATAGTTTCTGAGCGGGATCCTTCTGGGAAAAATCTTTTCTGGATCATCTTGCCAACACTTACCTGAAGCGCGACTCTTCCGAAAACATATGACATCAACAGCAAGACAAAAACCATCAACCCCGTGATAACACTTATGTAATCCGGCAAAAAGCGAACGCTAACGATAGTGCAGAACGTTGTGAGGAGAAAAGCTCCTATGCCGAGTGCTACGATCTTAAGCGCGGAAAGCCGAAATCGAGCGACCCCACGACTGACGGCACCGGGCGCCAACGTGGTTACGCCGAAGGTGACCAGAAACCAGAACAAAATCGACAATAGCCTCTGTGCAAAGAAAACCGGCGTCAATGTTGGCGAAAATATCTGCGACGGATTCTGGGCCATATTTCGGAGTTCTTCCTCGAAGGCCCCGTACATCAGCGTTTCCTTGCCGGGTTCGCGGAGCGGTTCACGGGCTTCCGGCTTATATTCACCGCCAAACGCGATCACATCCCCGCCGATGTATGCCGTCTCCTTTTGAATGATCGAGCCGCCAATCGTGGCGACATCCTCCTCAACACGGCCTTCGACGATCACATCGCCGCCAAACGCGAGTACGCCCTTTGCCCGCTGTTTCACGATCACGGATTTGCCGATCGCATAAACCTCCATGTCGGGAGCGTCTTCGACGATCAATGTCTTCTCATCGGGCGAGGTTGAAAGCTGAGCTTGTGAAAAAATTGGAAGTACCGAAAAACATGCTATTAAAGCAGCGACCAGAATCTGTTTTGATTTTTGGTTGTCGCCGAACGGCAGATGTGTCCCTATTGTGACAAGATATTCCACTTTCGGCGGTTAAAGATCAAAGGCGATTGAGTAAGGGCATTACCCGTGAGACGACATAAAGACCGATCGCAGAAATTCCCGGGAAAAGCGTCGAGAGCGTCGAATCAGTAACGAGATTCGATGTGAGCGAACGTATTATGATCACGGCTCCAACTGCGAGGTCGTAGGCACAATGTCCAGCAAAGGCAAGAACAGCCCCAACCTTTTCAAACACGGTCATGAATCCGCTAAGTGCCTTGCCCGAATCCGCGCCGAGAGTGAACATCAGAAACACGAAAAGAGCCGCGCAGACGAACAGAGCGTTGAACCTTTCGCTGCGGCGGCGGAGTCCACTGACCCGCGATTCGGCATTGGCCACGACGACCTTAGTGAAGTTAACCGGCAATTCGATCTGCTTTTCGCTTTCGAGTGCATGATCGAGCGCGATCAGGAATTTTTTCTGAAGGTTGAGTTCTGCCGAACAGGTTTCGCAGCCGGCGAAATGCATTTCCAGTTCGATCTCGCGCACAGGAGAGAGTTCGCCCTCGATATACGAAGCGATCTCCTCGGACGGACAATCAAACTTTGAAGTTGAAATGTGCTCCTTCATTTCCCTGCTCGCTTTAGATCCCGGTAAATCCCCGTTCGACAAATATCTCCCGCATCATTTCTCTCGCCCGAAACAGCCTGTTCTTGACCGTCCCTAGCGGAAGGCTCGTCACGCTCGCTATTTCGTCATAGCTCAGGTCGCGCGAATGGCGCAGTACGATCAATTCGCGATATGGCTCCGGCAGGCACCTGATAACCGATTCGATCTCCAACCGCCATTCGCTGCGTTCGCGGTCCTGTTCCGGGTTCGGATTAGGACTCTCGATCTGCAGTTGATACGTGCCGTCGGAGTTTTCGGTTTCAATGCTCTGCTGTACCATCGAATTTCGGCGCATATGATCGATCGCCGCGTTGTGCGCAATGCGATAGAGCCATGTCGAGAATTTGTATTCCGAGCTGTACTTGCGGAGCGAATTGTAAACCTTGATAAAAACTTCCTGCGTTACGTCCAGCGACGAATCGTAATTGTTCAGCATGCGGTAGACGTAATTCGTGATCGGACGCTGATAGCGGCGGACGAGTTCCTCAAAACTATCCTCGCGGCCGACGATCGCCTTCGCGATCAGTTCGCCGTCGGTCAACGCATGGATATTTTCTAGGGCGGCAAATCGCATAGACCGGTAACAGAGTACTACGGTATTTTCGTCCAGTTTGTTTCAGCCGGGAAAGTTGCTATCCGAAAAACTCCGAGATCAGGCCGCTCCAAGTGCAGCCAAGCCGGCTGGGGCCGCTATATCGTCAAAGCTCAAACTTCCCGCAGGAAGCTGCATCCCGACATCTTCGGGGCTGTAAACTCCAAGCTGTCGCCCAAGAGCCTCTTTGGATATGCTGCCAATGCGATCCGTCGCGATCGATTTTCCTACGATCAGAAGTCCGTCGAGAACGCCGCCGATCTCGGGCGTGGCGAAACGGTCGTTGTAAAACATCAAAAGCCTGTAGATCTCGTCGTCGATCTCGCCCGGCGTACACGTGACCGAACGAACCACGCGCGGCTCGCCTCCGCGAAGCAGAAGCGCAGTAAACCCATCATTCTGTGCGCTTAGCAGAAGCGAATCGGCAAACGACGAGCGATTATAAAGCCAGTTTGATTCGCTCACGGCCCTCGGCAATATCAGGCCTGCGCGCCAACCCATCGACTCAAAGAGCGTCTCAAATTCATCGATCACTATCAGCTTCACCGCTGACGCAAAATAACGTGTTTTACCGTCACGGTCGGGGGCTATTTTCTGCAACGAGAGCCGCAGATCGGCTGCCGGAGCACCGAAACTGTGCTCGGCCTTCCAGTCGAGTATGTCGTCCAATTCCTGCTTTGAGGCGGGCTCGCTGTCGAGCGTTAAAATTGCGGAACGGCCCGTGTTGCTAGGAAGAGCGATCGACCAGCGCTTTTGATTCAGCAGGCCGGCAGCGGCAGCAGTTTCTTCAAGCAGATAGCGAAACTCGCCCGGGTTTCGAATGTTCTTGTCCAGGAAACTGGGCTCAATTAGGCCGACGGGTACTTCGAGCGACGCCGCCTGTCTCAGGCCGTACTGCCCGCGGCCCTCACGCTGAACGGAAAGCATGGTGAGCTTTTCCTTTTCAATACCGATCGCGCACTGAGGAAAATTTGGTTGGGTTAAATTGGAAAACATCTAATACTTTACGAACGGAACGCCTTCGCTGTCGTCACCCTCGTCCAGGCTTTTTACGTCCTTTAATCCCTGCCCGCCGTCCGGAGAGTTTGGATCGTCGCCCTGTATCTCGTCCCACTCGGCCTTTTCCGATATCGGATCGAGCGGCTTTTCGCGAAGATATCTTGAGCTGACAAGGTCGTCTATACTGCTCGGAAGCTTTCCCTTATCGGACGAATATTGATCAATCTGGCGGCGCATTTGCCAGAGGTTTTCCTTCAGTACGTTCTCACGGGCAAGCTGAACGCTCCGCTGATACGTTGGCAACGCGACCGAGATCAAAATGATCAGGATAAACATCGCGATCATCAGCTCAAGCAGCGAAAAACCTCGTTCACCATGTACTATACTTCTCGCCATTCAATCCTTCTTCGTCTGATGACGTTCGCACGTCGAAAACATTTATCTGGTCCCAGCCCGAATCGGCGTCCTGATACGATGATCTGATCAGCCAATCCGATTTCCCTGTCATGGGGTCGACCGGCATTTCGCGAAGATAAACCTTCTTTATCTCCTTCTCTTCGTTCAATTCTGTCGCCTGTTTTGAGCCGTCCTTTATGCCGCTGCCGCCCGCGAGGTTGATCCCGCGTTGGCGCACCTTTACGCCTTGGACCAGCGTGTCGAGCGAAGGCGGATAACGGTCAAGGTTTTGCGAATCGAATATCGCGCAGTCGTCGACAATTACGCGGCTTCGCGGATCGGTCGGCGTCTGGATTCCCGTCGGACCCAACTGTTGACTTGTGCCCGAACCCGCCGGACACGACCCAACCGAATCACGTTTGAACTCATCGATCGCGTTGCGAATGTCCCGGAGAGTCTGCCGCAGACGCAGTTCCTTGTCGCGCTTGACCGTATTCTGTGAGAGCGGGATCGTTCCCATGATCAGAATAGAAAGCACGACAAGCGTGATTATCAGCTCAAGCAGCGTGTAACCGCCATCCTTCACCGCCCGCTTCCGTATCTCTCTGACCGTAAATAACATCCTAAAAATTAAGCGTGAAGTTCTTGCCGCCGGCGGTCAAAAGATTCACCACATCCTTATCGAGCGCGATGACCGGCTTTCCGTCGGCAAGTGCTTCGACCTCAATATACGCTAGCACCCCAGCCTGGCCCGGAGCCACGCCGTCCGCCATCGAGAGCGAGACGTACATCTTTCCGTCCGCGTTCAGGAACGGGCTGGCAGCTGCACCTGCAAGAGTCCCGCCAAATACGTCACCATATGTCACAGAACGTACCGCCAATTTCTTAGCATCGAATTTGATGCCGAAAACAGCCGAACGGAAACCCGCAGATGTATTTACCAGAACCGGGATCTTTACTTTTTCACCCGTTTTCATTTCCGCAAACGTCGCCGGAACCTTTATGTCGCCGGTCGGGACTGTTGTCGCAGCCGTATCGCCCGTCGCGGGCGGGGTGGATCGGCTACTTGTGTCCGCGGTCTGATTTAGCTTGACGGACGGCACTGATGTATCGATCGGAACCAGGTTTGAAGCACCCGATCTGGTCAACTGCGGAAGATCGCTTGACGGAACGGAAGTTGTCGCCGTGGCCTGAGTGTCCACCGGAGTCGCTCCGGTCCTCACATAGTTCGGAGCGTCCGTCTTTTGATCGGGAAGCTGCACCTTGGCGTTGTTCGGCAAGCGTCGCACGGTCGCCAAAAAGTCCTGCCGATCCTCTTCCTGCACCATTGCCTCAAGGGAACTGTTCGTCGGCATCGCGATCGTACCCGTCGGCCGCTCGACCTCATCGTCCGGCAAAATGGCGGGAGCCCGGATGACACGCGGCGTAACAGCTATCACGATGTCGGTCTGGCGATTGTCGCGGGTCGGGGCGGTAAATAACCGGCCAAGGATCGGAATCAAGCCAAGCAGCGGAAGCCCCGATCGGCCATTTGATTCGTTATTCTGAGCCACGCTTGCAAGAAGCAGAGTCTTATTATTCTGAATTCTGGCGGTCCCTTTTATTGTACGCTCGGTAAAAATGGGCGTGAGAGATGACGCTCCTGCGACGTCTTTAGATTCGATCTCCATCGCAACCTGCACGTCCTGGTTAGGAAAGATAAGGGGCTTGAACTTTAGCGTAAGACCGACCTGCTCATAATTGATCACATTCGAAACAAAACCGTCGGCTCCGTTGCCGTTCGTCGTGCCATTTCCCGCAAGGATCTGCGCCGACTGTACTGGTACTCGCTGCCCGATCCTGGCCGACGAATCTTCGTTATTGAACGCGTGGATTTGTGTGGATGCGATAAGCTTCGTATTATTTTTCGTCTGCAACGCCTGGATATTACTGATCGGAAGTCCGAAGGCAATACTTAATGCATCGGTCGGATTGAACGGCAGGCCACCGGTAATTGGCTGTGTCGAACCCGCATGCAGTACTGGGAATCCGACACCGCCCAGATTGGTCAGGTTCGACTTGTCACCTCCGATTCCGAGTTGATTTCCGAACTGGAGAAGGTCGGACTTATTGACCTCATAGATCGCCACGTCCATTACGACTTCCGCCCTGTCTTTATCAAGCGACGAAATAAGCTTTCCGATCAGCGCCACGTTTTCGGAAGTGTCACGGACGGTAATACTGTTCGTAGCATCGTCCTTAAGAACGATCGTCTGGCTGCGGCCCGGCTGAGCGGGAATGG
Source organism: Acidobacteriota bacterium (assembly GCA_040004905.1). Classification (GTDB taxonomy): domain Bacteria; phylum Acidobacteriota; class Blastocatellia; order Pyrinomonadales; family Pyrinomonadaceae; genus OLB17. The sequence continues at coordinate 8,744 of JBDTZW010000233.1, forward strand.
CGGACTGAATGACGGTCTGTATATCCTTGGGGCTCGCATTAGCGAGATAGAATGTTCTAAGGACCAACTGCTGAAACTTCTGTC
>JBDTZW010000081.1:0-28472 GCA_040004905.1 Acidobacteriota bacterium
CTATATCTTTTCCGCCCAGAGCTGATACCGGACGTAGCCGGAATAAAAAATCCAAATTCCGACGATCTCATCAAGACAGGATTCTTCAAGTCGGAACGGCTTGTTAACATGTCAAAACACAATTACGAGCTTGAGCCGAACATGTCGTTTACGCCCGACGGAAAATGGGTCGTTTTCCGTTCGAACATGTTCGGACCGACTCACGTATTCGCGGTTGAGGTCGAAAAAGCCAAATAGAAAAAAATCGTGGTATAACCAATTTCCGTCTGGACACCGAATTGTTAAAGTGATATTTTACCGTTGAAACAATTTTGTAACCCGAATCAGCGTTCTTTCAGATCTTGAATTCTATTATGCTCTGAAACCCTCTTTTTGGATCCGCGAGTTAAGCGGTTTACCGACGGTTTCGCGAGCAGAAACTATGCTTTTTATTGCAGGAATGATAGGCGGTCTGAACGTACTAGATACAAAAACGAGTTCGGGTCCGACTACGGTTTCACTGATTACTAAGCAATTTTCTTTTTGAAAATACAAGATCTCTAATTTAATAGCAGCCTGGAGGAAGCAATGCGTCTACTTCAAATTCTGATCTTAACTCTCGTCTCGAGCCTCATAATAATTGGTCAAACCAATCGTGGCGGCATTAGCGGCACCGTCACTGATACGAATGGAGCGGTGGTGCCCGGTGCAAAGGTGACCCTAACGAATCTGAGCACTAAACAGTCGGTCACTGTTACCACCTCCGGCAGCGGAACATTTTCCATCTCGCCGCTCGATCCGGTCCAATACAGCATTCTTGTTGAAGCCGCTAATTTCAAGAAAGCCGTGGTTCAAAATGTGAAGATAGACACGGCGACGGTCGCCACCGTGAACATCGCCATCCAGCCGGGAAACGTTGATGAATCGGTGACCATCCAGGCCGATGCACAGCTCGTCAATGCTGATTCCGGAACGATCACGCAGACGATCACTGAACGCCAACTTCGCGACCTTCCCTTGAATAACCGCAGCGTTCTAGACCTTGCCGTCACGATGCCGAACGTTTCGGGCGATTCGGGCAGCGAGGACATAGACGCGGGCGTAATTACGCCGTCGCCGGGCTTTAACCTCAGCGTGAACGGCGGCCGACCCGGTAGTACTCTTTTGATGGCGGACGGCGTCAACAATACCGGCGTCGGCATTGCCCGATCGGTCATCAGCTTTTCGCCCGAAACTGTTCAGGAATTTTCCGTACAGAGCTCGGCTTATTCCGCTGAGTTTGGTACGACCGGTGGCGGCGTCATCAATATCACGACCAAATCCGGCGCAAACAACTTTTTTGGGACCGCCCTCTTGTATAGCCGCAATCCGGCAACTAACGCTCGTGCCTGGAACCAAGGCACGGCGCCCCGTCCGGCCAACAATCTTCGGAGCAATCAGGCCTCGTTTACGGTCGGCGGCCCGATCTTTCTTCCCTCGGTTGGTGACGGCGGCAAATGGTATTACGACGGCCGCAAAAAATCGTTCTTTTTCTTCGCATTGGAGCCGCGCTGGCGGACAGATTTCACACAGGGCACGGCCCTGGTCCCAGGCGTGGCCGAGCGATCGGGAAATTTCCGCGACCTTGTGCTTACGACAAACAGCGGTTGGCTGCCGAAAGCGGTCGCTACGCAATTCAATCAAGCCCTTGTAGCCGGTGCCGACAACAATATCTATCAACAGTTCACGCTTGGGGCTGGCGGCACGCTCGTTCCGATAAACGTTCCCTCTGTGGCGGGGAATCAATTTTGCCCGTTTGGTTGGGTAAAGTTCATTAATGGCGCGCAGCAGGTGTCTTTTAACGGCGACGGCACAGATAACGGCCTCAATCAGCCCTACTGCACGACGGGTCAGGCTCAGGCCCAGATCACGAACGCGGCCAACAATCCGCTTCTCAATATTATCCCGAGTCAATTCATGGACCCGACTGCGTTAAAGCTCCTCGGTTTCATGGATCCAGCCGGCGGATATTTTCTCGACAACGGTGCCGTACGAAACCTTTTTAGCTTAAAAAAGGCCTCTCAGAATGAGAGCCGTTTCACTGTGCGTCTCGACCACAACATTACCGACCGGGCAAAGGTTACCTTCCGCTGGACCAAAACGCCGGCCGTCGGAATCCGCAACTCAAACGGCAGCGACATTAATGGCAATCAGGGTATCTACAGCGATGCTTCGCAATACCTAGGTACGTTCAACTACATATTTTCGCCGTCAATGACGAATGAATTCCGGGTCAATTACACCAAGGGGACATTCAGCGAGGACTACTCGCCCGAGTTCTCGATCATGAGCGGCAGAAATCTCTCGACCGAGCTGGGTATCAAGAGTTTGACGACCGGCGGCATGCCTCTGATCACGGCCTTTGGCACTGACGGCCAATATGCAGCGCCGGACATCGGGTCGAGTCTGAGCACCAACAACTTTAATAACGAAAGCCGCTGGGACTTTAGCGACACGTTCTATTGGAACACAGGCAACATGACCTGGAAGATGGGCGGAGGCTTCAACCGTGCTCGTCTTGAGGTGACGCCCTTCTTCGCCGCCGCAGGAGGCCGCTGGAACTTCCGCCGGCTCGCTACTAATAATAGTCCTGGCGGCGTTCCTAGCAATAATAACTTAAATAATGCCAGTAACGGCGGCAACACTGTGGCAAGCTTCCTTCTTGGTGTTCCGCTGTCGGTCGATTTCCGCCCGGCACTATTCAACTATCACTATCAATGGGACAGCTACGCCGGCTTCGTCCAGAATGACTGGAAGATCAAACCAAATTTGACCCTAAATCTGGGCGTTCGCTATGCACCGCAGCTCCCGCGAACCGAAGACAATAATTTGCAGGGCGTTTTACGGCCTGACATGGCTATCGATGTTGCGTTGACTGACACACAGCGCCGTGGTATCGCTACCGCCGCTGGCGTTCTCGCAACCGATCCGATACCAACGTATGTTCCGACCTCGGCAAAGGAGCTTCCTTTTGCCTTTTCCGGCCGCGGCGGAAGATCGCGTCATCTTACCCCGATCGATTGGGGTGTGATCGAACCGAGATTCGGTCTAGCATGGAGCCCCAAAATGAAGGTGTTCGGGCTTGATACCGCGAAATATAGTATGGTTCTTCGCGGCGGTTTTGGCATTTCGCATTTCCCGATCAATGGCAATAATCGCGGCGCCATTCCAGATTTCGGGGGATTCACCACGGCCAGCACACTCAAACCGACTGCCGTTGGCGGGGCCGGGTCGAACAATACTGCGTTCCCGGGGCTGCCTCTTAGATTCAGCGGCAACAATCCGATCCAGGGATCGACGCTTCCCCTGGACGCACTTTTGGGAACTGACGCGAACGGCCTCGTTTTCGCGAAGTCGATCGCCGTTCCCGCGGTCGCCGTCGATATTAACGACCCGCACTACGGAACCGTGCCTTATTCGCAAAGCTGGAACATAGCGCTCCAGTTTGCTCCCTTTAAGGATTCGACGATCGAGATCGCCTATGTCGCCAACCGCGGAGTTCATCTTTATACACCGCAGATCAACCTTAACCAGAGGGACATCGCGACGATCAATACGCTTACCGCAAACAACGTCAACCCGACCGGCAGCGCCAACGATCCGCTCGGCAGAACGAATCTTCTTGGGGGAGCTATTACCACATCGGTCGCCGGCTTGTTTTCCAACTACGTCGGATTTGACGTTCTCAATAAGTATTTCAACGCAAATTCGAGCAGTATCCGCCACGCCGGGTATATTGATTTCCGACGACGCGTAGGCCGCGGCTTGAGTTTCACCGCCAACTACACCTTCGCGAAATCGTTGGACGATTCGTCCGATGCCAGCCCGGATGTGCGTGTTCTGACAAGCGGTTCCGTTAAAGGACAGGCCGCCCTCGGCGGTTCGCTTCAGAATGATTACGCTCTTTCTGCATTCGATACGAGACACGCGTTCGCCTCGACTTTCACCTGGGACCTGCCTTTCGGTAAGGGACGACAGTTTTTCAGAAGCGCTCCGTGGTATATCAACGCCCCTCTCGGCGGCTGGGTCATGTCCGGCGTCGCCAGGCTCGTGTCCGGCAATCCGTACCAGCCGTTTTTGACCGATCCTAACCTTCTCGGTGGTGCGGGATTCAATCGTGTAGTTCGCCCGGACATCGTTGCCGGCGTGCCGCTCAAGAATCCGCTTTATGATCCCAGCTGCCGCGTCGGCCCCGGCGTCGCCACAGCAGGTTTCAACGTTTGTGAACCTTATGTAAACCCGGCCGCCTTCAGGCGTCCGTCAAAGGGCCAGCTTGGCAATGCGCCGCGTACGCTCAGCATTACTGAGCCCATGCGGAAATACTTTGATCTTTCGATCCAGAAAGATTTCCCGATGCCGTGGATCAGCGCCGAGGGCAGAAGAAGGATCAATTTCAGAGTCGACGCTCTGAATGTTTTCAATATCCCTAACTTCTATTTCAACAGCCGCGGTAATACGCCGTTCGGATTCGGCGGCTTGCCTACAGAGTTCAACGGAGCAGAATGTATCAATAATCCCGGTGCTCCGCTTTCGACGTGTCCGAATCCGCCGGCCAACGGGGTTCCGACCCAAAGGTCGTCAGTAATTTCGACCGTTGAATACGACGCGTGGGCGGCCTTCAACAACCAGCCGCTTTCGACAACTGGGTCTGGCCAGGCAATTCTTGGACAGATCCGAAGTATGGTCGACGCCCTCAGGTTGACTCCTCGTCCCGGCCAACCTGCAGGCGGTGGTGCCTTGCCGGACAACTTTTTTACGTCCGCCGTGCCGCAAGGATTCGCGACAACCAATCCGCTGGCTTTTAACATAACGACACTTCAGGGATTTCAGTTGTGGCGGATCCGCAACTCGTATGAAGCCAACTTCGGCAGCTTAACAAGCGGCCAGGTCGGAAACTCGTTCGGCAGCCCGAATCCCGGGACCAGTTCCAGGTACCTCCAGTTCGGCATCCGGCTGATCTTTTAAAGATCTGCTTCGCCGATCGTTTGATCACCTCAGCCTCGTCGACCACGGTCCTCGAGGCTGAATAATTTATTTTCAGGAAAATGTCTCAAAGTCGGACACTTGAACAAAATGAACATTTGAACCAGTGAACACTCTGAACAAGTAAGGCACCCTGAACACTGAACATCGTTGACCTAACAAAGCCATGAAATTCACGTGTATTATATTCCTTGCCCTCGTGCTAACTCCGGTCATAGGCAAAGCCCAAACTCCCGAGCCTCGGCGTGAATGGGTCGATCCGGATACCGGACATCGCATTGTCCGGCTCTCGGACGAACCGGGCAGCTCGACGTTCTATTTTCATCAGAACTCCTACACGGCCAGCGGGGATAAGCTGGTATTTTCAACACGTTCGGGGCTCTCGACCTATAACTTCAAGGCAAAGAAGATAGACCAGATCGTTGACGGCCGTACCGGCGACGTCATCGTCGGCCGAAAATCGAGGCAGGTCTTTTACCTTCGGGGCGATACAGTTTATGCAACCGACATCGATACGAAGACTACCCGAGAAATAGTCAAGGATGCACGGCTGCGTTCCGGGTCTGGATTTGCTGTCAATGCCGACGAAACGCTGCTTGGAGGGAGCATGGTAGTTGGTGAAGTGCCCGCCGAGTTTCGTCCATCGGCACCGGCCGCAACGCAGCCCACTCCGACACCGGCCGCAGGAGCACCGGTTCCTGGCCACGACAATTATCCGGGTAAGGGCGACATGATGGAGCGACGGCTTGCGGCAAAGATCCCGATGAGTCTTTACACCATCAACATCAAGACAGGCGAGATCAAGACCTTTCATCCGGCGACCGACTGGCTCAATCACGTCCAGTTTTCGCCGACCGACGCGACCCTTATGATGTTCAGTCACGAAGGGCCGTGGCATAAGGTCGACCGCATCTGGACGATCCGGACCGACGGCTCGGAACTCAAAAAGATACACACCCGAACGATGGATATGGAGATCGCCGGGCATGAGTTTTTCGGCTCGGATGGCAAATACATTTACTACGACCTGCAGACTCCGAAGAGTCAGGTCTTTTGGCTCGCCAAGTATGAGGTCAAGACCGGCAAGCTGACGAAATACAGCCTGACCAAGCACGAGTGGTCGGTGCACTACAATGTCTCGCCCGACGGAACGTTTTACTCCGGCGACGGCGGCGGGCCGAACAGCGTGGCGAAGGGCGACAACGGCCAGTTCATGTACCTTTTCCGTCCGAAGGGCGATAAGTTCGAATCGGAAAAGCTTGTCAATCTTGCCAAGCACGATTACTCGCTCGAACCCAATGGAACGTTCACACCCGACGGAAAATGGATCGTCTTCCGCTCGAATATGTACGGCCCTACGCAGATCTACGCGGTCGAAGTTGCCAAGTCAAAGTGATCTTCGCTCGGAGTCCTCCGCGTCTTTCCTGAGTGTCGTCTACGTTAGAAACTTTTTTGACGCAGAGGACTCCTGGGAAGTAAAATTCGATCCAGCAAAATGAAGATATTTCTTTTCACTCTGGCTACCCTGCTCGCGTCATCGGTTTGCCTGTTCTCGCAGGTCAAGGATGATCCCCGGCCTGTCGTCGATGATTTAAAAGCGAAGATCGAGACAGCTATCAACCCGACGCTTCCCACGCTTTTTATCGTGGGCGACTCGACGCTGAACAGCAACGCCCCGCTGCGGGGTTGGGGCCAGGAGCTGGCTCAGTTTTTTGACTTGTCAAAGATCAATGTCATCAACCGGGCGATCGGCGGACGCTCGAGCCGCTCGTTCCAATACGAGGGCCGCTGGGACAAAGTGCTTGCCGATCTGAAGGCGGGCGATTTTGTCATTCTCCAATTCGGCCACAACGACGTCGGTAAATATGATGATCCGGCCGCAAAAGACCGTCCGTCCCTCCATGGCGAGGGCGACGACACAGCCGAGGTCACTCGGCTCGACGGTAAAAAAGAACTCGTGCACATGTTCGGCTGGTATATGCGAAAGTACGGCAACGACGTTCATGCAAAAGGAGCGGCGATGATCTTCTGCTCAATGGTGCCGCACAAGGACTGGGCCGACAGCCATGTAGTTCGAAAGGAAAGCGAGACTTTCGTCAAATGGACGCAGAACGCAGCAAAGGCTTCCGGTGCCGCCTATATTAATTTGAACGAGATCGTCGCGCTCGAATTCGAAAAACTCGGCCCCGATAAGGTCGCTCCTCTTTTCGGCGACGCACGCACCCATTCGACACCCGCGGGAGCCAACCTCAACGCTCAACTGGTCGTCGCCGGCATAAAGGCCTTAAAGAAGCCAAACCTCAAAAAATACTTGTCGGACCGGAGCAAACCGATCAAGTCAGCCAGCAAAACATTGGTCGAAAAGCAATAGTAGGACCACCCTTTCTAGGGCTTAGTTCATCAGAAAAAGCCAATTTTTCACGTGAACTAGAGAGTTTTTCACGTGAACTAGAGAGTTTTTCACGTAAATCAGGCTTAGTTTCACGTAAATCAGGCTTAGTTTCACGTGAATCAGGCTTGGTTTCACGTGAATCAGGCTTGGTTTCACGTGAATCAGGCTTAAGTTCACGTGAATCAGGCTTAAGTTCACGTGAATCAGGCTTAAGTTCACGTGAAAAAGGGTCTGATTCTCACAGTTATTTGCATTAAATCGTGCCGTTTGGGGAGGTGTTTGCTTTGATAACGACGGTTTTCGTGCCTAACCTCGGGTGTTTTGCGTTGAGTTTGATCATTCCCGGCCGTTCGGGCGATCGTATCCAGATCGCACCAACACCGCCGACCAACGCGAAAGGGTTGTCGCCGAAGATCCCGCCATTCTCGATCGTAAATTGGATCGCCGCTTGAGCGAACGGGCGCGTGTTGCCGAATTCGTCGGCGACGCGAAAGACGACTCGGGTCATGTCGATGCCGTCGGCGATGAGTTCCGTATCGTCGGGTGTGACGATGAATTGCTGATCGACGCCCTTTGACGACATTCGCCGCTCGATAACCTTTTTGCCGCCGATGTAACCCTCAATGCGAAGGTCTTCCCATTTCTTGCCGATCGGTCCGCGAAGGTCGGCGGTGAACGGAGCATATTTAAGACTGGGGTAAGTCTTGCGGTCGGGTTCGACCTCAGCGACAAGCCGGTCGCCCATGTAATATTTGAGCTTTTCGCAATTGGAGCAAACCATCGCCATCGTAAAGGTCTGGCTCTCGTCGCCGCGTGCCCAGTCGAAGGCAGGTTCGAGAACTATCTCTTCGGACGGGTCGCACTGCGACTTGTAGAAACCCGCCGCAGGTTTTGGAATGCGAAAGATATCGGTGACACCGTGGTAACAAATGCGGTCGCCCGAGCCGAAATAGTCGTGCGTGTTGTAGTCGAAGGCGCACCACCCCAAACCGCCCGCATACTTCACGTCCGACGCCAATTGGTCATGCACGCGAGCATGACGATGAGTGTGTTCGCGAAGGCGTTCGACATTATCCGCGCGTTTTGTCGGGAACATGTGGCCGCTGAATTCGGTGTTTAGATAGAGCGGATGATTGGGGGCACGCAGCGGAAACCCGAAATCGTTCATCGTAAAAACGTCCTCGAGAAATTGGGATTCGTAACGGTAACGGACGCCGCCAGTTTGTCGTGAATCATCGAGGTCATGCGCGAGCTTGTTCGTTCTTGTATAGAAATCGTGATTGTCGCCGGATTCGTTTACTCGAACGCCCCAGAGCACGATCGACGGATGATTCCAATCGCGCTTGATCATTTCGTCAACATGACGGACCGTAAGGTCCTGCCAATCCTTGTCGCCGATATGCTGCCACCCGGGAATCTCTTCGAAGACAAGCAGGCCATATTCGTCGCAGGCATCGAGAAAGTGCGGCGACTGCGGATAATGCGACGTGCGGACAATATTGCAATGAAGCTCTTTTCGCAAGATCCACGCGTCGCGTTTCTGTACACGTGCAGGCATCGCTTGTCCGGTAAAAGGAAACGTCTGGTGACGATCGAGACCCCGAAGCTTTAAGTGTTTCCCGTTGAGATAAAAGCCCTCGGGTGTGAATTTGGCCTCGCGAAAGCCGACACGGGTTTCGTAATGGTCGACAATCGTGCCACCGCCTTCGTACAGGGAGACCCTGAGAGAATAGAGTTTTGGATTATTCAAGTCCCATAGGTCGATAACTCCAAGATCCTTAATATTAATTTCAATCGGAGCGTTACCTTCGCTGGTCGCTTTCGTAAATGAAGAGGCAATAACTCGGGTCCCGTCGAGTAGCTCTGTTTTAAACTTGCGATCGCCGTTCGCATGACCGTCGGTGAATATCTTCACATTCAGACTTCGAGAGTTTGATAATGCATCGACCGGTTTTGCGAAGACATCCTGGATAAATACCGGGTTGACGATCCGCAAGCTGACATCTCGATAAATGCCGCCAAAAGTCAGATAGTCTACGAGATTTCCAAACGGAGGTATGTCTTTGCGTTCGGTCGAATCGACCTCGACACCGAGGACGTTATCGCCGGTCCAGTTTAGTTCGCTCGTCAGTTCAAATGAGAAAGGCGTGTAGCCGCCGCGGTATTCGCCGAGATCCTTGCCGTTGATGAACACGCGGGCGGCAGTCATAACGCCGCCGAAATCCACGAATATGCGTTGGCCTTTCACTTCTTTCGGCAGGCGGAAATGCTTACGGTAGACCGAGACGAACATGTACTCCTTTTCGTCAAAGCCGCTCGCCGGAAGTAATTTGTTGGTGTGAGGGATGTTTACGACCGCAAATGCCTTGTCGTTGAAATTCGTCTTGACGGATTCAGGCGTGAATTTCTCGCTGTAGAGCCAGCCGTGATTGAACGGAATGATCCGACGCTGCGAAATGCTCGCGGGCAAGGGCAACTCGGTCGTCAAACACGTTGCGGCGTTCGAGTTCGCGATCAGGGAAAGTCCGGCGGCACCCACGGCAGTTGTTTTGAGAAAATCACGGCGATCAAATTTGGAGGTCTTCATAAATAAATTGCAACTAAGTTTAGCTAGTGCAAGGCTTGAAAATTAGCAGATGGCTTTAGCCGAAATAGGTTTAGCTAAAGCGGAAAAAGAACCCGTCTCGAATCTCAACCCACTAGCGAAAGCTAGGGGCAATTGAGAAACGTCATTTGAGAAAGCTATTATGATTTCACTTTTGCAAATCCGTGCAGCCGGAGCCAGTCGGAGCAGCGGTCGGTCCATGTCGCGAGGACTGGGTTGCCGGGCGCAAGGCCGAAGCCATGCGGGCCTTGCTCGAAGATGTGCATTTCAAAAGGGACACCCGCTTTTCTAAGCGCGGCTGCGAACATCGTCGAATTTTCGACAGGAACCGTAGGATCGTTCATCGTATGGATCAAAAATGTCGGCGGAGTATCTTTTGTGATCTGAAGTTCGTTGGAATAGAGCCTGACAAGATTGGGCGACGGGTCTTTGTCGAGCAGATTGAGTTTTGAGCCCCCGTGCGTGAATTCGCCCATCGTGATCACGGGATAGACAAGAACCATCAGATCGGGCCGCGAGCTGACACGGTCGATCGCATCGGCGGCACCGGGTTTGCCCGCGTCGAAGTGAGTTCCGAGGGTTGACGCTAAGTGCCCGCCCGCGGAAAAGCCGAGAATGCCGATCCTGGATGCGTCGATATTCCATTCCTTCGCACGTGATCGAATGATGCGAAGGGCACGAGAGGCATCGAGCAATTGATTGGGCTGGTGATAGCGCATTCCGAGACGATATTTAAGAACGAACGCTGAGATGCCGAGCGAGTTCAGCCATTTCGCGACGTCGCTTCCTTCTTTGATCTCGGAAAGATGCTGGTATCCGCCGCCCGGACAGATGACGATGGCCGCACCGCTCGCGAGATCTTTCGGCGCGGGAAACGGCGTTAGCATAGGGATATCTTCGGGAGTGTTTCCGACCGCGTTCGGAGCTCCGTTTTCCCAGAGCTTTATCGGCGCTTGGGCATTTCCGAGACTCGCAAGATATAAAAGCAGTATCAGCGGCAGTAGTAGTTTCATATAACACCTCGCAAGTTGCTCGCCTGTCGTTTCCGAAGCAGTTGATCGGCGATCACACCGATGAGGATCACCGCTCCCATAACCGCGAAGTTCAGCGAGCTCGGAATTCCTAAAAGATTGACCAGATTTTGCAGCACCTGGAGCAGCGCCGTTCCGATGAGGATGCCGACGATCGAGCCTTCGCCGCCGCGCAGGCTGCAGCCGCCAAGGACTGCCGCCGCGATGCCGTAGAGCTCGTAAAAATTTCCGTGCGACGACGCAGCGACCGAGTTGGTGTAAAAAGCCAGCAGGACGCCCGCAATGCCCGTCAGGAAACCGCACAAGACATAGGCGCTGGCGATGACGAGATCAGCGTTGATACCGGAGTAACGCGACGCGATCTCGTTTCGGCCGACCGCAAAAAGATACCGGCCGTAAACCGAGCGATGGAGCACGACCCATACGATCGCGGCAAAAATAGCGAGGAGGATGAATGGTGTCGGCACTCCGAACAGGCTTCCGGTAGCGAGGCTTTGCAGCGTCTCAAACCCGGCTGCGTTCCCAAAACCCTTGGTCTCGTCGCTGGCAATGAAACGAGCGAGCCCGCGATAAAAAAGCAGCCCGCACAGCGTGACGATGAACGGCTGGATCTTGACCTTTGTGATCAGAAAGCCATTGACTGCTCCCAGCAGCGTCGCTATTCCGACAACGGCGAAAACCGCGATCGGAGCCGGCAGATGCCATTCCACCAAAAAGATCGAGAGAACGACTCCCAAGAGAGCAAAGACCGAACCGACCGAGAGATCGATCCCGCCGGTGATGATCACCAGGCCGATGCCGATGCTGAAGATGCCGTAGATCCCGACGAGGCGCGTCAGGTTTTGAAGGTTGGCAGGGCTGAGAAAGCTGGGATTAATGATCGAAAGTGCCACGCACAAGACCACCAGCAGGACAAATGTTCCGAGTTCTTTGCGCATTCTATTTCAAACCTACCGCGAGCCGCATGATCGTTTCTTCGGCGGCGTCCGCACCGGAAACGGTCCCGGTAATGCGGCCTTCATGCATTACGACAATGCGATCGCTTTGAGCAAGTATTTCTTCCATATCGCTGGAGATCATAATTATTGCGACGCCTCGCTCAGCGAGATCGCGAATTAGTTGGTAGATCTCAGCTTTGGCGCCGACGTCGATGCCCCGAGTTGGCTCGTCAAGGATAAGCAGCCGCGGTTTCAGCGAGAGCCATTTGGCGAGTACGACCTTTTGCTGATTACCGCCGCTGAGGTTGGCGGCTTTTGTTTCGACCGAGGGAGCCTTGACGTTCAGCTTTTGACACATCTCGCGGGCAGTTTTGCCCTCGTCTCCGGTGTTCACGAAGCCATAGGCCGAATGCGAAGCAAGGTCAGGTAAAGTTATGTTTTCGCGGATCGAATTGTCAACGAAAAGGCCGGCGGTTCGGCGATCTTCGGGAACAAGATAAATGCCGTTCGCGATCGCGTTCCTGACCGAAGCGATACTTACAGGTTTTCCGTCCAGCGAGATGTCGCACGACGTACACGCGTCGACGCCAAAGATGGCCTGAGCAGCCTCCGAACGGCCCGCACCGACGAGGCCGGCAAAGCCCAGCACCTCGCCTTTTCTAACGTCGAACGAAACAGGTCGGTCGGGGTAACGGCTTGTCCGCAAATTGCGTATCTCGGCAAATGGCTGACGGTCGCTCGCCGCGGCGGACCTCACCGATCGCTCGATATCGCGGCCGACCATTAGCTTTACTATACGGTCGTGACCAATCTCGTCACGCGGTATCTCACCGGCATTTTTTCCGTCGCGAAGAACTACGACCCGGTCGGCGATCTCGTTGATCTCGGTGAGTCGATGCGAAATGTAGAGGACGCCTATCCCCTGTGATCGCAGGTCATCGACAACCTTGAGAAGATGCCCTGTTTCGTCAAGAGTAAGACTCGAGGTCGGCTCGTCGAGGATAAGTATCCGAGCGTTGATCGATAGAGCTTTCGCGATCTCGACCATTTGCCGCCGGGCGAGGGAAAGGCTGCCGAGATTCGTTTGCGGATGAACGTCCAACCCGAGCCGATCGAGATAAATTTGAGCGTCGTCGTTCATCCTCTTGCGGTCAACCAAAAAACCGAGTGAAAGCGGTTCGCGTCCGAGAAAGACGTTTTCGGCGACTGAAAGATTATCGAGAACGTTGAGTTCCTGATGTACGAACGCGATCCCTTTGGCAGTCCCCTCAGAAACAGAGCGGATCGCCGACACGGCTCCGTCGATCAGGATCTCGCCTGTCTCCGGCTGATAAATACCGCCGAGGACCTTCATCAAGGTAGATTTTCCTGCCCCGTTCTCGCCTGCAAGGGCTACAACCTCGCCCCTACTCACGCTGAGATCGACCTTATCAAGCGCCAAAACGCCCGGAAAGCGTTTAGTGATCATTCGCATCTCGAGGATAGGCTGCATAAGTCAGAAGCACCTGCAAGCAGCGGGTAGTTGTCGGTTAAAGATCCGAGGTCGTGTACACTTTCGAATGTCGAGTAAAACCACCCGCTACCGCAGGTGGGTTCTGGCTATTTTCCACGAAGCTCATTCAGTTTCTTTTCAAATTCATCGACGCCGTCTTTTTTGATCGTCAGCGTAGGAACGATGATCTGTTTGTTGGGCGGGATGGCGGATCTGTCGCCTTTCAAGATCTGCCGCATGAGCTTCACTGACTGGTACCCGAACTCGAACGGCTGCTGCACGATGGTGCCGACTATCGAGCCGTCCCTCACACCGTCGAGCGTTTCCTTCTGTTCGTCAAAGGCGATTATCTTGACCTTACCCACCTTGCCGCCGTCCTTGACCGCGCTTAGGATCGCCGGGCCATTGTAACTCCAGAGCCCGACGAGGGCAGAGATCTCCGGATATTTGACCAGCATGTCGGCGGCATTCGATTTTGCCCGGGCGGGATCAGCTTCGTCGGTACGCGTGTCGACTATCTCGATCGCGGTTCCTTTTAGCGCATCCTTGATACCTTGCGTGCGTTCGGAGGCATTGCTTGCATCAGTTTTCCCGACAAAGAGAATTATCTTTCCGCCATTGGGCAGGGCCTCTTTGATCAACTCGCCGGCCTGGCGGCCCGCGGCTACGTTGTCGGTGCCGATATAGAGGGTTCGGTCGCTGTTCGGGGCGTCCGAATCCTGGGTGATAACAAGAGCCTTTTTTGCCGTATCATCGATCAATTGCGTTTGATTGGCCGGATCGACCGGGCTGATCGCGATCCCGCTTACGCCGTTTGAGATCAGATCGTCGATGATGCCTTTTTGCTCGGCAGCCGTTCCCTGGCCGGGCATTTTAAACTCCACGGCGACATCGTCCAATTCGGCATCGGCCTTTTCGACGCCTTTGCGGGCGATCGTCCAATAGTCCGACGCGTTGTTTGTAACGAAGGCGAGCTTGAGGCTCTTTCCCGTGGAGTTTCCGGTAGAGGCATTCCCTGAGCTGGGCTTATTGCATGACGCAGCAACAAAAATCGATAGGACCAAAATCAAAACGAGCAGCGAGCGATCTTTCATATTTACGTGCACCTCAATCCTGTTTTTCGAACTTGCGAGAGCCTAACGCAACGGCTGGTTAACCGCTTTCCAAAAGAATCTAAAGATGAACCGCCGAAGCGGTAAATTTGAAGAGTTAAAAATGTCTTGACTACCAAAATATACGCGCAATACGCGAAGTCGGCAAGCTCAATCGCCGCGAGACGCAGGCAAAAGCTCCCAGTTTCCCGACAACGCGCAGCCGGACGATGATCCGTCAAAGACGTAGGCTGTCGAACCGGTTTCTTCGCCAAACTTTCGCGCTAACTTACGAACGGTTTCGCCGCTTTCGGATGATCCCATGAAAAGAACAGTTCCCCCGCTTCCTCCGCCGGTGATGCGGGCACCGTAAATGCGGTTTTCGTGGTTTTCCCGGGCGAGTTCAACAAGTCGTTCGGTGCGTTCTTCGGTGAGCCCGCAGGCAGCATAGCCTTCGTGCGACTGATACATCAGGCGGCCCAATTCTTTCAGCTCGCTTTCGCCGCACGGGCCTCTCATCAACCGCGAAAAACGATTGACACGATCGTTTTCGTAAATTGCGTGCTCGGTTGGGACCTTTACGGCGTATGTGGTATCGGGCGAGATGTTTGTGACGGGATCCGTCGTGCCAGTGTATTTTATCAGGAAATCGTATCCGGTCATTTGTTTTGGAATGTACGGAAGAAATTGCTCTTCATATTCCGCGACCGTTATGTTGCACAGGTAACCGCTCCATTGATCGTCTTTTATTTTTACAAGTCCATGACCGGCAGGTTCGGGAGCAAGGCCCGCGAGGTCGGCAATTATCCGGTAGCCCATAAAGGCTCCGACGCGGACGGCTCCGTAATCAGAACCCGAAACCGAGTGTCGGACGCCGGAATCGATCCCCCAAAACCCGATGGACGCTGGAATCGCGGTGCTGCCGAGGATCTCGGCCGGCTGGCAAAAAATCCGAAGAAGTTTATTCTCTTCACCGCAGGTGGATGCGATCTGGTCCATCACGCCGCACGGCGAGCCGACTACCAAATTCTCGGCTTTTTGACAAAGGAGAGCCTTTTCGAGCGAGCTGATCTCGATACGAAAGGCCGAACAGACAGCCTGCATCACGGCGACTTCAAGAGCCGCGGATGAACTGACGCCTTTGCCGACGGGAATCGTTGAAGTGATCAGTATTCGTACGCCATTTTGAAACTCGATCGCTTTCTCGCGATGAAGTACGAACAAAACGCCGACTACGTACGCGGCCCAACTGTCGGTTTCGCTTTTCTGAAAACGCTCGCGGAGGTCGCTGTATTCAAGCGGGTCGGCATTCGAGTCAAGATCCGAGAGCGGCATTTCGAAAGTTAGTTCCGAGCCTGGCTCAAAACTCAGGATGCGAATCGTTCGCTCGGGATCTGTCTGAACAGCGACGATCGTCGATTCCGCGATCGGCATCGGCATAACAAGAGACCCGGAATAGTCCGCGATGCCGCCCATGACATCGAGCCTGCCCGGAGCGCGTGCGACATGGAGGGTCTCGTCGTCACGAAAAAACTTTTGGAGCGTGCGAGGCGGATCGTTGATCAACGACGCGAGCGTTTTTACGTCGTCGGGCGGTTCTGAACTCCTAGCTGCGAAGGTAAACACGTTCAGATCAATCCTCGCTGACACAGAGCTTCGTGAAGGAGCGGTTCGATCTGCGCGCGGATCCTCTCGTTCGCAAAACCCGTCCATGCGACGTTAGATTCGAGATCGATGAGTGCATCGAGCGGTTCGCCGTTAACCTTTGTCACGATAACACCCAACTCACGGGCGATTAGCTCGGTGCAGAGATCGTATGGATGCGAGCAAATTCCCGAGCTCGTTTTAAGGTTTGGGACCAGACGCATCAGCGGACGAAGGTCGGCGATAAAGCGGTCGTGCCCCGCCATCAATTCGTAGAGTTGACCGCCGCTCGAAATATACTGGTCCTCGAAGCACTGCGCCTTGTCCGGATGCGGCGGCCCGAGCGCCGATTCGACGATCTCGTCGTCGATCGCCGCAAGCTCGCTTCTGCCGCCGGGAAAAAATCGCGAGATCGTTGAAAAGCCTTGAGCAATGGTCGACGCTTGCGACGGCCTTAAGGTAAGTTCCGTCGTGGAATCACGGAGGCGATTGTAACGGCCGGCTTTTGCACCTTCGCCGCGAAACGCCCAAAGCACGTCGGAGAGATGCTGCTTTACAAGCGGGATCTCGGTTTGGATGGCGAATTCGATATCGCTTAAATTCGTCAATTCTCCGCGATTCCGCGCAACACCTGTGAGTATCCACGCACTTCGTTTTTGGTACATCAGACCCCGGGTGCCGTCGATCGGATCAACGATGATCCGCCACACGGCGTCCGTCTCATTAGCTCCGTGCGGAAGAATGAGCTTTCCTTTTTCAATACCTTCCGCGATCAAAACAATTGGTACCACCGGAGCGATCTCGCGTTCGACAAAATCGATCAACACATTCTCGCTGATCCGATCGACCGCAAAGATCGTGTCGCCGGCCTCGTCGGAGGCAACGGCTGAAAGCGAGTCGATGCTGAGCTGTTCGCACGCCACGACTACGCTACGGCGAATGGTTTCGTGCAGCAGCTTTAGAGGCTCGAACAATGTTCTGATGTCGTTCACGCTTTGCGCCTAAGTTTGTAATGAACGTCGGACAGGGCTTGCAACTCCACCGCTTTTTCCTCAGGCGAAGTGTCGCTCAAAAAATTACCGCCGCCGATCTCGGGTCCGGCGAGATACTTTAAGAGATTGGGCTTTCTGAGCGGCGGATGAAATTCGATATGAAAATGAAACGCTCCGTAGTCACCGCTATCCGTCGGAGCCTGATGCAGCACCATCACATACGGAAACGGCATCTCCCAGAGATTGTCGAATTTGATCAGGACGGTTCTTAAAACGTCCGCGAGGTCTGCGATCTCGGTCGGCGATAGCTCTGCAATGCTGGGGTGCGTTTCCTTGGGTGCGACGAAGACCTCGTAGGCATATCGGGCGAAATAAGGAAGAAACGCTATTGCGGAATCGTCCTCGGCAATGATTCGCCGTCCGTCCGACTTCTCCGCTCGGATGATCTGCTGAAAAAGTATCTTTCCGTTCTCGGCAAAATAATTTGCGCCGGCCCGGACCTCATTCTCGATCGTCTTGAACACAAAATTGTTCGCGTATATCTGGCAGTGAGGATGCGGATTGGAGACGCCGACGGCCTCGCCCTTATTCTCGAAGATCAAGACGTGCTCGATCTCTTTTCTCGAACGAAGATCCGAATACTGTTCCTGCCACGCGTGAAACAATTCTTCGATGTCCTTACTATCCAACTCGGCGAGCGTAAGGTTGTGCTTTGGGCTGTAGCAAACGACGCGCGAAATTCCGGTCGCTGGCCGGGAGCGGTAAGGTCCAGGCGGAGCCACGAGGTCTGTCGGAGCATCCATCGCAACGCTCGGATGATCGTTATCAAAGACGTAGTTCCGGTCGTAGCTGGGATTTTTCGCTCCGCTTACACGAGTATTTCCCGGACAGAGATAGCAGTTGGGATCGTATTCGGCCAACGCAAGCTTTGCCTCCGGAAGAGTTTCGCCGCTCCACGGCCTCTCTTGCCGATGGGCAGCTACGACCACCCACTCCTCTCGTAACGGGTGCCAGCGTTCTTCCCATGTCATATCGTTTCCTAAAAAGCCTGTATTCTCCATGGAAACTTTAGCCTAACGACATATTTCCGGCAAGTTGAGTTAATCGGTTAAATGGCTCTTTTATTCAAGCAATTCTTGTGATATCTTCTCTAATTATTTGGTTTTACCAATTCCTTGAGTCACGCGCGGTTTGTTCCGGTAAGATTCACACTCTTTCGACGGAAACCAAAACTGCCATCGTTCACGAACGATAATGAAAAGAAGATCAATAGTCTCGCGAAGCGATATCTTCGCGGTCTTTATTCTCATTGCGGTGCTGACCTTTTCGGCGGCAGCCGCGACACGGCCGAAGATCACGAGCGAACCCTTTGGGAAGACCGCCGCCGGAACGCCCGTCGAGGTCTTTACCTTGACGAACGGAAAAGGAGCAGAGGCGAGGATCATGACGCTTGGCGGCACGGTTGTCTCGCTCAAGGTCCCGGACAAATTTGGAAAGCTCGCTGACGTTGTTCTAGGCTGTGATTCCGTCGCCGACTATGAAAAGGCCACGTTTTATTTTGGAGCCTTGGTGGGACGTTACGCTAACCGGATCGCTAAGGGCAGATTTTCGCTCGCCGGCAAGGAGTACTCTCTCGCGATAAACAATGGCGAGAATCACTTGCATGGCGGACTTCGCGGCTTCGACAAAGTTGTATGGACCGCAACCACTTCGAGTGACGTTAAAAGCGATCATCTGAGTCTCAGCTATCTTAGCCGCGATGGCGAAGAAGGTTATCCGGGTAATCTGAACATTACAGTCGTCTACACACTCACCGAAAAAAATGAGCTGAAGATCGAATATTCGGCCACGAGCGATAAACCGACAATCATAAACCTGACACATCATTCGTATTTCAATCTCGCCGGTGCCGGGCGGGGCGACATCCTGCATAACGTAGCGACGATCTATGCGAAAACGTTTACCCCGACCGACGCAGGATCGATACCGACAGGAGAACTACGCAAGGTCGCGGGAACGCCTTTTGATTTTACCAAGCCGCAGGAGATCGGGTCCCGCATCAGCGACATAGATGAGCAGCTTAAATTCGGTAACGGCTACGACCACAATTGGGTACTGGATAAGGCTCCCGGACAATTGGGTTTGGCGGCGACAATGTACGAGCCAAAAAGCGGAAGACGCCTAGACGTTTTTACGACCGAGCCCGGGATTCAATTCTATACAGGCAACTATCTGGACGGTGTACTTAAAGGCAAGGGCGGAGCGATATATGCAAGACGCTCAGGCCTTTGTCTGGAAGCTCAGCATTTTCCCGATTCGCCGAATCAGCCCACGTTTCCGACAACGCAGCTTTTGCCCGGACAGCGATACACGCAAACAACGATCTATAAATTTTCAGTCAGATAAAGATATTTCAGGTCGAGAGGCCGGAAAACATGAAAGCAAAAATATTGATCGTATCGGCGATCTTGCTCATTTCTGTCGGCGTTCTGTATTCGCAAAGCGGCGGTGGGATCAAATTGTCTTCGCAGGATCTGTCGGAGGCATTTGGCAAAAGAGCTTTGACCGTCGACGGATTGTTTTATGAAACAGCGGCAGGGCGAACCACTTTCTCGGGCGAATTGGCCGGTAAGGCCGACAAACGCGGTGCGGTTAAATTCAGTAAGATAATGGCGGACGGACGAACGATCGCAGTTTCCATCACGCCGCGAAGCGGAATTTTTGATATCAGCCTGACCGCGACCCCTGCGACGGGAATTATTAAATGGGGACTAACGATCGACGCCGCAGCGAATGAGTATTATACCGGCTTGATGGAGCGGGTCGTGGACGGACCGCAACAGGCCTCGTGGGCTCCAGACATCAAGGAGGCGATGAACCTGCGCGGGCAGAAGGTCGAGATGATCCTCAAGCCGACGACCTCGATCTACGCGCCATTCTATCTTTCGTCGCGAGGCTACGGAGTTTTTGTAAAAGGCGACTGGCCGGGATATTTCGAATTCGCGGCCAGCGATCCTAGTCACGTCAGGATCGAATTCGAAGGCCCGCGGTTCGATCTCAAGATCTACACGGCAAAGACACCGTCCGCGATCGTGAAAGCGCATTCCGTTGACGCCGGGTTGCCCGTGCTGCCGCCAAAATGGATGTTTACGCCGTGGCGTTGGCGCGACGAGCACACACAGCGAGCTGCCTATTATGAGGGAACGCCGGTGACGCAGCCATTCAACTCCGAGGTAATGGAAGATGTTCTGTTGATGAAAGCCTACGGGATTCCAAACGGCGTTTACTGGATCGACCGTCCCTGGGGTCCGGGGAAGATGGGGTACAACGATTTCGACATCGACTCCAAACGTCTGCCGTATTTCGAAGCCATGGTGAAATGGTTCGAATCGCAGAACACTAAGACCGTCCTGTGGATCGCTCCATTTTTCCAGGGCAAGATGTCAGAAGAAGGAACTCAAAAAGGTTACACTCTCGTCGACCAGGTCAGGCCAGCGAGCGGCAACAATTTCCCGATGGTCGATCTTTCGAATCCTGATGCGAAAGCGTATTGGCAGGCTGGCATCGAAAAACTCTTAAAACTCGGTGTCGCCGGATTTAAGCTCGATCGCGGAGAAGAGAATATTCCCGATGACGGGCCGCACAAGATCTTTGACGGACGCACTATCCGCGAAAATCGGAACGCCTACACGCCGATGTATATTAAGGCCGTTTACGATATCGCCAAAAGACGTCGGGGCGACGATTTTGTCCTGATGCCCAGAGCGGCGTACACCGGCACAGCTCAATACGCCGCGAATTGGGGCGGCGACATCGGCGGAACGCAGGAAGGGTTGCGGGCATCGATCATCGCCGTGCAGCGTTCGGCCGTGATGGGCTATTCGAATTGGGGTTCGGATACGTGCGGCTACAACCAACAGTTGCTTGAACAAGAGGTGTGCGGACGCTGGCTCGCTTTCAGCGCATTCACGCCGATCATGGAGGTCGGCCCGACAAAGAACGTTGCGTTCTGGAATATGCCTCGCGAACCGAAATACGATGTAACATTGATCGCGATCTGGCGACTTTATGCGCGGCTGCATCAGCGTATCGTTGACTATTCTCATGCGTCGGCAGACGAGGCTCATCGAACCGGAATGCCAATAGTTCGACCTCTCTTCTTGGTCGATCCAAAAGCGTCTGCGGCTTGGGAAAATTGGTGGACCTACGAATATGGCCCTGACATTCTCGTCTCGCCGATTTGGAAAAAGGGCGTCGCGGTGCAGGACGTTTATTTACCGTCCGGCAGTAAATGGACGAACGCTTGGGACGGAAAAGTTTATAGCGGCGGCCAAACGGTCAAGATCACGGCTGAGCTTTACCAGATTCCAATTTTCACGCGGGTCGGATCAAAGATAGATCTCGGCGACTTAAACAAAGAGTGGAAAGACTCCGTTGAGACCGCCCAGAAAAAGCCCGATCTAAGGGCTCTCGAAACCGACGTCAAACAATGGTTCGGCACTTTTCAAAAAACGGGAAGCGGCCCGGTAAAACGATAGCGTTATCAACATGAAACGAATGTCTATCTTTGTTGTATTTTTGGCTGCGGTCCTCGCATCAATCTTCCCTGCTCAAAATGCATCAGCCCGAAGCGCGAGCTTTTACAGTGTCGGCGATTTTGGAGCAAAAGGCGACGGTACGATGCTCGATACGGACGCGATCAACAAGACTATCGATGCTGCCGCAGCAAAAGGCGGCGGAACCGTCTTCTTTCCTGCCGGTACGTATCTCAGCTTTTCAATTCGTCTGAAAAGCAACATCACACTTTATCTCGATAATGGAGCGACGATCCTTGCGGCCGATCCTAAAACAGATCGAGGAAGTTATGATACGCCCGAACAGAATGAGTTCGACATGTATCAGGACTTCGGGCATTCGCATTGGCGGAACAGCCTGGTCTGGGGGATAGGCGTCGAGAATGTCGCGATTGTCGGCCAGGGAAAGATAGACGGCAGAGGTTTAACGAGGCGAAGCCCCGGCCCGCGCAAGGCTCGAACCGCAGGCGAGACACCGGCAAGTCTCGGAACCAATGTTTCCCCGCTCGGCGAATCCTCGGACGCTAAAGAGATGAATACCCTCGGCAACAAGGCTATCTCGCTGAAGCTTTCGCGAAACGTTACCCTCCGGGATTTTACGATCTTTCAGGGAGGCCATTTTGCTTTGCTCGCGACCGGCGTCGACAATCTGACGATCGACAATCTTCGGGTTGATACGAACCGCGACGGGTTTGATATCGACGCATGTCGAAACGTGCACATTTCCGACTCATCCATCAATTCGCCAAATGACGATGCGATAGTTCTGAAGAGCTCTTATGCGTTGGGATTTAATCGGGCGACCGAGAATGTGACGATCACTAATTCGCAGGTGTCCGGGTTCGATCTCGGGACATTTCTCGACGGCACGTTCAAAACCACGCAGGAATTTGCGCCCGACAAGGACCGGCCGACTGGACGTCTGAAATTTGGGACCGAATCAAACGGCGGATTTAAGAACATCACGATCTCGAACGTGAACTTTGTCCATTGCCGCGGCTTGGCTCTCGAGACGGTCGACGGCGGTTTTATCGAGGACGTCTCCATCTCAAATATAACGATGCGGGACATCACGACGGCTCCGATCTTTATTAGATCGGGAGCACGCCGGCGGGGACCGGAGGGAACGCCGATCGGCGGTATTCACCGCGTGAACATCAGCAATGTGGTGGTATCCGATGCGGAATCGAAATACGCTTCGATCATTGCGGGTCTCAACGGCCACGATATTGAGGATGTTAAGCTGAGCAACATCCGGATTCACTACAAGGGCGGCGGCACGAAGGACGACGCGGCGCGCGTGGTACCGGAAAACGAGAAGAGCTATCCCGAACCAAGTATGTTCGGCGGAATTCCCGCATATGGCTTTTATATTCGTCATGTAAAAGGAATCATGTTCGATAAAGTCGAGGTATCGTTCGAGAAAGAAGACCTTCGGCCGGCATTCGTCCTGGAGGACGTGAAAAACGCCGAATTCTTTCGAGCGAATGCTCAACTTTCGGGCGGGGCAAAATTGTTCTCGCTGAAGAATGTAACGAATTTCTCCGCCGCTCAAATGCGCAGCCTTGAGGACATAAAGATCGCAACCGCCGAACAAAGAGAATTGTAACAATGGTGCTGAAATGGGGACTAATTGGTGCGGGCGACATCGCTCGAAAGCGTGTTGCTCCGGCCTTGCTCGATCTGCCTAATTGCGAACTGGTATCGATCAGCCGCTCGCGGTCGGATCTAGCGGAAGCATTCGCAAAGGAATTCGGAGTTCGAAAATGGTTTGCCGACTGGCGTGAACAGATCACCGATGACGAGATCGACGCGGTCTACATCGCTACACCTGTCTATCTTCATGCCGATCAAACGATCGCCGCCGCGAACGCAGGGAAGCACGTTCTGTGCGAAAAACCAATGGCGCTCGATACGAAAGAGTGCAATGAGATGATAGCCGCGTGCATGGCGAATAACGTCAAGCTCGGAATTGCGTACTATCGGCGATTCTACCCGCTGATAGTTCGCGTGAGAGAAATAATTCAAGCGGGCGAGATCGGGCGGATCACTGTTGCCCAAATAAACGCGTTTGAATATTTCGATCCGCCGCCTGATCATCCGCGACGTTGGCTGCTTGACCGCAGCAAAAGCGGAGGAGGGCCGCTAATCGACTTTGGCTGTCACCGAATCGAGATACTCACCCATCTATTTGGTGCCATCGTCCAAAACGAGGCGATAGTTTCTAACGAAATCTTTTCGCGAGAGGTCGAAGATACCGTGTCGGTCCTGCTCCGGTTTGAGAATAGCGTCTCTGCGTCAGTGACGGTTACACATGCGGCGATCGAGCCGCAGGATACGCTGGATATCTATGGAACGAGGGGCTCGATACATATCCTGATCCTCAACGGCAGTGAGATGACGATCCGATCCGGCGGCGATGCTCGAGTCGAGATCCACAAACCCACCGCTAACGTCCATCAACCGCTGATCGAAGATTTTACGTCGTCTGTTTTAAGCGGCCGCGAGCCCCAAGTCGATGGCGAGACCGGCCGAGAGGTTTCGCGGCTGATCGAGGATATCTATCAGCGAAAAGGACAAGAAGAAGGATCATGAGAACGGTCGCCAGTGTTGCAGCAATTATCTTACAAATCCTTTTCGTCAACGCGGTGTCGAATGGCCGTGCCCAACCTCCCGTAACGCTGACCGACAACCTCACGTATTTCACTCTCGCGAACGGGATCATTACCACCAGGATCGATAAACTTTCCGCATCGCTTACGACTCTCCAATACAGAGATCGCGAATTGCTCGGCCCGATGGGCGTCGATGGTTTTTGGGCGCTGCCGGCGAGCAATATGGTTTTCGGCCCGAGGAGCAGAGCCTCCGTCATCCTTGATCCAAAAAGCAGCGGCGGCGAGCGAGCGACTGTCGCGATCCATTTTGCTTATGACGGCGATGTCAAAAGTGTTCCCGCCGACATCGAGATCCGTTATTCGCTCCCCAGAGGTGACTCGGCACTTTATCTCGAGGAGATACTTCATCATCGGCCGGAATATCCGCGGCTCGCTTATCCTGTCGGCCGATTCGTGATCAAACTCAACGACGACATTTTCGACTGGATGACGGTCGACAGTCGCCGCAGCATGCAGATGATCACGGCCGACGATTGGAATCACGGAACGGTGATGAACATGAAAGAAGCACGCCTGATGAACAGCGGCGTGATGAAAGGACAGGTCGAGCACAAGTACGATTACTCGGCCATCCAATTTGATACGCCCGCCTACGGATGGTCGTCGACCAGGGATAAGATCGGCATTTGGCTGATCAACCCCAGCAACGAATACATGAGCGGGGGCCCGACCAAGCTCGAACTTATCGCTCATCGCGACGCGACCTTTACCGACAGCCTGACGGCACCTGCTCCTGCGACGATCCTCAATGTCTGGAAAGGCCCTCATTACGGCGGCACGGTCGCCGACGTTGAAAAAGGTGAGGATTGGCGAAAGACGATCGGGCCTTTCATGCTCTATATGAATTCCGGTTCGTCACACGAATCAATGTGGCGCGACGCGATGGCCAAAGCGGCGAACGAACAGCGCGCATGGGTTTACAATTGGGCCGCCGACACCGAATACCCGGGAAGATCGGACCGCGGGGGCGTTTCCGGACAGATCGTTCTCAAAGATCCGGTGAATAAGATGAGTAACCTTCTCGTCGGACTGGCACATCCTGATTACGCCTTGGCCAATGGCGAAAAGATCGATTGGCAGCGGGACGGAAAGTATTATCAGTTCTGGGTCCGCGGCGATTCCGATGGTAAGTTCTCGATCAAGAATATTCGCCCCGGCACTTACACGCTTCACGCGTTTGCCGACGGGGTGCTTGGTGAATACTCAAAAGCGGATATCACCATTGTCGCTGGAAAAGCTGTCGATCTCGGCAAACTGGATTGGCAGCCCGTGCGTTTTGGACGGCAGCTATGGGAGATCGGCATTCCCGATCGAACTGCAGGCGAATTTCTCCACGGCGATCACTACTGGCAGTGGGGTTTGTATAACCAATACCCGAAAGACTTTCCTAACGACGTCAATTTCACGATCGGCAAAAGCGATTTTCGTAAAGATTGGAATCTGATGCAGGTGCCGCGTGCAAAAGACGACAGCGGGAAAGGTCGCGGTGATGAAACCACGTGGACTATCAGCTTTGATCTGCCGAGCAACCCAAAAGGAAAAGCTACGCTCCGCGTCGCTCTTGCGGGCATCGAGACAAAAGCTCTGACGCTTAAGATGAACGACCAGCAGATCGGCGTCATCGCCGACCTTCCGAACACAAGCGTTATCCATCGCGACTCGGTTCGCGGCTATTGGCAGGAAATTCCGATCTCGTTTGACGCGTCTTTGATGAAGCCCGGCAGGAACGTTCTCAAGCTGATCGTGCCCGCCGGAAATGTAATGAACGGCGTCGAATACGATTATCTCCGACTCGAGCTTGATGAAAATGGAAAGCTCAATTAGAAAAGCCTTCTGCTTTCCTTTGCGGCTTCGCGACATAGCGGGAGACAATTTCCCGCGAAGTCGCAAAGACGCAAAGATAAGGAAGTTCGGTTCCGTGCTATTCGCTTTATTTTGTGCAAGCGCCATCTACGCTCAGGACGCAACCGTGAAGCGGCAAATCATTTCCAACGCCCCGATCGATGTTTCGCGTTACAAACTTACTCCCGTCTATTCTGACGATTTTCAGAAACCGCAAAAGATCGCGTTTGAAAGAGACTTTATAAAACAGCAAGCCGATGGGAGTTGGAAACGAACTGGTAAGCCTGATCCAAAAGCGGACTGGATCGTCGAGGGAAATGGCGGAGTTGATATTAGCGACGGGAAATTGCGGGCATCACCGGTTCCGTTCGATCAGAACGGCAAAGCGATCGCTACGGCCGGGCGATCGCATCTCGTGATCTGGAACCGCAATATCTTCCCAGCGGATTTCCTTGCCGAATTTGACATGAGTCCGAACGGGTCGACCAACGGCCTGACCATTCTTTTCTTTTGCGCGACGGGAAAGAACGGCGAAGACATTTTTGATCTTACTCTGCCGCCGCGACAGGCGGATTACAAAACGTATCACAGCGGCGAGATCGCAAACTATTCGGATTCGTATTGGAGCCGAAACACGATGGAAGAAAGCATCTCGAACCGCATGCGCGAAAACCCCGGATTTGCTCTCGTCGCCGAAGGAGAAAGCCTGACAACCGGACCGACCGATGTTACGCATCACGTTCGCATTCTAAAATCGGGCGGACATATCGAGGTCGAGATCAACGGCAAGGTGATCTTCAAATGGGATGATACTGGCACTCCGCTCGGAGCGGGCCGTATCGGGTTTCGATCGATGGAAGGTGTCTCGCTGATCACCTACGACAATTTCAAAGTGTGGAAAGTGACCGAGAGATAAGACCCACCTTACTGCAAGGGCAGCCCCATAGGGGCGTAATGTTTGTAGAACGGACCAGTTTATACAACCCAGCTCCGTAGGAGCGGCACTAGATATTATATGCTGAAATTCTTGTTGATCGTCTCGCTCGTGTTTGTCTCGAGTCTTACCCTTTCTGCTCAATCGCGAGTCACAGCCTCTTTTGATAAAGACTGGCTCTTCCTCAGATCTGATTCCCAAGGCGTTGAACAACCGACCTTTGACGATTCGACGTGGAGAAAGGTCGATGTCCCTCACGACTGGAGCATCGAGGGGCCGTTCGATGCAAAAAATCCGACGGGCGGTGCCGGTGGATTTCTGCCGGCCGGGATCGGATGGTACAGAAAGCATTTTACTTTGCCGGCAACCCAATCCGCGCGTCGAGTATTTATCGAATTTGACGGAGTGATGGCGAACAGCGATGTGTGGATCAACAACTTTCACTTAGGTCGTCGTCCGTACGGATACGTCAGTTTTGGATACGACCTTTCGGACCATCTCAATTTTGGCAAAGACAATGTTATTGCCGTGCGAGCGGACAATTCCGGGCAGCCTGCTTCGCGATGGTACACCGGTGCGGGTATCTATCGACACGTTCGGCTGGTAACGATCGACGCCGTTCACCTTGCCACTTGGAGTGCGTTCGTCACCACGCCGCGGATAGACAAAAACTCTGCGTCGATCGTTGTCTCGAGTGAGATCGTCAACCAGGGCAGCACGGCGCAGCCTGCGTCGCTTGAGGTTGACATCCTTGACCCTCAGGGCAAGAGGGTAGGACACGGTGCAAGTCCGTCCGCCCCCATCGGTGGTGGTCAGACATTCGACGCTTCAACGAGGTTCGGCATAAATAACCCTCAGCTTTGGGATATCGGAAACGGCATTCTTTATAAGGCCGTCGTCAGAGTACGCTCGAACGGAAAAACTCTCGATGAGCAAATCATTCCGTTCGGCATCCGCGAATTTCATTTCGATCCGGCCACCGGGTTTTGGCTCAACGGCAAAAATTTCAAGATAAAAGGTGCGTGTCTGCATCATGACGGCAGCGCATTCGGTGCGGCCGTGCCGCTCGCGGTTTGGGAAAGGCGTTTGAACGAATTGAGAAAGCTCGGTGTCAACGCCATCCGCAATTCTCATAATCCGGCGGGTGATTTTCTTGACCTGGCCGATCGGATGGGCTTTCTTGTGATGGACGAACTTTTCGATCAGTGGACGCTTCCCAAAAATCCATACGACTATCATCTGTATTTCAACGAGTGGTCAA